>JBLMWX010000024.1:0-46637 GCA_050257455.1 Gemmatimonadota bacterium | reverse complement strand
CGGGGGTCCAGTGGGTGCAGCTCCACGGCGACGAGCCGCCGGAGCTCTGCGCCTCGCTGCCGCTCCCGGTGATCAAGGCGATCCGCGTGCGCGACCGCGCGTCGCTCGACGCGCTCGGCCGCTACGGCGTCCCCGCCTTCCTCCTCGACGCGTACGACGTCGCCGGCTTCCTGCTCGACGCCGACACGGCGGACTACGGCGGCAGCGGCAAGACCTTCGACTGGTCGCTGGCGTCGGAGGGGGCGCGGCGGGCGCCGATCATCCTCGCGGGCGGCCTGCGCCCCGAGAACGTCGCCGACGCCGTCCGGCAGGTCCGGCCGTGGGGCGTCGACGTGGCGAGCGGCGTCGAGAGCGCGCCGGGCGTGAAGGATCACGAGAAGACCGCGCGGTTCATCCGCGAGGCGAAGGGCATCAAGGAGAAGCGATGAGCAAGCCGAACCTCCCCGACGCGCGAGGACGCTACGGCGCCTTCGGGGGCCGGTACGTCCCCGAGACGCTGGTCCCTGCCCTGCTCGAGCTCGAGCAGGCGTGGCGCGCCGCCCGGGCCGACCCGGCCTTCGACGCGGAGCTGAACGAGCTCCTGGAGCGCTACGCCGGGCGCGAGACGCCGCTCTCCGAGGCGCGCCGCATGAGCTCCGACGCGCGCGGCTGCCGCGTGCTGCTGAAGCGCGAGGACCTCTGCCACACCGGCTCGCACAAGCTCAACAACACGCTGGGCCAGATCCTGCTCGCCCGGCGGATGGGGAAGCGCCGGATCATCGCGGAGACCGGCGCCGGCCAGCACGGCGTGGCGACCGCGACCGCCGCCGCCCTCTTCGGGCTGCCCTGCGAGGTCTACCAGGGGGCGGTGGACGTGGAGCGGCAGGCGCTCAACGTCTTCCGGATGCAGCTCCTCGGGACGCGCGTCATCCCGGTGACCTCGGGCTCGGCCACGCTCAAGGACGCGATGAACGAGGCGCTGCGGGACTGGGTCACCAACGTCCGCACGACCTACTACCTCATCGGATCGACGGCCGGGCCGCATCCGTACCCCGCCATGGTCCGGGACTTCCAGTCCGTCATCGGGAAGGAGTGTCTCCGGCAGTTCCGCGCGGCGGCCGGGGAGCTCCCCGCCGCCGTCGTCGCGTGCGTCGGGGGCGGGAGCAACGCGATGGGGATCTTCACCCCCTTCATCGGGAAGAGGGCGGTCGCGCTCTACGGCGTCGAGGCGGGCGGGCACGGGCTGGAAACGGGGCGGCACGGGGCCACCCTGTGCCGGGGGCGGATCGGAGTCCTCCACGGCAGCAAGTCGTTCGTGCTCCAGGACGCGGACGGCCAGATCCTGGAGGCCCATTCCATCTCGGCGGGACTCGACTACCCCGGCGTCGGACCCGAACACGCGTGGCTCAAGGCGACCGGGAGGGCCTCCTACGTCTCGGTCACGGACGAACAGGCCCTCGAAGCCTTCGATCTTCTCACCCGGTGCGAGGGGATCATGCCGGCGCTCGAATCGTCGCACGCCGTCGCGTTCGGCGTGCGCCTCGCGCGGCGCCTCGGGCGGCGGGCGTCGCTGGTCGTGAACGTCTCGGGGCGCGGGGACAAGGACATCGCCATCCTGGCGCAGGCGGAAGGAGCGGCCGGTGTCGCGGATCGATGACGCTTTTCTCTCCCTGAAGGGGGCCGGGGAGGGCGGTCTCGTCGTCTACCTGACCGCCGGCGACCCCGACGCCCGGCACTCGCTGTCGTACCTTCGGGCCGCCGCCGACGGGGGCGCGGACATCCTGGAGGTGGGCATCCCGTTCTCGGACCCCACGGCCGACGGCCCGACGATCCAGGCGGCGTCGCGGCGCGCGATCTCGGGGGGGATGACGGTGGACGGGGCGTTGGCGCTCGTGTCCTCGCTGCGCGAGACGCACGGCACGCCGGTGGTCCTGTTCGGGTACTACAACCCGTTCCTGAGCTACGGCGTTCCGAGGCTGTGCCGCGACGCGCGGGCGGCGGGCGTCGACGGGTTCCTCGTCGTCGACCTGCCGCCGGAAGAGTCCCGCGAGATGCGGCCGGCCGTCCGGAAGGCCGCGATGGACTGGATCCCCCTCGCGACGCCGACGAGCGGCGAGAGGCGCATCGGCCGCGCCGCCTCCGCGGGATCCGGATTCCTCTACCTCGTTTCGGTGACCGGCATCACGGGGGTCCGGCGCGCCCTTCCGCCGGGCCTTGCGGCATGGGCGCGCGCCGTTCGGGCGCGGACGCGGCTTCCCGTGGCTGTCGGCTTCGGCATATCGACCCCGGCGATGGCCCGCGAGACGACCCGGTTCGCGGATGCCGCGGTCGTCGGGAGCGCGTGCGTGCGCGTGGTCGAGCGGTGGGGGACGTCCCGGCGGGGGCCGGGCGAGCTCCGCCGTCTCGTCCACTCCCTGAAGCGGGCGGCGAGGTGAAACGGCCATGGCGATAAGACTGTTCCGCAGGAAGGAAGACGGCGAGAAGAGGATCAAGATCCCCGAAGGGATGTGGATCAAGTGCGGGGCGTGCCTCGAGATCATCTACAAGCCCGAGGTGGAGCGGAACCTGTCCGTCTGCCCGAAGTGCAACTACCATTTCCGCATTCCCGCCCTGGAGCGCATCAAGTCCATCGCGGACGACGGGACGTTCCAGGAGTTCGGCGAGGACATCGAATCCGTCGACATGCTCGGCTTCACGGACACCAAGAAGTACACCGAGCGGCTCAAGGAAGCCCGCAAGAAGACCGCCCGCAAGGAGGCCGTCATCACGGGGACGGCGAAGATCAACGGGATCGACGTGGTCCTGGCGGTCCTCGATTTCGAGTTCCTGGGGGGTTCGATGGGGTGCGCGGTCGGTGAGAAGGTGACCGCGGCGGCCGAGGCGGCGCTGGCGCAGTCGCGGCCGCTGATCGTCTTCAGCGCCTCGGGGGGCGCGCGGATGCAGGAGGGGACCCTCTCGCTCATGCAGATGGCGAAGACGAGCGCGGCCCTGGCGCGGCTCTCGGGCGCACGCATTCCGTTCATCAGCGTGATGACCGATCCGACGACGGGCGGGGTGGCGGCGAGCTTCGCGATGCTCGGCGACGTGATCATCTCCGAGCCGGGAGCCCTCGTCGGCTTCGCGGGACCCCGCGTCATCGAGCAGACCATCAAGCAGAAGCTCCCCGAGGGGTTCCAGCGCGCCGAGTTCCTCCTGGAGCACGGGATGGTCGACATGATCGTGGAGCGGACGAAGCTCAAGGGCACGCTGACGCAGATCCTCCGGTTCCTCCCCCCGCCGAACGGAAGATGAGAGGGTTGGGCGGGGCGGCGGAACGGATCCAGCCGGGCCTGGAGAGGATCCTCCTGGCGCTCGACATCTCCGGCCACCCGGAACGTTCGTTCCGGACGATCCACGTGGCCGGGACCAACGGCAAGGGGTCGACCGCCTGTTTTGCCGAGGCGATCCTGCGGCGCCTGCTCGGCGCACCCGTCGGCCTCTACACCTCCCCGCATCTCGTCTCCCCCGTGGAGCGGATCCGCGTCTCCGGCGCGGCGATCCCGGACGCCGCGCTCCGGCGGGCGCTGGCGCGGGCCTCGGTCCTGTCGCGCGCCGTGGCCTGCGCGGCCGGGGCGCCGCTGTCCTGGTTCGAGGAGATGACCTGGGCGGCGTGCGACTGGTTCCGCCGGCGCGGCGTGGCCCTGGCGGTCATGGAGACGGGGCTCGGGGGGCGATGGGACGCGACCACGGCATGCCCCGCGGAGGTCGCGGTGATCACGAACGTCGGGGTCGATCACACGGAATGGCTCGGCCGCTCGATCCGCGCGATCGCCTCCGAAAAGGCCGGGATCCTCCGGGACGCGGTTCCCGCCGTGTTCGGCAGGATGAGGACCGCGGCGCGGCGCGTCGCCGGGAAGGCCGCGGCGCAGGCCGGCTGCCCGGTCTGGGAGTGGGGGCGCGACTTCCGGTGGGAGGACGCGGGGCGCGGTCGGTTCGACCTCCGCATCCCGGGAATGTCCCTGCCCCGGGTGCGGATCGGAATGGCGGGCGCATTCCAGCGCGACAACGCCGCCGTCGCGTGCGCCGCCGCGTGGCTGTCGGCGCGCCGGCGCGGCTTCGGCGCGCCGGAGTTCGCGTCCGCCGCCCGCGAGGCGCTGGCCGAGGCGCGGTGGCCCGGCCGGCTGTGCCGGCTTCCCGGCCCCGGAAACGCCCGGGCCTGGGTGGACGGCGCGCACAATCCGGACGCGGGGACCGTTCTGGGGCGCGCGCTGGCGGAGATGAAAGCCGGCGGCCGCATCGGGCGCGTGGTCGCGCTCTGGAGCATGCTCGGGGACAAGGATGTCCGGGGCTTCCTGGGCGCGCTCCGGGGCGACGTGGATCTCTGGGTCGCATACGAGATGGGGCACGAGCGGGCGGCGCCGCTTCGCCGCCTCGTGGCCGCCTGCCGGCGGGAGGGGGTGCCGGTGCGGACCGCGGGCAGCTTCGATGCGGCGTGGCGGACGGCGCGCGAAGAGGCCGGGAAACGCGGGATCGTGATCGTCTGCGGCTCCCTCGTCGCGGTCGGGGACGCCTACCGGCACCGGGTCGGGGCGAACCCGTGATCCGGCGCGCCGGGGTCGTGGCCGGACTCCTGGGCGCCCTCTTCGCCGGCCTGCCGGCGCGCGCCGAGGTCTCGATCCCGACGCCCCTCCCCGGACAGAAGGCGACGCTGCCCGGCCTTGCCCTCGGCGGTCCCGTGACGCTCTCGGCCGACACGCTTTCCTACGACGAGAATTCGGGGGTCGTCCTCGCCGAAGGAAACGTCGAGGTCGGTCTCGGGCCACGGACCGTCCGGGCGGACCGGATCCGGTACGACGCGTCTTCGGGGGAGGCCGAGTTCTCGGGCCACGTCCATTACAGGGACGAGGGGGACGAATTCTCGTTCGACCGCATCGTCATCAACATCCGGACCGAGAAGGGGGCCCTCTACAACGGCAGCATCCGTCTGAGCACGAACAACTACCAGTTGACGAGCGAGCGGTTCGAGAAGACGGGGCCGAGATCGTTCACCGTGCGGAAAGGGAGCCTCACCACCTGCCCGTGCGATCCGGAGCCCGACTGGAAGATCATGGTGGGGCGATCGCGGCTCAACATCGACGGCTACGCGGTCGCCAAGGACGTGACCTTCAAGGTGAGGGGCATTCCCGTCCTGTGGCTGCCCTGGGCCGCGTTTCCGGTCAAGCTGACCCGGCAGAGCGGCTTTCTGCTCCCCGGCTTCCAGCACAGCGGGAGCCGGGGATACGAGCTCACGCTTCCTTACTACTGGGCGATCAACCGCTGGAGCGACGCCACGTTCACCCTGGACGCGATGTCCGCGCGCGGCTACCGGCCGGAGGCCGAGTACCGGTACGTCCTGAACGACGCGTCCGAGGGCGCCGCGCGGGCGACCTCCTTCCGCGACCGGCTGACCCGCCGCGAACGATACCGGTTCTACGGCGAAAACGTCCTGAGGTCCGCGGGGGACTGGACCGCGAACGCGAAGTGGGATCTCGTGTCCGACGACGCCTATTACGTCGACCTGGTGGACCCCGAGATCCTCAGGTCCGCGAGGGCGGTCCCGTCGCGCGGTTTCGTCGCGCGACGGGGCGCCAACAGCCTGCAGACGCTCTCCGTGACCTGGGTGCAGGACCACCAGGGGATCCCGGAGGACAACACCGTTCAGCGTCTCCCCGAGTACGGCGCGCAGGTCCTCGCGCGGCCGGTCGGGAAGACCGGGATCGAGGCGGGGGGCGAGCTGAGGGTCGAGAACTTCTACCGGCGCGCCGGCGACCGCGAGTTGAGGGGGAGGGGCCTGGTCGGGGTGTCATGGCCGGTGACCCTCTACCCGTCCGTTTCGCTGGTCCCGTACGGCGGGGCCGACCTCCTGGCGTCGCGCACCGTCTCCGCGTGGGGCGACAGGCCCGTGACGGACAGCGGCAGGGTCGTCCCCCTCGCGGGGGCCGACCTGTCCGCGGTCTGGAGGCGGACCTTCGTCCGGAGCGAGACGGTCCGGCTCTCGCACACCGTGGAGCCCACGATCGGGTTCCGCTGGATCCCCGACGTCGAGCAGTCGGACATCCCGACGACCGACCAGTGGTCCCGGGTGCGGCCGCAGCGGCAGTTCAGCGTGGCGCTGGCGCAGCGGCTCACCCGGCTGGCCGAGGAGGGGCATGCGTCGGAAGTGGGGGTCCTGGAGGTCGAATGGGCCTACGACCTCAAGCGCGAAGCGATGTCGGACGCCGTCTACGTGGACCCCCTGCAGCCGTTCGCGAGGACGCTCCGGGAGCAGATCGACCTCGAGACCGGCCAGGCGTCGGGCGGCCGCGCGGCGGCATCCGACATCTACGCCCGGTTTCGCGTGGCGCCGGCGCCCCGCTGGAGGATGACGGGGGAAGCGCTGTTCGATCCGGTGGCGGGAGACCTGACGACCGCGTCCGTCGGCGGCGGATGGACGCGGGGCGACGAAGACCGCGTGCTGCTCTCCTACGGGATCACGCGCGGCCTCTCGCAGGACGTCAACGGGATCGTCGCGTTCCGGCCGTTCCGGTTCCTGGGCCTGCGCTCCGACTGGAACTACTCCGTCAGGAACAGGGAGGTGTCCGACGGCATGATCACGGTGACGACGTATCCGCGCAGCGACTGCTGGAGCGTCGGCGCCGTCTATTACAAGAAATCGCATCCCGACGAAACGAGCATCAGGCTCATGTTCGGACTCCGCGGAATCGGGGAATTCGGGAATTGAGGCGACGCGTGCTGATCACGGGGGGAGCCGGGCTCCTCGGCAGGGAGATCGAGGCGGAGTTCCGCCACGATCACGACGTCGGCTCGGTGGACGTGGGGGAGTGCGACGTCACGAGCGCGGCGGCGTGCCGCGAGGCGGTCGGCCGTTTCCGGCCGGACGTCGTCGTGCACTGCGCGGCCTACACCGCGGTCGACAGGGCCGAGTCCGACGAGGCCGCGGCATGGGCCGTGAACGCCGAGGGAACCCGCAACGTGGCCCGCGAGTGCCGCGCCCGGGGGGCGCTGCTGGTCACCTTCGGGTCGGATTACATCTTCGACGGCAGCTCCGACCGGCCCTACGTCGAGGACGACGCGGCGCATCCGGTGTCGGCGTACGGGCGGACCAAGTGGGCGGCCGAGGAGGCGGTTCGGGCGGAGGCGCCCGACCATCTCCTCGTCCGGACCCAGTGGCTCTTCGGGGCGGGCGGGAGGAACTTCGTGTTCGCGATCCTCGACAGGGCGAAGCGGGGAGAGGCGCTCCGGGTCGTGACGGACCAGCGGGGATGTCCGACCTACGCCCGGGACCTCGCCCGGGCGACGCGGCGGTTGCTGGAGGCCGGCGCGCGCGGCACGTTCCATTTTTCGAACGAGGGCGAGACCAGCTGGTACGAGTTCGCGGCCTTCGTCCTCGAACAGGCCTTTCCCGGGGGCATCGCGCCCGCGCCCTGCCTGACCGCCGAGCTCGGGCTTCCCGCGCCGCGTCCGCCCTACTCGGTCCTGTCGAAGGACAAGTACCGGCGCGCGACGGGGGAGTCGCCCAGGCCCTGGCGGGAGGCGGTCCTCGAATTCCTGGCGACGACGGCCAGGCGCGGGAAGACGCGATGACCCGCGACGACGAGCGGAGGGAGAGCCCATGCGCATCCTGATCACGGGCGGGGCGGGATTCATCGGGTCCCACGTCGCCGACGCCTGCGCGGCGGAGGGGCACGAGATCATGGTGATCGACAACCTCTCGTCCGGCAAGAAGGAGAACGTCCCGGCCGCCGCCCGGTTCGTCCTGTGCGACATCGGCTCCGACACGGCGGCGGAGGCCGTGAGGACGTTCCGCCCGGAGGTCGTCAACCACCACGCGGCCCAGATCAACGTCCGCGCCTCCGTCGCGGACCCGGTCTTCGACGCGCAGGTCAACATCATCGCGACGATCCGGCTCCTCGAGGCGTGCCGGCAGAGCGGCGTCCGCAAGTTCCTGTTCGCGTCCTCGGGGGGCGCGGGATACGGCGAGCAGGAGCGGTTTCCGGCCGACGAGGCGCACCCGCTGCGGCCGGTGAGCCCCTACGGGGCCGCGAAGGTCTCCGTGGAGTGCTATCTCAACTTCTACCGGGCCCAGTACGGGATGGACTTCACGGCGCTCCGGTACGCCAACGTCTACGGGCCGCGCCAGGACCCCCACGGCGAGGCGGGCGTCGTCGCGATCTTCTGCCGCCGCCTGCTCCGGGGCCAGGCGG
The DNA here is from genome assembly GCA_050257455.1 of Gemmatimonadota bacterium. Classification (GTDB taxonomy): domain Bacteria; phylum Desulfobacterota; class Deferrimicrobia; order Deferrimicrobiales; family Deferrimicrobiaceae; genus JBLMWX01. The sequence goes on along the minus strand of JBLMWX010000024.1, from coordinate 38,436 downwards.
CCATCATCAACGGGGACGGGGAGCAGACGCGCGACTATGTCTACGTCGGCGACGTCGTCCGGGCGAACCTCGCGGCCCTGGGGCGCGGGAGCGGCCGGGCCGTCAACATCGGGACCGGGATCGAGACGAGCGTCAACACGCTCTTCCGGGCGCTGCGGCAGCTGGCCGGCGCGCGGCAGGAGGAGATCCACGGCCCGGCGATGCCGGGGGAGCAACGCCGTTCCTGCCTCGAAAACAGGCTGGCCCTGGATGAGCTCGGATGGTATCCTGAGACGTTCCTGGAGGAAGGACTCGCCCGGACCTATTCTTTCTTCCGCGAAACGACGAGAGATTCCGACACGTGGTAACATGCGCATCGAGCACATCCGCAATTTCTCCATCATCGCCCACATCGATCACGGGAAGTCGACCCTCGCCGACCGGCTGATGGAGCTCACCGGCACCCTGACGGAACGGGAGAGGGTCGACCAGTTCCTGGACAAGATGGAGATCGAGCGGGAGCGCGGAATCACCATCAAGGCCCAGACGGTCCGGATGAAATACGTCGCCGCGGACGGAAGGCCTTACGTTCTCAACCTGATCGACACCCCGGGGCACGTCGATTTCTCCTACGAGGTGTCGCGATCGCTGTGCGCCTGCGAGGGGGCCATCCTCGTCGTGGACGCCTCGCAGGGCGTCGAGGCGCAGACCCTCGCCAACGTCTACATGGCGCTGGAGCAGAACCTCGAGGTCGTCCCGGTCCTCAACAAGATCGACCTTCCCAACGCGGAGCCGGAGCGCGTGCGCCGGGAGATCGAGGACATCGTCGGGCTCGAAACCGAAGGCATGATCGCCGCGAGCGCCAAGAAGGGGACCGGCGTCCCCGAGATCCTCGAGGCGGTGGTCCTGAAGATCCCGCCGCCCGAGGGAAACCCGGACGCGCCGACGAAGGCGCTCATCATCGATTCGTGGTTTGACAACTACGTCGGGGTCGTCATCCTGGCCCGCGTCTTCGAGGGAACCGTCGCCCCGGGGCAGAGGATCCTCCTCATGGCCACGGGAAACGCCTTCGAGGTCCAGAAGGTCGGCGTCTTCAGCCCCCACCCGACGGAGGTCGCCGCGCTGGGGCCCGGCGAGGTCGGATTCGTCGTCGCGAACATCAAGGAGGTCCGCGAGACCAAGGTCGGGGACACCATCACGGACGCGCGGCGCCCGGCGGCGGTTCCCCTCCCGGGGTTCAAGGTCGTCCGCCCGATGGTGTTCGCCGGCCTGTACCCGGTCGTCTCGGACGAGTACGGCCAGCTGCGGACCGCCATCGAGAAGCTGCGCCTCAACGATGCGTCCTTCACGGCCGACCCCGAGACCTCCGTGGCGCTCGGATTCGGGTTCCGTTGCGGGTTCCTGGGGCTTCTGCACATGGAGATCGTCCAGGAGCGGCTCGAGCGGGAATACGGCGTCGCGCTCATCACGACGGCGCCGACGGTCGGGTATCGTGCGATCCGGCGGGACCGCTCGGTGGTCGAGGTCGACAGCCCCGCGCGACTCCCGGAGCCGCTCGAGCTCGATTACATCGAGGAGCCGTTCATCGCCGCCACCATCCACCTGCCCGCCGAGCACCTCGGCGGCGTCCTCAAGCTGTGCGAGGAGAGGCGGGGCGTCCAGAAGCAGATGCGGTTCGTGACGTCGAACCGCGTCATCCTGGAGTACCAGCTCCCGCTGAGCGAGATCGTCCTCGACTTCTACGACAAGCTCAAGACGGCGTCGCGCGGATACGCCTCGATGGACTACGAGTTTCTCGAGTTCCGGCGGGGAGACCTCGTGAAGCTGGACATCCTGATCAACGGGGAGAAGGTGGACGCGCTCTCCCTCATCGTCCACCGCGACAGCGCCTACCACAAGGGGCGGGACGTGACCGAGCGCCTCCGGAAGCTGATCCCCCGCCAGCTGTTCGAGGTGGTGATCCAGGCGGCGATCGGCTCGAAGGTCGTCGCCCGCGAATCCGTCAAGCCGATCCGGAAGAACGTGCTCGCCAAGTGTTACGGCGGCGACATCACGCGCAAGCGGAAACTGCTCGAAAAGCAGAAAGAGGGGAAGAAGCGGATGAAGCAGGTCGGGACGGTGGAAATCCCGCAGGAAGCGTTCCTTTCGATCCTCAAGGTGAAGGAATGATCGCCGTGAGAGCGAACACGGAGTCCGGGTCGCGCGGCGGGCGGCCCGCGCCGGAGGCGGGGAGGAAGGGGAGGGTCCGGGAGTACGTCGAGGCCTTCATCGTCGCGCTCCTCATCGCCCTCGTCGTCCGGACCCTCGTCATCCAGGCGTTCAAGATCCCCTCGGGCTCGATGGAGAACACCCTCCTCGTGGGGGACCACATCTTCGTCAACAAGTTCATCTACGGATACCATATCCCCTTCACGAACGGGCGGGTCCTCGAATTCCGCAGCCCGAGACGGGGAGACATCATCGTGTTCGAGTTTCCGGAGGACCCGAAGAAGGATTTCATCAAGCGTGTCGTGGGAGTCCCGGGCGATACCGTCGAGATCCGGCACAAGAAGGTCTTCGTGAACGGGGTCCCCCTCAAGGAGCCGTACGTCCGGTACGCGGACGGGCGGGAGGAAGAGGGCTTCCCGCCCGCGCGGGACAACATGCCCCCGCTGAGAGTCCCCCCGGGAAAGCTGTTCGTCATGGGGGACAACCGGGACCGCTCGTACGATTCCCGGTTCTGGGGGTTCGTGGACATGGACAAGGTCGTCGGAGAGGCGCTCTTCATCTATTTTTCCGTGGACTGGAGCCGCGACATCCGCTGGTACCAGGTGTGGCGCTGGCCGGATTTCGTTCGCTGGAGCCGGATCGGGAAGGTCATCGACTGACCCGTCCCCGAATGGAGCTCCCCGAATGGAGTTGACGGGGCTGCGGCGCGGCGGTATCATGGCCCTCAACCTTTTAAGCTAATCCCGTGAGGTTAGCAAAGGATGCGCGATGCCGAACGACGCTTCGACGATGCCCTCCCGCCGGCCGGGGGGGTTTTTTTTTGCCCGCCGTAAACGCCGCGCGACCTGAAGACGGGGGCATGCGATGAAACGACACGGCAGGAAGGTCATCCTGGATGCAAAAGGGATGGACAGGATGCTCTCCAGGGTCACCCACGAGATCCTCGAGAAGAACCGGGGGGCGGAGGACATCGCCCTGGTCGGCATCTGCTCCGGGGGTGTTCCCCTTTCGAGGAGGATCCAGGAGAAGATCCGCGCGATCGAAGGGGTCGACGTTCCCGCGGGCTACGTCGACATCACCCTCTACCGCGACGATCTCTCGCGCGCGGGGTACCAGCCGCGGCTGAAACGGACCGAGATCCCGTTCTCGATCGACGAGAAGAAAGTCATCCTCGTCGACGACGTCCTGTTCACGGGGCGGACGATCCGGGCGGCCATGGACGCCCTGATCGACTTCGGGCGCCCGCGGAACATCCAGCTGGCGGTGCTCATCGACCGCGGCCACCGGGAGCTCCCCATCCGCGCCGACTACGTGGGCCGCAACGTCCCGACCTCGCGAAACGAGACCGTCGAGGTGATGATCCAGGGCGAGCCCGACACGTGGAAGGTCGTGTTGAACGAGGGACCTGCCGGGAAGGAGGGGTGAGGCCCATGGAATGGCGCCGCAGGCACGTGCTCGGGCTGTCGGACTTCAGCCCCGACGAGATGGAGTTCGTGATCGACACGGCCCGGTCGATGGAGGAGATCCTGGGACGGGACATCAAGAAGGTCCCGGCCCTCCGGGGCAAGACGGTCGTCAACCTCTTTTTCGAGCCGAGCACCCGGACCCGGACATCGTTCGAGATCGCCGGGAAGCGCCTGTCGGCCGACGTCGTCAACTTCAGCGCCGCGACGTCGAGCGTGACGAAGGGGGAAACGCTCCTCGACACGGCCCGGAACATCGAGGCGATGAAGCCGAACATCCTGGTCATCCGCCACGCCGCCTCCGGGGCGCCGCATTTCCTCTCGCGGCACGTCTCCTGTTCGATCGTCAACGCGGGGGACGGGGCAAACGAGCATCCGAGCCAGGGGCTCCTCGACCTCTACACGATCATTAAAGCCAAGGGTAAGGTATCTGGGCTTAAGGTCGCGATTGTCGGTGATATTCTCCACAGCCGTGTCGTGCGGTCGGACCTGCACTCCCTCGGCCGGATGGGGGCGGACCTTTGGCTGTGCGGCCCCCCGACGCTGGCGCCGAGGGAGATGGAGCGCAGCGGCGCGCGCGTCACGAGCGACATCCGGGAGGCGGTGACGGGGGCCGACGTGGTCATGATGCTTCGGATCCAGCTCGAGCGGCAGAAGACGGCCACCTTCCCGTCGCTGCGCGAGTATTCCCGGAGATTCGGGCTCAACGGCGAGCTCTTCTCCCTCGCGAAGGACGACGCGGTCATCATGCACCCCGGTCCGGTCAACCGGGGGGTGGAACTGAGCGACGATCTGGCGGACTCGACGCGATCAAGGATCCTGAACCAGGTGGAGTCGGGCGTCGCCGTCCGGATGGCGCTCCTCTACCTTCTGGCGGGAGGGCACGATGGTGCTCATTAGGAACGGACGCGTGATCGATCCGGCCGGCCGGCGCGACGAGCAGGGGAGCATCGTGATCGAGAACGGGAAGGTGCGGGAGTTCATCCCCGGGCCGGGGGCCCCGGAGCGGTACGACGGAACGGTCATCGACGCGGCCGGGAAGTGGATCGTCCCGGGCCTGATCGACATGCACGTCCACCTGCGCGAGCCGGGGTACGAGTGGAAGGAGGACATCCGGTCCGGCACGCGGGCGGCGGCCGCCGGCGGGTTCACCTCCGTCGCCTGCATGGCGAACACGAAGCCGGTCAACGACCACCGGGAGATCACCGGGTTCATCCGCGACAAGGCGGCGCGCGAGGGGGCGGCCGACGTGTTTCCCGTCGCGGCGGTCACCCGGGGGCTCGAGGGCAAGGAGATGACCGACATGGCGGACCTCGCCGACGCCGGCGCGGTGGCCTTTTCCGACGACGGCAGGCCGGTGGCGAACGCGCTCCTCATGCGCCGGGCGCTCGAGTACGCGAAGGGTTTCGGCCTGCTCGTCCTGTCGCACGCCGAGGAGCGCGAGCTGTCGTCGGAGGGAGCGGCGCACGAGGGGTGGACCGCCCACCGGCTCGGGATCCCGGGCATTCCGGCGGCCGCGGAGGAGGTCGCCATCGCGCGGGACATCCTCCTCGCCCGGCAGACGGGCGGGCGGGTCCACATCCAGCACATCAGCACCCGGATGGGCGTCGATCTCCTCCGGATGGCCAAGCGCGCGGGGCTGGCCGTGACCGGCGAGACGGCGCCGCACTACTTCACCCTGACCGACGCCGCCCTCGAAGGGTACAACACCAACGCCAAGATGAACCCGCCCCTGCGGGGCGAGGAGGACCGGATGGCGGTCCTGGAGGGAATCGTCGACGGCACGATCGACGCGATCGCGACCGACCACGCCCCGCACGACGACTACACGAAGCGGTGCGAATTCGTCGCGGCGTCGAACGGGATCATCGGCCTCGAGACGGCGCTGCCCCTCTGCCTCGCCCTGCTCGCGGGCGGCAAGGTCTCGCCGGCCCGGCTCGTGGAGCTGCTGAGCGCCAACCCGGCCCGCATCCTGAACCTGAAGGGAAAGGGGTCGCTCGGCGTCGGGGACGACGGCGACGTGACGGTCATCGACCCCGAGGCGGAGTGGGAAGTGCGCGCGGCGGACCTGCGGTCGAAGTCGCGGAACAGCCCGTTCCTCGGCTGGACCATGCGGGGGCGGGCGATCGCCACGATCCGCGGCGGCCGGCTGACGCACTCGCTCATCCCCGGGATGCCGGTCCATGCCTGAAAGACGCGCGCTCCTCGCGCTGGCCGACGGCACGGTCTACGAGGGCACCGCGTTCGGCCACGAGGGGGAGAGCGGCGGCGAGGTCGTGTTCAACACCGGGATGACGGGGTACCAGGAGGTGCTGACGGACCCGTCGTACCGGGGACAGATCGTCACGATGACCTACCCGGAGATCGGGAACACCGGGATCAACCCGGACGACGTGGAGTCGACACGCCCCTGGGTCGAGGGGTTCGTCGTGCGGGAGGCGTGGAGGCTTCCGTCCAACTGGCGGCACGTCGAGTCGCTCGACGGGTACCTGCGGCGATACCACGTCTGCGGGATCTCGGGGATCGACACCCGGGCGCTGACCCGGCGGCTTCGCGACGGCGGATCGCAGATGGGCGTCGTCTCCGCGATCGACCTCGACGGGGCGCGCCTCGTCCGCAAGGCCCGCGAGCTGCCGTCGATCGTCGGCCGCGACCTCGTGCGGGAAGTGAGCTCCGACCGGGTGGTCCGGTGGGAGACGGGGGACTGGGACCTCGCGGCGGGGTACATGCCCGCGGCCAGCTACCGGAGCCGGTTCGGCCGGACCCCGAAGGTGGTCGCCTTCGACTTCGGGGTCAAGCAGAACATCCTGCGGATGATGGTGTCCCACGGCCTCGACGTCACCGTCGTTCCGGCCGAGACGACGTCCGACCAGGTGCTCGCCAGGAAGCCGGACGGCGTCTTCCTCTCCAACGGGCCCGGCGACCCCGAGGGCGTTCCGTACGCCGTGAGGACCGTCCGGGAGCTCCTGGGGAAGATCCCGCTGTTCGGGATCTGCCTCGGCCACCAGGTCATGGGGCTCGCCCTGGGCGGCCGGACGTACAAGCTCAAGTTCGGCCACCACGGGCTCAACCAGCCGGTCATGGACCTGGCGACCGGGAAGGTCGAGATCACGAGCCAGAACCACAATTTCTCGGTCGATCCGGCGTCCCTCGGGGACAGGGCGCGGATCACCCACGTCAACCTCAACGACCGCACGGTGGAAGGTCTGTCGGTCCCTTCGCTGCGCTGCTTCTCGGTCCAGTACCATCCCGAGGCGTCCCCGGGCCCGCACGATGCGCGCTACCTGTTTACCCGGTTCTACCGGTACCTGACCGGCGACGCGGAGATCTGACGTGAGGGGCGTTCAGGGGAAGGGACCATGCGGGTAGCCGCGCTGTCCGCCGGGCGCGGCGGCCGCCTCGATGTCCCCGGGCTGCGGGTGCGCCGCGCCGAGGCCCGTGCGGCGCTGGGCGAATGTGTGCTGTGCCCGCGGCGCTGCCGGTCCCGCCGGCTCGAGGGGGAGACGGGGTTCTGCGGGGCGGGCGCGGGGGCGCGCGTGGCGGCCGTTTCGATCCACCCCGGCGAGGAGCCGCCCATCTCGGGGACCCGCGGGTCGGGGACCGTCTTCTTCAGCCATTGCAATCTCGCGTGCCTGTTCTGCCAGAACTACCCGATCAGCCGGATGGGAGTCGGCCGCGCGATGACGGAGAAGGAGCTCGGCGAGCGCCTCCTCTGGATCGAACGGAAAGGCGCGCACAACGTCAACTTCGTCACGCCGACCCCGCATGTGCCGCAGCTGATCGGGGGCCTGCTCGCGGCCCGCGAAAGGGGTTTCTCGCTGCCGGTCGTCTACAACACGAACGGGTACGAGGTGCCGGAGACCCTCGCCCTCCTCGACGGGGTCGTCGACATCTACCTGCCCGACGTCAAGTACCGGTCGGCGCGGCTGGCGGCGGAGGCGTCCGCGGCGCCGGACTACCCCGTGCACAACGCGGCGGCGGTGGCCGAGATGCTCCGGCAGGCGGGGCCGCTCGCCGCGGGGCCGGACGGGACCGCCGTCCGCGGCGTGCTCGTCCGCCACCTGGTCCTGCCGGGAAGGGTCGACGAGACGGTGGCCGTTCTCGCCTTTCTGCGGAACCGGTTCGGCGCGGGGATCCCGCTGTCCCTGATGGGGCAGTATTTCCCGGCGCACCGGGCGCCGGGGACGCCCGGGTACGACCGGAAGCTTTCGGCCGGGGAGTACGAGCGCGCCGTCGAGGCCGCTTGGGGGCTCGGCCTGACGAACGTCTTCATCCAGGAGATCGCGTGCCCAGGCGAAACGACATAAGGAAGATTCTCCTCGTCGGCTCCGGGCCGATCATCATCGGGCAGGCCTGCGAGTTCGACTATTCCGGGACCCAGGCGTGCAAGGCGCTGAAGGAGGAGGGGTACACCGTCGTGCTCGTCAACAGCAACCCGGCGACGATCATGACCGACACCGAGTTCGCCGACCGGACGTACCTCGAGCCGATCACCCCGGAGATGGTGGCGCGGATCGTCGAGCGGGAGCGTCCCGATGCGCTCCTGCCGACGATCGGCGGGCAGACGGGGCTGAACATCGCCGTGTCCCTTCACGAGGAGGGCGTCCTCGCGAGGTTCGGCGTCGAGCTGATCGGCGCGAAGTTCGAGGCGATCCAGAAGGCCGAGGACCGCAACCTCTTCCGCCGCGCGATGGAGAAGCTGGGGCTCACCGTCCCGCGCTCCGACTACATCCGCTCCCTCGAGGAAGCGATCCGGGTGATTCCCCGCATCGGCTACCCGGCGATCATCAGGCCCTCCTTCACGCTCGGCGGGACCGGGGCGGGGGTCGCCTACAACCGGGAGGAGTACGAGGACGCGATCCGCTGGGCGCTCGACGCGTCGCCAAAGAGAACCGTTCTCGTGGAGCAGTCGGTCATCGGGTGGAAGGAGTTCGAGCTCGAGGTCATGCGCGACCTGATGGACAACGTGGTGATCGTCTGCTCGATCGAGAACCTCGACCCCATGGGGATCCACACGGGCGACTCCATCACCGTGGCGCCGGCCCAGACGCTGACCGACAAGGAATACCAGCTGATGCGCAACGCGTCGCTGGCCATCATCCGCGAGATCGGGGTCGACACGGGCGGGAGCAACATCCAGTTCGCCGTCAACCCCGACACGGGGGAGATGGTCGTCATCGAGATGAACCCGCGCGTGTCGCGCTCCTCCGCCCTCGCGTCGAAGGCCACCGGCTTCCCGATCGCCAAGATCGCCGCGAAGCTCGCCGTCGGGTACTCGCTCGACGAGATCCGCAACGACATCACCCGCGAGACCCCCGCCTCCTTCGAACCGACGATCGACTACGTCGTCACCAAGATCCCGCGCTTCACCTTCGAAAAGTTCCCGCAGACCGAGGACGTCCTGGGAACCCAGATGAAATCGGTCGGCGAGGTGATGGCGATCGGCCGCACGTTCCGGGAGTCGCTTCACAAGGCGCTCCGGTCCCTCGAAATCGGCGTCTACGGGCTCGATCCCGTCCTGCCCGGCGCCGGCCCCGGCGACGCCGGGTCGGGGAGGCGCCGGATCATCGAGGAGAGGCTTCGCCGCCCCAACTCCCGCCGGCTGCTGTACATCGGCGAGGCCCTCCGGAGCGGCTACGCCGTCGAGGAGATCAACCGGATGACGGGAATCGACATCTGGTTCCTCGAGAACATCCGCCGGCTCGTCGAGGAGGAGAAGGGGCTCCGCGCCGCGGGGGAGAGGTTCCGCGCGCTCGGGGCCGATGGGGCGGTGCCCCCCGCGGAGGCCGGGACGGTGCGCCGCGCGAAGCGACATGGGTTCTCGGACCGCCGGCTCGCGGCGCTGTTCGGGATGACCGAGGACGAGGTGCGCGGGCTGCGAGGCCGGGCGGGCATCCGGCCCGCCTTCAAGCGCGTGGACACCTGCGGGGCGGAATTCGAGGCGTACACCCCGTACCTGTACTCGACCTACGACGCCGAGGACGAGGCGCGGCCGTCCGGGCGCCGGAAGGTCGTCATCCTCGGCGGCGGCCCGAACCGGATCGGCCAGGGGATCGAGTTCGACTACTGCTGCGTCCACGGCGTCTTCGCCCTGCGGGAGGAGGGGTACGAGGCGATCATGGTCAACTGCAACCCCGAGACGGTGTCGACCGACTACGACACCTCCGACCGCCTCTACTTCGAGCCGCTCACCAAGGAAGACGTCCTCGCGATCATCGAGGAGGAGAAGCCGGACGGCGTCATCGTCCAGTTCGGCGGACAGACCCCGCTCAAGCTCTCGGTCCCCCTCGAGAGGGAGGGGGTCCGCATCCTCGGGACCTCGCCGGACAGCATCGACCGCGCCGAGGACCGGGAGAGGTTCGCGGCGCTGCTCGACCGGCTCGGCCTGAAGCAACCGCCGAACGGGATGGCGCGCTCGGGCGAGGAGGCCGTGGCGATCGCGCGGCGGATCGGATACCCCGTGCTCATCCGGCCGTCGTACGTCCTCGGGGGGCGGGCGATGGAGATCGTGCACGACGAGGAGGCCCTGCGGAGGTACCTGGCCGACGCGGTCCAGGCGTCCGAGGAACGGCCGGTCCTCGTGGACAAGTTCCTCGAGGACGCGATCGAGATCGACGTCGACGCGATCGCCGACGGGGAAACGGTCGTCATCGGCGGCATCATGGAGCACATCGAGGAGGCGGGCGTCCACTCGGGCGACTCGGCGTGCTCCCTGCCGCCGCACTCGATCTCCGGGGAGACGATCGACGAGATCTCGCGGCAGGCGAAGGCGCTGGCGAAGGAGCTCGGCGTCGTCGGACTGATGAACGTGCAGTTCGCCATCAAGGCCGGGGACATCCACATCCTCGAGGTGAATCCGCGGGCCTCCCGGACGATCCCGTTCGTCAGCAAGGCGATCGGCGTGCCGCTGGCCAAGCTCGCCGCCAAGGTCATGGTCGGCCGGAAGCTCGCGGACCTCGGCTTCACGCGGGACGTTCGCCCGTCGCACGTCAGCGTCAAGGAGGCGGTGTTCCCGTTCATCAAGTTCCCCGGCGTCGACACGCTGCTCGGCCCCGAGATGAAGTCGACGGGCGAGGTGATGGGGATCGACACGAAGTTCGGCCGGGCCTTCGCGAAGGCCCAGATCGCCGCCGGGACGCTTCTGCCGCTGCGAGGGAGGGTATTCGTCAGCGTCCGGGACGAGGACAAGGACGGCGTGCTCCCGGCCGCCCGGATGCTCCACGGGTACGGGTTCCTGTTCACGGCGACGCGGGGGACCGCGGAATTCCTCACGCGCCACGGGGTCCCCGCCGACCCGGTGATGAAGGTCAACGAGGGGCGTCCGAACGCGGCCGACCTCATCAAGAACGGCGAGATCGCCCTCGTCATCAACACCCCTCTCGGGGCGCAGTCGAAGGCCGACTCCTACTACATCCGCCGGACGGCGCTCGTGTACAACGTCCCGTACTTCACGACCCTGGCGGCCGCGCGGGCGGCGGCGCACGCGATCGGGCACCTGCTCCGGGAGGATCTCTCGGTCCGAAGCCTCCAGGAGTACCACGGCGGCAAATGACCCCGGCCGACGCCCCCGCGATCCAGTTCGTGAAGGGGGTGGGGCCGAAGCTCGCGGAGAAGCTCGCCGCCCGCGGGATCCGGACGCCCCGCGACGCGCTGTTCTTCTTCCCGAAGGGGTACGAGGACAGGCGCCGGATCGTCCCGATCGGGTCCCTGAGGCCCGGCACGACCGTCCCCGTCAAGGGACAGGTGGCGGGGACCTCGGGCGGAGGCCGGGGGTTCGGGAGGGCGCGGGTCTTCGAGGTCGTCATCTCCGACGGCACGGGCCGGCTCTCGGCGAAGTGGTTCCACCACCATCCGTCGCTCAGGGATCGGTTCAAGGTCGGCGAAACGGTCCTGCTCTGCGGAACGGTCCGGGTCTACCAGTTTCATCCCGAGATGCACCATCCGGAGATCCTGGGCAGCGGCGAGGAGCGGGACCCGATCCACATGGGGCGCATCGTCCCGGTCTACCCGGAGATCGAGGGCGTCCCGCCGCGGGTGCTGCGGCGGATCCAGCACGAGGTAGTCCACAGGTTCGCGGCCGCCGAGAGGGAATTCTTCCCCGGGTGGATGCTCGACGCGGCCGGCGTGCCGCCGATCCAGGATTCGCTCGCGACGCTCCATTTCCCCCCGCCGGGGGCCGACGCGGAGACGCTCCTGTCGTTCTCGTCGCCGCCCCAGCAGCGTCTCATCTTCGGGGAGCTCTTCTACATCCAGTGGACGATGGCGCGGAGGCGCGCGGGGATCATGGGTGAATCCGCCCGGCCGCTCCGCTGGGACCGGGAGATCGTCGACGAGATCAAGAGGCGGCTCCCGTTCGCGCTCACCGGGGCGCAGCGGCGCGTGGTCAACGAGATCCTCAGGGACATGGCCCAGGCGCACCCCATGCACCGGCTTCTCCAGGGCGACGTGGGAAGCGGAAAGACGATCGTCGCGTGGATCGCGGCGATGGTGGCGTGGAAGCAGGGCGCGCAGACGGCGCTGCTGGCGCCGACCGAGATCCTGGCCGAGCAGCATTACCGGCGGTTCGCCGCGCTGGCCGAGGGACTCCCCGTGAGGATCGTCCTTCTCACCGCCTCGCTGTCGAAACGGGAGCGGGAGGCCGCGCGGGCGGAGATCAGGCAGGGGGAGGCCCACGTCGTCGTCGGCACCCACGCGATCATCCAGGAGGGCGTCGATTTCAGCGAAATGGGACTGGGAATCGTGGACGAGCAGCACCGCTTCGGCGTCCTCCAGCGGGCGGCGCTCAAGGGGAAGGCGCGGACGGCGCCGCACCTGCTCGTCATGACGGCGACGCCGATCCCGAGGACGCTGGCCATGACGCTGTACGGGGACCTCGACGTCTCCGTGATCGACGAGATGCCGCCGGGAAGGACGCCGGTGGAGACGCGGGTCGTGGCGGCGGCGGACCGGCCCGCCGCCTGGGCGCGGGTCAGGAAGGAGGTTGCCGCCGGGGCCTGCGTCTACATCGTCCTGCCGCTGGTGGAGGAGTCGGAGAAGCTCACGCTGCGGGACGCGGTGAAGACCGCGGAGCGGGTCCGGGCCGTCTTCCCGGAGGCGGGGGTCGGGCTCCTCCACGGGCGGATGAAACCGGAGGAGAAGGAGGCGGCCATGAGGGCCTTCCGGGAAGGCGCGATCCGCATCCTCGTCTCCACGACGGTCGTCGAGGTGGGCGTGGACGTCCCCGACGCGACGGTCATGATGATCGAGCACGCGGAGCGGTTCGGGCTGTCCCAGCTCCACCAGCTGCGGGGCCGCGTCGGCCGGGGACGCCGCGCCTCGGTCTGCTACCTCATGGCCGGGGGCGGGCAGGGGGAGGACGCGGCCGCGCGGCTCGCGGTCATGGAGAAGACGGCGGACGGGTTCAGGATCGCGGAGGAGGACCTCAGGATTCGCGGGCCGGGGGATTTCGCGGGCGTCCGGCAGTCGGGGATCCCGGACCTCGTCTTCTCGGACATCGTCCGCGATGCCCGGATGCTGATGAAGGCGCGCGAGATCGCCGGGCTTCTGCTCGCGCGGGATCCCGACCTGTCGCAGCCCGGGCATTCGGATCTCGCGCGCTGGATCGCGGGGCGGAACGCGTCGGGCCCCGGGCCGGAATAGCCCTGCGGCGGAACCCGGATTTGACTTAAACCCCGCGATTCATTAGCATATCCATTTCAAACCGTCTGGGGGAACGCCATGGAGGAATTTCCGCGCATCAAGAGGTTGCCGCCGTACGTCTTCGCGGTGGTCACCGACCTCAAGTCGAAGATGCGGCGCGCCGGCGAGGACATCATCGATCTCGGGATGGGCAACCCCGATCTGCCCACGCCCAAGCACATCGTCGACAAGCTGATGGAGGCGGCCCGGAACCCGAGGAATCACCGGTACTCGCTGTCCCGCGGGATCCCGAAGCTGCGCCTGGCCATCTGCAACTGGTACAAGAGGCATTACGGGGTGGAACTCGACCCGGACACCGAGGCGATCGCCACGATCGGGGCGAAGGAAGGGATTTCCCACCTGGTCCTGGCGATGATGGGCCCCGGAGACGTCGCGCTCGTCCCGAACCCGACGTATCCCATCCACAGCTACTCGGTCATCATCGCGGGGGCCGACGTCCGGTCGATCTCGCTGACCTCCGGGGAAGGCGATTTCATGGACCGCGTCGAGCGCGCCATGAAGACGATCTGGCCGAAACCCAAGGTCATGATCATCTCCTTCCCGCACAACCCGACGACCGCGGTCGTCGACCTCGCCTTCTTCAAGCGCGTCGTCGCGTTCGCGAAGGAGCACGGGATCCTCGTCATCCACGACCTCGCCTACGCGGACCTCGTGTTCGACGGCTACACGGCGCCGTCGATCCTCCAGGTCCCGGGGGCCAAGGACGTGGCGGTCGAGCTCTACTCGATGTCGAAGGGCTACTCGATGCCCGGGTGGCGGGTCGGCTTCGTCCTCGGGAACCGGCGGATGGTCGGGGCGCTTCAGCGGATCAAGAGCTACCTCGACTACGGCATGTTCCAGCCGATCCAGATCGCCGCGACGGTCGCCCTGAACGGGCCGTACCGCGTGGCGGAGGAGGCCGTGGAGGTGTACCGGAAGCGGCGCGACTGCCTCGTGGACGGCTTCGCCCGCATCGGGTGGGAGTTCGAGAAGCCCAGGGGCACGATGTTCGTCTGGGCGCCGATCCCCGAGCCCTTCCGGGCGATGGGATCGGTCGAGTTCGCCAAGCTCCTGCTCTCGAAGGGAAAGGTGGCGGTGTCTCCCGGCATCGGCTTCGGCGAGCACGGGGAAGGATTCGTCCGGTTCGCCCTCGTGGAGAACGAGCATCGCATCCGGCAGGCGATCCGCGGCGCGAAGGCGGTCTTCCAGCAGGCGTCCGTCGCGAAGGTGCGGACCCGGTGACGACGGCCTTGAAGGAGATCGGCGTCGGGATCGTCGGGTTCGGCACCGTCGGGTCCGGGACGGCAAAGCTTCTGCTCGACAACGCGGAGCACCTGCGCCGGCGGGTCGGCGTCCCCCTGCGCCTGCGCCGCGTCGCCGACCTCGACGTCGCGCGCGACCGGGGCGTCGCGCTCCCGGAGGGAATCCTCACGACGGACGGCATGCAGGTCGTGCGCGACCCCGGTGTCCAGGTCGTCGTCGAGCTGATCGGCGGCACCGGCGCGGCGAAGGACTTCATCCTCGAGGCGGTCCGGCTGGGCAAACCGGTCGTCACCGCGAACAAGGCCCTGCTGGCCGAGCACGGCCCGGAAATCGCGAAGGCCGTCCTGGACGCGGGCGTCGACATCGGGTTCGAGGCGAGCGTGGGAGGCGGGATTCCCATCATCCGGGCGATGCGGGAGGGGCTGGCCGCCAACCGGATCGCCGGCATCTACGGGATCATCAACGGGACGTGCAACTACATCCTGAGCCGGATGACGGACGAGGGGAAGGATTTCGGCGAGGTGCTGGCCGAGGCGCAGAGGATCGGGCTCGCCGAGGCCGATCCCTCCTTCGACGTCGACGGAATCGACTCGGCGCACAAGCTCGCGATCCTCGTGTGGCTGGCCACGGGAGGGATGGTGCCGCCGAAGGAGATCTACGTCGAGGGTATCCGGGACGTCTCGGCCGTCGACATCGCCTTCGCCCGGGAGTTCGGGTACCGGATCAAGCTCCTGGCGATCGCCAAGGACAAGGGACAGGGGATCGAAGTCCGCGTCCACCCGACGATGGTGCCGGAGCAGTACCTCCTCGCCACCGTGGGCGGCGCCAACAACGCGATCTACGTCAAGGGGGACTTTGTCGGCTCGTCGCTCTATTACGGCCAGGGGGCCGGGAAGCTCCCGACGGCGTCGGCGGTGGCGAGCGACATCATCGAGATCGCCCGGGGCCTGCGGAAGGGGGTCTCGGGCCGGGTCCCGCCGAGCGGCTTCTTCGCCGTCGATCCGTCGGAACGGGCCGTGGTCGCGCCGTTCTCCGAGGTCAAGACCGAGTACTACCTCCGGTTCCAGGTCGTCGACAAGCCCGGGGTCCTCTCCAGGATCGCCGGCGTGCTGGGATCACACTCCATCAGCATCTCCTCGGTCATCCAGAAGGGCCGGAGGGAGGAGAGCGCCGTTCCCATCTTCATCGTGACCCACCTGGCGCGGGAGAAGGACATGCGGGCCGCCCTCGAGGAGACGGACAAGCTGCCGGTCGTCCTCGACAGGACCCGCATGATCCGGATCGAGAACAACCTCTGAACAGGGACGCGCGCGCATTGCCCCGGGGGGAACGCCTCGGCGTCGGCGCCTTCGGCCGCGGGCGTGATAAGATTGGCAAAAGAACGGTTTTCCGGAGGGGGACGTGTCGCGGAAATACCTGATCCTCATCGGCGACGGAATGGCCGACTGGCCGATCGCGTCGCTCGGCAACCGCACTCCCCTCGACGCGGCCGACAAGCCCAACATGGACTTCATGGCCGCCCACGGCGCCATGGGGATGGTCCAGGTCGTTCCGCCGGAGATGTACCCGGGGAGCGACGTCTCGAACCTGAGCATCATCGGTTACGACCCGAAGGAGGTGTACACCGGCCGGTCGCCCCTGGAGGCCGCGTCGATGGGCGTCGCCCTCGGGCAGGACGACGTCGCCGTGCGGTGCAACGTCGTCTCCCTGCGCAACAGCGGCGCGGACTCGGAGATGGAGGACTTCTCCGCCGGCCACATCAGCACGGGGGAGGCCGCCGAGCTGCTCGCCGCGCTCCAGGAACGGGTCGACGCGCAGGGCGACGGGCTCGGACGCCTCGGCATCCGGTTCCATCCCGGGGTGAGCTACCGGCACCTGATGGTCTGGCCCGGCGGCAACGACGCCGTGGAGACGACGCCCCCGCACGACATCCACGGAAAGAAGATCACCGATTACCTCCCGAAGGGGGAGGGGGCGGACATCCTCCTGTCCCTGATGGAGTACTCGCGCGAGATCTTTCCCGAACACCCCGTCAACCGCAGGCGCGCCGCCGCCGGCAAGCTCCCCGGGAACTCGATCTGGCTCTGGGGCCAGGGCAAGGCCCCCCGGATGCCGACCTTCCGGGAGAAGTACGGGCTCGCGGGCTCCGTCGTCGCGGCGGTCGACCTCATCAAGGGGATCGGCGTGTACGCCGGGCTGGAAACGGTCGCCGTCCCGGGCGCCACCGGGTACACCGACACGAACTTCAAGGGGAAGGCCGAATACGCCCTCCGCGAGCTCGAGACCAAGGACTTCGTGCTGATCCACGTCGAAGCGCCGGACGAGGCGGGGCACAACGGGAGCGTTCCGGAGAAGATCCGGGCCATCGAGCGGATCGATCGGGAGATGATCGGGCCCATCCTCGACCGCGCGCGGTCGGGGGGCGACCTCTCCGTCCTCGTGCTGCCCGACCACCCGACCCCGATCGCGATCCGGACCCACGCCCAGGAGCCCGTCCCGTTCATCTTCTACCCGGCGCCTCCGGGCCTCGTGACGTCGCCCGGCCGGCGTTACACGGAAGCCGACGCGAAGGCGACCGGGCAGTTCGTCGAGGCCGGGACCCGGCTCATCGGGTACCTGCTCGCCGGGCGCGGCTGACGCCCGATGGAGGCCGTCGCAACCGCCCGCGTGATCTTCGGCGACACCGACGCGATGGGGATCGCCTACTACGCGAACTACCTCCGCTGGTTCGAGATCGGGCGGGTGGAGCTGTTGCGGCGGCGGGGGATGGTCTACAGGGAGCTTTCCGGGCGCGGGATCCACCTCCCGGTGACGCGCGCCGAGATCCGGTACATCGCGCCGGCGCGGTACGACGACGGGCTGGTCATCCGCGCCGGCATCCGGAGCGTCGGCCGCGCGAGCGTTTCCTTCGCGTACCGGATCGAGCGCGACGACGGGACGCCGCTCGCCGAAGGGGCCACCACCCACGCGTTCACGGACGGGCGGGGGCGGATCGTCCGGGTTCCGGAGGGATTCCCGGGCGGCGGGGACTGGGAACACATTTCCGGAGGGGAAGGGGGATCCCGTGGAACGTAATCTGGCGCTGGAGGTTGTCCGGGTCACCGAGGCCGCCGCGCTCGCGTCGGCACGGCTCATGGGGCGCGGCGACAACGTGGCCGCCGACCAGGCGGCGGTCACCGCGATGCGGAAGGCGTTCAACGCCGTCCAGTTCAAGGGGCGCGTGGTGATCGGCGAGGGGGAGCGGGACGAGGCCCCGATGCTCTTCATCGGCGAGGAGGTGGGCGCCGCCGAGACCCCGAAGGTGGACATCGCCGTGGACCCGCTCGAGGGGACCACCATCGTCGCGACGGGCGGCAACAACGCGCTCTCGGTGATCGCGATCGCGGAGGAGGGCGGTTTTCTCCACGCCCCCGACACCTACATGCAGAAGCTCGCCGTCGGTCCCCGGGCGCGGGGCGCGATCGACATCACCGCGTCGCCGACGGAGAACCTCCGACGGATCGCCAAGGCGCTCAAGTCCTACGTGGAGGACCTCTGCGTCATCATCCTCGACCGTCCGCGCCACCAGGACCTCATCCGGGAATGCCGCGAGGCGGGTGCCCGCATCAAGCTCATCGGAGACGGGGACGTGGCCGGGGCGATCGCGACGGCCAAGGAGGAATCGGGCGTCGACGTCCTCATGGGAACCGGCGGGGCGCCCGAGGGCGTCCTCGCGGCCGCGGCGCTCAAGTGCCTCGGCGGCGATTTCCAGGGAATCCTCCGGTTCCGCAACAAGGAGGAGATGGATCGGGCGCGGACGATGGGCGTGAAGGACCTCGACCGGGTGTACGGGCTGGAGGACCTCGCGCGCAGCGACGTCATGTTCGCCGCGACCGGAGTGACGTTCGGCGATTTCCTGAAGGGCGTCCGCTTCTTCAGCGGCGGCGCGCACACCCAGTCGGTCGTCATGCGGTCGAAGTCGCGG
The DNA here is from genome assembly GCA_050257455.1 of Gemmatimonadota bacterium. Lineage (GTDB taxonomy): Bacteria > Desulfobacterota > Deferrimicrobia > Deferrimicrobiales > Deferrimicrobiaceae > JBLMWX01. The sequence continues at coordinate 19,881 of JBLMWX010000024.1, read as the reverse complement.
ACCCTCCGGTTCATCGACACGACGCACTACTTCGAGTTCAAGCCGAAATACGATTGAGGAGGGCGGCCGGGAGATGAGCGTCAACGCGGCGAAGGCGACGGGCCGCATCGCGATCGCGGCGGACCGGTGCAAGGCGTGCGAGCTCTGCGTGGCCGCCTGCCCGAAGCGGTGCATCGAGATCGGGAGCGCGATCAACGCCCAGGGATACGCGGCGGCGGTCTTCGCGAGGCCGGAGGACTGCACCGGGTGCGCGATCTGCGCCGAGTGCTGCCCGGACGTCTGCATCGAGGTCTGGCGATGACGCGGTCGGAAACCGGCCCGCGCCGGGAGTTCATGAAGGGGAACGAGGCGATCTGCGTCGGCGCGATCGCCGCCGGATGCCGCTATTACTACGGCTATCCGATCACGCCGCAGAACGACATCCCCGAATACATGGCGGCCCATCTGCCCGCCCTCGGGGGAACCTTCCTCCAGGCCGAGAGCGAGGTCGCCACCATCAACTTCATCCTCGGGACGTCGGCGTCGGGGAAGCGGGTCATGACCTCCTCCTCGGGGCCCGGCATCTCGCTCATGCAGGAGGGACTTTCCTACATGGCGGGTTCCGAGCTGCCGGCCGTCATCGTCAACATTTCGCGGTCCGGACCGGGTCTCGGCGGGATCGCCCCGTCGCAGGGGGACTACCTCCAGGCGGTCAAGTGCGGCGGCCACGGCGGCTACAAGATGCCGGTGCTCGCCCCCCATTCGGTGCAGGAGATGTACGAGCTCACGATGCTGGCGTTCGACCTCGCGGACAAGTATCGCAACCCGGTCATGATCCTGGGAGACGCCATCGTCGGGCAGATGAAGGAGCCGTTCGTCGCGACGCCGTACGTTCCCACTGTCCCGCAGGACAAGCCCTGGGCCCTCACGGGGTGCGCCGGCCGGCCCCGGCAGCACGTCAAGTCGCTTTATCTCAAGGACGACGCGATCGAGGTTCACAACTGGAAGCTTCACGCGAAGTACCGGCGGATCCGCGAGGAGGAGGTCCGGGTCGAACGTTACCGGATGGAGGGGGCCCGGATCGCCGTCGTCGCGTTCGGCACCGCGGCCCGCGTGAGCAAGACGGCCATCCAGTGGGCCCGGCGCGACGGCATTCCCGTCGGGATGCTCCGCCCGATCACCCTGTTCCCGTTTCCGGCCGTTCCGGTCGACGAGGTCGCCCGCGACGCGGACGCGGTGCTCGTCGTCGAGATGAACACGGGGCAGATGGTCGACGACGTGCGGGCGAGCACGCCCCACCACGACAGGATCCGGTTCCTGGGCAAGCCGTGCGCGATGCCGACCCCGGAGGAGATCCTCCGCGAGATCGGGAAACTGGCGGAGCAGATCGGCCTCGCGGCGGTGAAGATGCCATGAACGCGGACCCGGGGGATCGCTTCGCGAAACGGGTATTCGGGAGGCCCCGCAGCCTCGTCGACGTGCGCTCCCACTTCTGCCCGGGATGCCACCACGGGATCGCCCACCGGATCCTCGCCGAGACGATCGACCATTTCGATCTTCGCGAGCGGACGGTCGGCGTCGCGTGCGTCGGCTGCGCCGTCTTCCTCTACGACTACATCGACGTCGACGTGGCGGAGGCGCCGCACGGCCGCGCGCCGGCCGTGGCCACCGGCGTCAAGAGGGCCCAGCCCGACAGGTTCGTGTTCACGTACCAGGGCGACGGCGACCTGGCCGCCATCGGGACCTCCGAGATCATCCACGCGGCAAACCGGGGAGAGAACATCACCGTCGTCTTCGTCAACAACACCACCTACGGCATGACGGGCGGGCAGATGGCCCCCACCACGATGCTGGGACAGAAGACCTCGACCTCCCCGTACGGACGGGAATTCAGGAACGACGGCTACCCCATCCGGATGGCGGAGCTGCTCGCCACGCTGGAGGGGACCGCGTTCTCGGCCCGGGTGGCGACCTCCACGCCCGGCCAGATCCGCCGGGCGAAGGAGGCCCTGAAGAAGGCGTTCGAGATGCAGATCCGGGAGATGGGATTCTCGATCGTGGAGTTCCTCTCGACGTGCCCGACCAACTGGGGAATGAAGCCGACGGACGCGCAGAAGCGGGTGCTCGGGGAGATGTCGGAGTATTTCCCGCTCGGGACCTACAAGGAACGGAAGCAGGCGGACTTCGTATGACGCGCGACGTGATCATGGCCGGCTTCGGCGGGCAGGGGATCCTCATGATCGGGAACCTCCTGTCCCTGGCGGCGATGGAGGAGGGGAGGAACGTCACCTACTTCCCCGCCTACGGGGTCGAGATGCGCGGGGGGACCGCCAACTGCACGGTCGTCGTCTCGGACGACGAGATCGGATCGCCGGTCGTCGGTTTCCCCGAGGCGTGCGTCATCATGAACGGGCCGTCGCTCGACAGGTACCTGCCGCTCGTCAGGAAGGACGGGGACCTCATCGTCAACGCGTCCCTCGTCGACCCCGCGCGGGTGAGCCGGTCGGACATCCGGCTCCTCGCCATCCCGGCCAACGACATCGCGCGGGAGGTGGTGGGAAGCCAGCAGCTGGCGTCGATGGTGGCCCTCGGGGCGTACGTGGCGCGGGCAGGGGTCGTCGCGATGAAGACCGTCGTGGACTGCATCCCGAAGGTGGTTTCGAGGAAATACGAGAAGTTCATCCCGCTGAACGTCAAAGCCTTGCAGGAGGGAGAGTCCTTTGCCAGAAATCACGCGTGACGAATCGATGGACGACCTTCTGGAAAAGATCGCCGAGGAGTCGGGGGACTGGGGGCCGGCCGCGGGGTCGCCCGAGGTCCAGGTCGGGGACCACATCCACAGGTTCCGCGAGGGCCGCGGCGTCTCGCTCCAGCAGCTCGCCGAGAAGACCGGGTTCTCGACCGCCCTTCTCACGCAGATCGAGAACCGGATGACGTCGCCGCCGCTCGGGACGCTGGTGAAGATCGCGAACGCGCTCGACACCACCGTTTCGGCGTTCATCGGCGGGAAGGAGGAGCGGGAGTTCTCGATCGTCCGCAAGGAGGACCGGACGACCGTCTCGCGGGTCGGGCTCAAGGAGGGCGGGAAATCGTCGTACACGTACGAGGCGCTCGGCGCGGGGAAGGCGGGGCGCAGGATGGAGCCCTTTCTCGTCCGGCTGACCCCCCTCCGGGACCGGAACGTGGCGCGCAACTCCCACGAGGGAGAGGAGTTCCTCTTCGTCCTCTCGGGCAAGGTCGAGGTCTTCCTCGACAACTATTCCGACGTCCTCGCCGAGGGAGACTGCATCTACTACAACTCGACGATTCCGCACCACGTCCACTCGACCGAAGAGAAGGAGGCGCTGATCCTCGCGGTCATCTACCAGGGCCGATGACCGCGACGCCGCTTTCCGCCGACGAGGCGCTCCGGTACGCCGCCGCGGTCCGCGACGACCCGGCGGGAGCCGTGCGCCGCTGGAAGGCCCTCTCCGGGCGCAAGGCCGTCGGATGCTTCCCCCTCTACCTTCCGGAGGAGGTCCTCCACGCGGCCGGGATGCTCCCGGTCACCCTCTGGGGCGACGAGTTCGCGAATCCGCCCCCCGCCAACGTGCCGCCGTTCCTGTGCGGCATCGTCCGCGGCGTCTTCGCGGCCGTCCGCGGCGGCCTTTGGGACGCCCTCGATGCGTGGGCGGTCCCCTCGACCTGCGACTCGATCCAGAACGCCGTCGAGGTCCTGAAGGCGGGCGGCGAGGCGCGCCCGCTGTTCCCCCTCGTCTTCCCGCTGTCCGGGGACCTCGCCGGGTCAACCGAGTACCTGCTCGACCGGATCGAGGCCTTCGTCGAATGGTCGGGGACGGTTTCGGGGCGGCTGGTGCGGGAGGGATCCCTCGCGAAGGCGATCGCGGCGTACAACGTCAACCGGCGGCTGTTCGCGCGGCTCGAGGAGCGGATGGCGGACTCGCCGGGCGTCCTGAGCGCGGCGGGGTACCTTCTCCTGGCGCGCGCCGGCTCCCTCCTGCCGAGGGAGACGCACACCGAGCTGGTCCGCGCGGTCCTGGAGCGCCCGGGAGGACGCGCCGGGACGCCGCGCGCCCGGGTCTTTCTCACGGGCATGCTGGCGACGGACGACGTCGCGGCCGCGCTGGACGGCGCCGGCGCCGCCGTGGTCGGAAACGACCTGGGCCGGGGACGCCGGTACTTCGAGGGGGCGGCGCAGGAGGACGGGGACGCGGCCCTGGCGCTCGTCCGGAGGCACCTGTCCCGGGGGCCGTGCGCGACGCTCCACTGGGCGGGACGGAGCCGGATCGACTCCCTGTTCCGCCACGCGTCGGCGTGCGGGGCGGACCGGATCCTCATGGTGCGGGTCCGCCAGTGCGAGCCGGAGGCCGGCGACGCGCCCGACATCGCCCTGGAGGCGAAGCGCCGGGGCGTTCCCTTCCTCGGTGTCGACGTCGATCCCGGCGCCCCCGGGGCGGCGGCCCTCGCCGTCCGCATCGGGGCGTTCGTCGAGATGGGGGAGTAGAAATGGCGCTTCGGGAGCGCCTGTCGGCGACCGCCCGCATGAAGGAGCTGATGCTGCGCCATTTCCAGGCGGGATGGCTGGCCCGGGACGAGGGGAGGCGCGTCGCCTACGTGACGAGCGGCGCTCCCGTGGAGTTCCTGCTCGCGATGGACGTCGTCCCGGTTTATCCCGAGAACCACGGCGCGGTCTGCGGCGTGGCGCGCGCCGGGGGCGCCCTGTGCCGCGCGGCCGAGGAACAGGGTTACCGGCGCGAGCTCTGCTCGTACTGGAGAATCGATCGGGGCGCGCGGTCCGCGCCGGACCGGAGCCCGATCGGGGGGCTGCCTCCGCCGGACTTCCTCGTCTGCGCGAACAATATCTGCCGGACCGTGGTCAAGTGGTACGAGGGGCTCGCCCGGTTCCACGGCGTCCCCCTGATACTCCTCGACATGCCCTTCCGTCACGGCGACGAGGAACGGGCGGCCCGCGCGTACGTGCGCGCGCAGTTCCGCGGGCTCCCCGGGGAACTGTCGCGGGCGACGGGGAGGGAATGGCGCGAAGAGCGGTTCCGCGAGATCGTGGCCCTGTCCCGGGAGGCCTCGGCGCTGTGGGACGCATGCCTCGCCGCGAACGCCGCGCGGCCGGCTCCCGCCTCGGCCGCGGACCAGTTCATCCTGATGGGCCCGATCGTGACGATGCGGGGAACGCGGGAGGCGGTGGCGTTCTACGCCGGGCTGCGCGACGAGCTTCGGGCACGCGCGTCGCGCGGGGAGGGCGCGGTGGAGCCGGAGCGCACCCGGCTGCTGTGGGACAATCTCCCGGTGTGGCACCAGCTCAAGGCCCTGAGCGCCTTTCTGGCGGCGCGCGACGCCGTCCTCGTCGGCGCCACCTACACGCACGCCTGGACCGAGACGCCGGCGGAGTCGGGCGACCCGATCGACGCGCTCGCGGACGCCTACGCCCGCGTGTGGCTCAACTCGGGGCTCCGGCACAGGGAGGCGGTCATTCGGACCCTCGCCGCATCGCTTTCGGCGCGGGGGGTCGTGTTCCATTCGAACCGGAGCTGCAAGCCGTATTCGTTCGGGCAGGAGGAGATCGCCGCCCGCTTGAAACGGGACGGCGTTCCGTGCATTGTGATCGAGGGCGACATGGCGGACGAGAGGGACTTCGCCGAGGGGGCGTGGCGGACCCGTCTCGAGGCGTTTCTCGAAACGATCGAAGGCGGATAGGGGAGGACTCCATGAAAAGGTCTCTGGCCGTTTCGCTCGCGTGTCTGGTTCTTGCCGCGCCGGCCGCGATCGCGGTCGCGGGCGAGGCCCCGCGGGAGAGGGCGAACGCCCTGTGGGCTGCGCGCGAGGATCCGGGAAAGGCGAACGAGGCGGTTGCCGCCTACGAGGCGCTGCTCAAGGAGAGCCCGAACGATTACGACGTCCTGCTGCGGCTCTCGCGGCTCCACTACTGGATCGGGCAGAACCTCGAGACGGTCGACAAGAGCGGCGCCATCGCGCACTTCGTCAAGGGACGCGACTACGGCCGGCGGGCGGCCGAGGCGGCCCCGGACCGGCCCGGCGGCTACTTCTTCGAGGCGGCGAACCTCGCCCGGGAAAACAACCTCAAGGGGAAGTTCCGGAGCCTTCTCGGGATCGGGAAGGTCGAGGAGCTGAACCGGAAGACCGAGACGATCCAGCCGGACTATTTCTACCGCGGGCCCGACCGCTTCTTCTGCGCGTACTACGCGAGGCTCCCGGGGCTCCTGGGCGGAAGCGTTTCCAAGGCCGTCGAATACGGGAAAAAGGCGGTCGCGGCGTACCCGATCTATGCCGGGAACCGCTTCCTGCTGGCGGAGGCCTACGTGAAGGACGGACGCAACGACCTCGCGCGCGCCGAGCTCGAGGCCGCCCTGGCGGCGCCGGACGACGCGTTCCCCGACGCCATCCCGGAACAGCGCCTGGAGAAGAAGAGGGCCGCGGAGCTGCTGAAGAAGATCGCGAAATAGGGCCGATAGCGACGCGGACAGCCGGCAATGACGGGGCGTCAAAAACATCTTGACGCGCGGCGGGGTGTCGGGTAATCTCTCTGCCAGTTAACGTAAGGTGGCAGACATGGGATCCCCCGAAGCGCCCGTCACATACCCGATCGGCGAGCTCAGCCGGATGGTCGACCTCTCGCAGAGGACGATCCGCTACTACGAGGAGATCGGCCTGCTGCACAGCATCCGCCGGATCGAGAACGGCAAGCGCGTCTACACGGACCACGACGTGCGCCGCCTCAGATTCATCAACAAACTCAAGGTCCTGGGACTCTCGCTTGCCGAAATGGTGGCGCTCGAGAAGATCTATCGGAACCAGAGAAACAACAGGGAGGTCATCCCGAAGCTGGTCGCGATCCTCGACGAACGGGCCGCGCAGATCGACGACCGCATCAACCAGCTCGTCGCGCTGAAGAAGGAGATCCACGACTACCAGACCCGGCTGCGGGGGAAGCTCCTGCAGGAAACCTGAGATTTCGCGGCGGAAGACGCCCGCCGAAGGAGACGACGATGAAAGAAGCCGTCATCACCGGCGCCGCCAGGACGGCCGTCGGCAGTTTCATGGGTTCCCTATCCGAGATCCCGGCGCCGAAGCTCGGGGCCGTCGCCATTTCCGAGGCGGTGTCGCGCGGCGGCATCCGGAAGGAGGACGTCGAGCAGGTCGTCATGGGGTGCGTCCTTCCCGCCGGGGTCGGACAGGCCCCGGCGCGGCAGGCGGGGATCTACGCCGGCATCCCGGTGTCCGCCGGCGCGCTCACGGTCAACAAGATGTGCGGGTCCGGCCTCAAGGCCGTCATGCTCGCCGCCCAGTCGGTGGCGACGGCGGAGTTCGAGACCGTCGTGGCCGGGGGGATGGAGTCGATGAGCCTGGCCCCCTACATCCTGAAGAAGGGGCGGACGGGCTACAGGCTCGGCAACGACACGCTCTACGACCACATGATGATCGACGGCCTGATCGACGCCTACAACAACGTCCACATGGGCAACTGCGCCGAGATCCTGTCGCGCGAGCACCGCATCTCGCGGCAGGACCAGGACGAGTACGCGGCGACCTCGTACGGCCGCGCGCTGGCGGCGATCCGCGAGGGGCGCTTCGAGAAGGAGATCGTCGGCGTCGAGATTCCGCAGAAGAAGGGCGACCCCGTGGTCTTCAAGGTGGACGAGGAGCCGGGCCGGGGCAACGTCGCGAAACTCTCCGCCCTCAGGCCCGCCTTCGAGAAGGACGGCACCGTGACCGCCGGCAACGCCTCGACGATCAACGACGGCGCGGCGGCGGTGGTCGTCATGTCGTCGGAGGCGGCCCGGAAGCGGGGGATCGCTCCCCTGGCCCGCATCGTCGGGTACGCCACGGCCTCGCTCGAGCCGGTGTGGTTCACGGTCGCCCCGATCGACGCCATCCGCAGGCTCCTCCAGAAGACGGGCATCGAGAAGGAGAACGTGGGGCTCTTCGAGATCAACGAGGCGTTCTCCTCGGTCGCGATCGCGGCCATCCGGAGCCTGAAGCTCGACCCCGAGCGCGTCAACGTCAACGGCGGCGCGGTGGCCATCGGCCATCCGGTCGGGGCGTCGGGGGCCCGGATCCTCACCACGCTCCTTTACGCGATGGCCGAGCGCGGCGAGCGTTACGGCGTCGCGTCGCTCTGCATCGGCGGCGGAGAGGCCGTCGCGATGATGGTCGAACGCCTTTAACCGCGGCGCGAGGAGGAGGTCGGGGCGCATGGACATCAGGACGATCGGCGTCGTCGGCGGGGGACAGATGGGGAGCGGGATCGCGCAGGTCGCGCTCACGAACGGATACAAGGTGGTGCTGAACGACGTGTCCGACGCGATCCTCGCGAAGTCCCGGGCCGGGATCGAGAAGGGGCTCGACATCCTGGTCCGCAAGGAGAAGATCACGGTTGCGGACCGGGAACGGATGGCGGGCAACCTGGCGACGACGGCGGACCTCGGGGCGTTTTCCGCCTGCGACTTCGCGGTCGAGGCCGCCACCGAGCGGGAGGAGCTCAAGCTGTCGATCTTCCGCTCCCTCGACGGGATCGTGCCGCCGGGACGGATCCTGGCCACGAACACGTCCTCGATCTCGATCACGAAGATCGCCTCCGTCACGAGGCGCCCCGACAGGGTGATCGGGATGCACTTCATGAACCCCGTACCCCTGATGAAGCTCGTCGAGATCATCCGGGGCCTGCAGACCTCCGGGGAGACGTTCGACGCGACGGTGGCCCTCTCCCGCAGCCTCGGCAAGGAGCCGGTGCCGGCGAACGACTATCCGGGCTTCGCCGTCAACCGGATCCTGATGCCGATGATCAACGAGGCGATCTACGCCCTGATGGAAGGGGTGGCGAGGGCGGAGGACATCGACGCCGCGATGCGGATGGGCGCGAACCACCCGATGGGTCCCCTGGCCCTCGCGGACCTGATCGGGCTGGACACCTGCCTCGAGGTCATGAAGGTGCTCCACGAGGGGCTGGGCGACCCGAAGTACAGGCCGTGCCCGCTCCTGAAGAAGCAGGTCGAGGCGGGGTACCTCGGAAAGAAGAGCGGGCGGGGCTTCTACGCCTACGAAACGGCGTAAAGGGGGCGGACATGGACTACGCGAACATCCTCCTCGACGTGGCGGACCGGATCGCGACGATCACCATCAACCGGCCCAGGTCGCTCAACGCGCTCAATCCGGCGACGATGCGGGAGCTGAAGGACGCCCTCGAATCGATCGGCGCGCGCGCCGACGTCGGCGTCGTCCTCCTGACCGGCGCCGGGGAGAAGGCGTTCGTCGCGGGCGCGGACATCTCGGAGATGAGCCGGCTCGAGCCGCTGCAGGCCCTCGAATTCTCCCTGTACGGGCACGGGGTGCTCGAGCTCATCGAGCGGCTTCCGCAGCCGGTCGTCGGCGTCGTCAACGGATTCGCGCTCGGCGGGGGATGCGAGCTCGCCATGGCGTGCGACCTCCTCGTGGCGGCCGACACGGCGAAGCTCGGCCAGCCGGAGGTGAACCTCGGGATCATTCCCGGCTACGGCGGGACCCAGCGGCTCCCGCGGCTCGTCGGGCGCAACGTGGCCAAGGAGCTCGTCCTGACGGGCGAGATGATCACGGCGCAGCGGGCTTACGAGATCGGCCTCGTGAACCGGGTCGTCCCGGCCGCGGAACTCATGAAGACGGCGCGCGAGATCGCCGCCACGATCCTGTCCAAGGGGCCCGCGGCGATCCGCCTCGCGAAGATGGCGATGAACCGGGGCCTCGACCTCGACCTTCCGAACGCCAACGCCTACGAGGCGAGCCTCTTCGGCGCCTGTTTCTCGTCGGAGGACCGGGTCGAGGGAATGAAGGCATTTCTCGAAAAGAGGAAGGCGTCCTTCAAGGGGAGATAGGCGCTCCCGGGCGCTCCCCGACATTCACCCAAGGAGACGACGCGATGGTGTTCGAGCTCACCGAAGAGCAGCGGATGATCCAGGACACGGCGCGCAACTTCGCGCAGAAGGAAGTGCTCCCCAAGGCGGCCGAGCTCGACGAGACCGGGCGTTTTCCCGAGGAGCTCGTCCGGCAGATGGCCGAGCTCGGATTCATGGGCGTCGCGATCCCCGAGGAGTACGGCGGGGCCGGCATGGACAACATCTGCTACGCGATCGCGATGGAGGAGATCGCCCGGGCGTGCGCTTCGACGGCGGTCATCATGTCCGTCAACAACTCCCTGGTCTGCGACCCGATCCTCAAGTTCGGCACCGAGGAGCAGAAGAAGGCGTATCTCGTTCCGCTCGCGTCGGGAAAGAGGCTCGGCTGCTTCGGTCTGACGGAGCCCGGCGCAGGCTCGGACGCGGGGTCCCAGAAGACGACTGCCGTCCGCCGGGGCGATCATTACATCGTCAACGGCACCAAGAACTTCATCACCAACGCCCCGCAGGCCGACACGTGCGTCCTGTTCACGATGACGGACAAGGCCAAGGCGCACAAGGGGATCACGGCCTTCATCGTCGACATGAAGTGGGAAGGCATAACCGTCGGAAAACACGAGAAAAAGCTTGGCATCAACGCATCGGGGACGGCGTCGCTCATCTTCGAGGACGTCAAGGTCCCGGCGGCCAACCGCCTCGCGAACGAGGGGGACGGCTTCAAGATCGCCATGCACACCCTGGACGGGGGGCGGATCGGCATCGCCGCGCAGGCGCTCGGGATCGCGCGCGCGGCGCTCGAGGACGCCCTCGCCTACGGGAAGGACCGGAAGCAGTTCGGCCAGCCGATCGTCAATTTCCAGGCGATCCAGTGGATGCTCGCCGACATGGCGACCGAGATCGACGCGGCGCGGCTGCTGACCCACCGCGCGGCGTGGCTCAAGGACCGGAAGGCCCGGCATTCGAAGGAATCGTCGATGGCGAAGCTGTATGCCTCCGAGGCCGCGATGCGCGCCAGCGTGAAGGGGATCCAGATCCACGGCGGCTACGGTTACATCAAGGAGTACCCGGCCGAGCGCCACTTCCGCGACGCCAAGATCACGGAGATCTACGAGGGCACCTCCGAGATCCAGCGGCTGGTGATCTCGTCGGCTCTCATCAAGGACTGACGCAGCGGTGCGGTTCGCGTTCACCGACGAGCAGCTCCAGGTCGAGGCGATGGTCCGGTCCCTCGCGCGGAACGAGTTCGCGCCGAGGGCGGCCGAGATCGACGAGAGCTCCCGCTACCCGGAAGAGAACATGCGCAAGCTCGCGGAACTGGGGCTTCTCGGGATGCTCTACCCGGCCGAGTACGGGGGATCCGACGCCGGACCCGTTTCCTACGGGATCGCCGTCCGGGAAGTCGCGGCCGCGTGCGCCTCGACCGTCGTGGGGATGGCCGTGACGAACATGGTGGGGGAGGGGATCTTCCGGTTCGGGACCGAGGAGCAGCGCAGGAAGTTCCTGCCCGCCCTCGCCTCCGGGAAAGGGGCGGGCGCCTTCGGCCTGACCGAGCCGTCCGCCGGGTCCGACGCGTTCGGGATCTCCACGACCGCGGTTCCCGACGGCGACTCGTTCGTCCTGAACGGGAGCAAGGCCTTCATCACGAACGGCTCCCGCGCGTGCGTGACGATCGTGATGGCGGTCACCCGGAAAGAGCCGAAGAAGGAGATCACCGCCTTCCTCGTCGAGCCCGGGACCCCGGGGTTTGCGACGGGCAGGCCCGAGCACAAGATGGGGCTCAAGGGCTCGGACACGGTCTCGATGGCGTTCGACGACTGCCGCGTCCCGAAGGAGAACATGCTCGGCGCGCCCGGCGAGGGGTTCCGCATCGCCATGTCCGCGCTGGACGGCGGGCGGATCGGCATTTCCTTCCAGGCGATCGGGATCGCGGGCGCCGCCCTCGAGGCGGCCGTCGCCTACGCCCGGGAGCGGAAACAGTTCGGCCGGCCGATCGCCGAGTTCCAGGCGATCCAGTGGATGCTCGCCGACGCGGCCACCGAGCTGGACGCGGCCCAGCTCCTCGCCTTCCGGGCCGCCGCGCTCAAGGAAAACCGGCGGCCCTTCACGCGCGAGGCGTCGATGGCCAAGGTCTTCGCGACCGAGGCGGCGAACCGGGCGTGCCACAAGGCGGTCCAGGTCCTCGGGGGATACGGGTACGTCCGGGATTATCCCGTGGAGCGGCACTTGAGGGACATCAGGGTGAGTACCATCTACGAGGGAACCTCGGAGATCCAGCGGGTCGTCATCGCACGGGACCTGCTGCGGTGAGTACCATGGGCGGGGCGCCTCTCGGCAAGGGATACATCCAGGTCTACACGGGAAACGGCAAGGGGAAGACCACCGCGTCGCTGGGGCTGGCGGTCCGGGCGGCGGGCCACGGGCTGCGGACCGTGATCATCCAGTTCATGAAGGGCTGGATCGACTACGGGGAGCTCAAGGGCGTCGCGATGCTGTCGCCCTACGTGGAGATCCACCAGGCCGGCCGCGACACCTTCGTCAACAGGAAGGATCCCGATCCCGAGGATGTCCGCCTGGCGCGGGAGGGGTGGGAGCTGGCCAGCGCCGTGATCCTGGGCGGGAAGGCCGACCTCGTGGTCCTCGACGAGATCAACTGCGCCGCCGACTACGGCCTCCTCGACCCCGGGGAGGTCCTCGACGTCCTGCGCCGGAAGCCCGACGGGATGGAGATCATCCTCACGGGGCGGGGGGCGCCCGCGGCGTTCCTGGAGATCGCCGACCTGGTCACCGAAATGCGGGAGATCAAGCACTATTACGCCAGGGGCGTGGACGCCCGCGTCGGCATCGAGCGTTGAACCGGGCGGGCCGGGCCCGTCCAAGGGGGAGGACAAGGATCGTGTACGACAAGAGGAAGCTCAAGGCAGTCGCCGACGGGAGGACGCGGTGGGAAGGGGGCACGCTGTCGCCCCTGCTGGCCCGCTCGCCCGAGCTGAGAGCGCGATTCTCGACCGTCTCCGACGAGGAAGTCCGGGACCTGTACGGCCCCGGCGACGTCGCCGGCCTCGATTACGCGAGGGACCTCGGGTTCCCGGGGGAGTACCCGTATACGCGCGGCGTTCAGCCGTCCATGTACCGCGGGCGGCTGTGGACGATGCGCCAGTTCGCCGGGTTCGGGTCGGCCGAGGACACGAACCGCCGGTACCATTACCTGCTGGGCCAGGGCCAGACGGGCCTGTCGGTGGCCTTCCATTTCCCGACGCTCATGGGCTACGATTCGGACCACGCCCGGTCGCGGGGCGAGGTGGGACAGTGCGGCGTCGCGGTCGACTCCCTCAAGGACATGGAGATCCTGTTCGACGGGATTCCCCTCGACAAGGTCACGACGTCGATGACGATCAACTCGCCGGCCGCGGTCCTGCTGGCGATGTACATCGCCGTGGCCGAGAAGCAGGGCGTCTCGTCCCACAGGATCGGCGGGACCATCCAGAACGACATCCTGAAGGAGTACATCGCGCAGCATTCCTGGATCTTCCCGCCGGAGCCGTCGATGCGGATCATCGTCGACACGCTCGCGTACTGCGCCGACCACGTCCCGAAGTGGAACACGATCAGCATCAGCGGATACCACATCCGCGAGGCGGGATCCACGGCCGTCCAGGAGCTCGCGTTCACCATCGCGGACGGAATCGCGTACGTCCAGGCGGGAATCGACGCCGGGATCCCCGTGGACAGGTTCGCGCCCCGGCTGTCCTACTTCTTCAACGCGCACATCGACTTCTTCGAGGAGATCGCCAAGTACCGCGCCGCGCGGCGCATGTGGGCCCGCATCATGCGGGAGCGGTTCAAGGCGAAGGACGAGGCATCCTGGAAGCTCAGGTTCCACACCCAGACCGCGGGGTGCACGCTCACCGCCCAGCAGCCGATCAACAACGTCGTCCGCGTCGCCCTCCAGGGGCTGATGGCGGTGCTCGGCGGGACCCAGTCGCTCCACACGAATTCGATGGACGAGACCCTCGCGTTGCCCACGGAGCAGGCCGTGACGGTCGCCCTGCGGACCCAGCAGATCCTCGCCGACGAGACGGGCGTGGCCAACACCATCGACCCGCTCGGGGGCTCCTTCTGCGTCGAGGCCCTGACCGACGAGATGGAACGGAAGGCGATGGCGTACATCGGGAAGATCGACGAGATGGGGGGGATGGTCAACGCGATCAAGCGCGGCTATCCGCAGCGCGAGGTCGCGGACGCGGCGTTCCGCTACCAGCGCCTCCTCGAGACGGGGGACAAGAAGATCGTCGGGGTCAACTGCTACCAGATGACGGAGGAGCCCCGGATCCCGCTCCTCAAGATCGATCCCGAGGTGGAGCGGAAGCAGGTGGAGCGCACGCGGGAGGTCAGGCGGAAGAGGGACGCGAGGAAGGTCGCCGCGTGCGTCGACGCGCTCAAGGATGCGTCGCTCTCGCCGAAGACGAACCTCATGCCGGTCATCCTCGAGGCGGTGAGGGAATACGTCACCCTCGGGGAGATCTGCGACGCGTTCCGCGAGACGATGGGCACGTACGCGGATCCGGCGATTTTCTGACCAAAGACAGGGGGGCGATCCATGGCGAGCGCACAGGCGCGGAGCAAGTCGGGCACGAAGGCGAGGCATGTCGCGCGAAAGGTCCGGATCCTCGTGGGGAAGCCCGGGCTCGACGGGCACGACCGGGGGGCGAAGATCATCGCCCGGGCCCTTCGGGACGCGGGATTCGAGGTCATCTACACGGGGCTCCACCAGACCCCGGAAATGATCGTCAACGCGGCGGTCCAGGAGGACGTCGACGCGATCGGGCTGTCGATCCTCTCGGGCGCCCACAACTACCTCTTCCCGCGGGTCGTCGAGCTGCTGAAGGAGAAGAAGATGGGCGACGTGGTCGTCTTCGGCGGCGGGATCATCCCGGACGACGACATTCCGTTCCTCCGGAAGAGAGGCGTCGACCGCGTGTTCACGCCGGGGACCCCGCTCCAGGCGATCATCGACTACGTCGGCGAGCGGGTCCGGCCGAGGGCATGACAACAATTCCGACCGAAGGGGGAATCCCGTGAGACCGGTCTACATGGTATCGGGGGGGATCAGCAAGTTCCGGAAGGCGCGCCCCGACGCGACCTTCCAGAAGATCGTGAAGGAGGCGTTCGACTACGCGCTCGGCGACGTGCCGAAGCTCAAGCCGGCGATGATCGACGGCTCCGTCGGGTCGTACTTCTCGGACCATTTCACCCGCCAGCTCATGGCGGGGATCATGGCCACCGACTACCTCGGGCTCTGCCCCAAGCCCAACAAGCGGATCGAGGGCGGCGGCGCCACGGGCGGCCTGTGCTTCCAGGCGGGCTGGGAGGCGGTCGCGTCGGGCCGGATGAACTGCTGCGTCGCGTTCGGGTTCGAGACGATGTCGCACGTGCAGACGTGGAAGGGAAACGAGTTCATCGCGCTGGCGTCGGACGTGAGCTTCGACTATCCCGTGGGCGGCTTCTACTCCGGCTACTACGCGATGATGGTGAACCGGCACATGCACGAGTTCGGGACGACCGTCGAGCAGCTGGCGATGGTGTCGGTCAAGAACCACATGAACGCCTACGACAACCCGTACGCCCAGAAGCGGCGCAAGCTCACCATCGCCGACGTGCGCAACGCCGAGATGGTCGCGTACCCGCTCACGCTCCTCGACATCTGCGTGATGTCGGACGGCGCGGCGGTCTGCATCCTGGCCGACGAGGAGACGGCGTTCCGGCTGACGGACCGGCCGGTGAAGATCACGGGGGTGGGCACCGGCACCGACATGATGCGGATGGCCGACCGGCCGCACGGGAAGGTGATCCTCGCCCCGAACGAGAAGGAGAGCGACTACAGGAACCTCAAGTACCCCGGCGTGCACTCGTTCCGGGCCGGGCGCAGCGCGGGTCTCCAGGCGTACAAGATGGCCGGGATCAGGGATCCCATCAGGGAGATCGACTTCGTCGAGCTCCACGACGCGTACACGTCGTCGGAGATCCAGACGTACGAGGACCTGGCCCTCTGCAAGTACGGCGACGGCGGCAGGTTCGTCGAGGAAGGGCACCCCTTCATGCCGCAGATCGACTACGGGCTCAAGCTCAGGAAGAAGGGGACCATTCCCGTCAACCCCTCGGGCGGCCTGATCGCGTGCGGCCACCCCGTCGGGGCGACCGGCCTCATGCAGGCGGTGTTCGCCTTCTGGCAGATCCAGGGGAGCATCAAGAAGCACTTCGGGTCCGGCGAGCTCCAGCTCAAACGGGCGAACCGGGGTCTCATCCACAGCCACGCCGGCACGGGGACCTACGTCACCGTGTCGATCATGGAACGGGGGTGGTAGCCATGGCGAACGCCGCGAAGAAAGGAACCGGGGGGCCGCGGTTCGACCGGAACGCGAAGCTGCCCGAGCTGATGACGGGCACGACGGTGTTCAACGTCCCGTTCCCGAAGGACCTCGGCGCGCTCAAGGGGATGTCCCCGATCGTGATCAAGCACCCGTACTCCGTCGAGTACATCCACTCCTACGGCCAGGATTCGCCCTTCTTCGCCGGGCTGGCCAACGGGAAGATCCTCGGGACCCGGTGCCCGAAGTGCGACTACACCTGGGCGACCCCGCGGCTCCACTGCACCTTCTGCGGGGGAGAGAACGAGTGGGTCGAGCTCCCGAAGGAGGGGCGGGTCCACACGTTCACGACGTGCTACTACGGCAGCGAGGAATTCCTCGAGGAGACGCCGTTCCACCTGGTGCTCGTCGAGTTCGACGGCGCGGACACGCTGCTGCTGGCGCGGCTGATCGGGGTCGAGAGACCGGAGGACATCCGGATCGGGATGGAGATCAAGGCGAAATTCCGGCGCAACTCCCAGCTCAAGCCGACCGACGTCTACTTCGTCCCGGCCTGACGAGCGGCGCGATGCGGTTCGAGCTGGCACCCGAGCACGTCGCCCTGCGGGACACGGTCCGGTCGTTCGTCGAGAACGAGGTGAAGCCGAAGGCGCGCCTGTGGGACGAGGCGGGCGAATTCCCGTCCGACACGGTCGCGGCCCTCGGCGAGCTGGGTCTCATGGGGGTGATGGTCCCCGAGGAGTACGGGGGATCGGGGATGGACACGATCAGCTACGCCCTCGCGGTCGAGGAGATCGGGAAGGGGGACGGGTCGCTCGGGCTCACCGTCGCCTCCCACAACTCCCTGTGCACCGCCCATATCCTGGCCTTCGGCTCCGAGGCGATCCGTCGGAAGTACCTCCCGGAACTCGCCTCGGGGCGGATGCTCGGCGCCTGGGCGCTGACCGAGCCCGGCTCGGGCTCCGATTCCCTCGCCATGAGGACGAAGGCGGAGTGGCGGGGGGACCGCTGGATCCTCAACGGGAGCAAGATGTTCATCACCCAGGGGAGCGTGGCGGGCGTCTACGTGATCCTCGCCGTCACCGACAGGGAGAAGGGGCGGGACGGCGTGACGGCCTTCCTCGTCGAAGGGGGAACCCGGGGCCTCTCCGTCGGGAAGAAGCTCCACAAGCTGGGGATGCGCTCCTCGGATACGGCCGAGCTCGTCTTCGAGGACCTCGAGGTCAAGCCCGCAAACGTCGTCGGCGAGGTCAACCGCGGGTTCCGGGACACCATGAGCAACCTCGCGGGGGGACGCATCTCGATCGCCGCGCTCTCGGTCGGGATCGGCTTCGGGGCGATCGACGAGGCGATCGCGTACGCGAAGGAGCGGCGCCAGTTCGGCCAGCCGATCGCCTCCTTCCAGGCGATCCGGTGGATGATCGCGGATACCTGCACGGAGCTCGAGGCGTCGGAGCTTCTGACCCTGCGGGCCGCCTGGCTCAAGGACGCGGGGAGGCCGTTCGTCCAGGAGGCCGCCATGGCGAAGCTGTTCGCCTCGGAGGCCGCGATGCGCGGGACGATCAAGGCCGTCCAGATCTTCGGGGGGTACGGTTACACGCGCGAGTACCCCGTGGAGCGGTACATGCGGGACGCGAAGCTGTGCGAGATCGGCGAGGGAACCTCCGAGGTCCAGCGCATGATCATCGCGCGGCGGCTGATCCGGGGCTAGCACGGGGGTGCGCGCGATGGGAGGGCGGTCGGCGGGAGCGAGGGAGGTGCTGTCCGGCGACGTGCGCGCCGCGGCCCGCCTGATGCGCGACCTCGACGACGAGATCCCGGCCGCGAACCGGATCCTCAAGTCCCTGTACAGGCATACCGGCCGGGCGTACATCCTCGGGGTCACCGGAGCCCCCGGGGCGGGAAAGTCCACCCTCGTCGACTGCATCACCGAGCGGCTCCGGGCCGAGGGGAAGACGGTCGGGATCGTCGCCATCGACCCGACGAGCCCGTTTTCCGGCGGCGCGATCCTCGGGGACCGGATCCGCATGTCGAAACACGCTCTCGACGAGGGCGTCTTCATCAGGAGCCTCGCGACCCGCGGACACCTGGGCGGCCTCTCCAAGTCGACGATCGACATCGTCAACGTGATGGACGCGATGGGCAAGGACGTCGTCATTATCGAGACGGTCGGCGTCGGCCAGGACGAGGTCGAGATCGTCAAGGTCGCCCACACGAACGTCGTCGTCGTCGTCCCCGGACTCGGCGACGACATCCAGGCGATGAAGGCCGGGATCCTGGAGATCGCCGACGTCTTCGTGGTCAACAAGTCCGACCGCGAGGGAGCGGACAAGACCCGCCGCGAGATCGAGACAATGATCTCGATGAACGTCTACGAGGAAGGGCGTTGGGTCCCCCCCGTCGTCTCGACGGTCGCGCAGGCGGGGACCGGGGTCGATGAACTTCTCGAGGAGGTGGGGAAGCACCGCGGCTACGTCTACCGCGCGGACAACCTCTCCCGGTACCAGGCGGGGAAGGCCCGGGTGGAGCTCCTCGAGATCCTGAAGAAGAAACTCCTCGAGAAGGCGATCGGCGACCTCGACGTCCACGGCCTTCTCGAGCCGATTCTCGCCGACATCGCCCGGAAGAAGCGGGATCCGTACTCGATCGTCGAAAAGGTGGTCGACCACAGGTTCGCGTTCCACCTGATGAACGAGGAGCGGGCCCGCCCGCCGGCGCGGCGCCGGAGGAGGAGGGTATGACGATCCGCAGGGAGGGGAACGTCGAATACCGGTTCGAGCACCCCGACGCCTTCCGCCGCTTCGTCCGCGACAGGAAGAGCCGCCGGCCGGAGTCGAAGCTCCTTTCGGCGAGGGATGCCGTCGCATCGCTGGTCTCGGACGGCGACTACATCGTCTACGACTTCTCGAGCCTCACCCGCGGGCCCCAGGCGCTCGTCCGGGAAATCATCCGGCAGCGCAGGAAGGACCTCTGGATCGGCGCCGAGTTCACGCTCCACGAGTCGTCGCTCCTGGTCGGCGCCGGCTGCGCCACGCGGATCGACGTCGGGTTCCTCGGCTATGGGAGCTACATCGGCCAGGCGGTCTGCGAGGGCCGCGTCAAGGTCTACGAGTGGACGAACGGGGGCCTGGCCCTCCGGTTGCTGGCAGGCGCGCGGGGCGTGCCGTTCCTGCCGACCCGGGATCTCCTGGGCACCGACAACCTGACGGTCTCGGCGGCGCGGGTCATCGACGACCCGTACACGGGGGATCCCGTGTGCCTCGTGCCGGCGCTGAACCCGGACGTCGCGCTCATCCACGTGCACCAGGCGGACGTCCACGGCGACGCGCGGATCTTCGGCACGAACCTGTTCGCGCTCGAGGCGGCCATGGCGTCGCACCGCGTGATCGTCTCGGCGGAGGAGATCGTCGAGCCCGACGAGTTCCGAAAGGACCCGATGCGCACGACGATCCCCTATTTTCTCGTGGACGGGGTGGTCCACGCCCCGTTCGGGGCGTACCCCGGGTCGATGCCGGCGCGGTACGAGATCGACCTCGCGCACGTCGACATGCTGAACGCGATCCGGACGGACGCGCAGATGCGCGCGTACCTGGACGAGTTCGTCTTCGGCGTGTCGGACCACGAGGAGTTTCTGG
>JBLMWX010000023.1:0-3031 GCA_050257455.1 Gemmatimonadota bacterium | reverse complement strand
TCGTGTCGAGCATCTTCGCCGGGCTGTCGATGGTGATCATCGAGAGCACGTTCACCCACAAGATCTTCCACGACCGGATGGACGCCAAGCACCGGGCGGGGCACGACGAGATCCTCCTCGGGCTGGCCAAGGGGTGCATCGGCGCGCTGTTCGCGTACCTGTTCCTCAAGGCCATCGACCTCGTCCACGGGCGGCACTGGGACCTGCTCGCGACGCCGATGGGGTACTGGTACCTCTTCGAGGTGATCGGCTTCGTCGTCCTGCCGATCATCCTCTTCGCCAGGGCGCTCAAGGTGCGCAGCGTGAAGCTCGTCCAGTTCACGGCGTTCCTGACCGCGGTCGGGATCATCATCAACCGGCTCAACTTCTCCGTCATCGCGTTCAAGTGGTACGCGCCGGTCCGGTACTACCCCTCCTGGGCGGAGATCTGGGTGACGCTCGCCGTCATCTCGATGGAGCTGTGGGTATTCCGGTGGGTCGTCAACCGCATGAACGTGTTCAGCGAGTACCGTGAGGAGAAGGAAGAACTCCCGAAGAAACCGGAGGTCATTCAATGGAAAACTACGGCTTCGTAGACATCTACGCGACCAAGGGGATCGAGTACCTCATTGTCATCGCGTTCCTGGCGTCCTTCGTCTACTTCAGCAGGGCGTTCAGCTGGACGACCGTGGCGGCCGGGGTGGCCCGGGCGATCTCGGACATCGTCGAGTGGTTCCGCCTCCCCGCCGGGCTCCACTACCACCAGGGCCACTCCTGGATGAAGGACGAGCCCGACAACCTCGTCAGCGTGGGGCTCGACGACTTCGCGCAGAAGCTCGTCGGCAAGGTGGACGGCGTCGACCTGCCCCCCGTCGGGGCGACCGTGGCGCAGGGCGAGAAGGCCTGGAGCCTCACGGTCGATTCCCGGCCGATCGCGATGCTGTCGCCGGTGGACGGCGAGGTCGTGGCGGTCAACATCGAGGCGATGCGTTCGCCGGAGATCCTCAACGAGGACCCGTACGGCCGGGGATGGCTGCTCAAGGTCCGGCCCGCGCGGCTCGCCGCCGACACGCGGAACCTTCTGTCCGGCACGCTCGCGCGGAAGTGGATGGAGGACACGGTCGACGGGCTCCGCCAGGCAAGCGGCGGCTCCCTCGGTCCGGTCGCCCAGGACGGCGGCCAGCTCGTCTACCAGGACGGCGGCATGCCGGTCTCCGGGATCGCGCGGGCGCTCGCCGGCGAGAAATGGGAGGAGACCGTCAAGGCGCACTTCCTGACCGGCTGACGACCCGGGCCGCGGCCGGCCCGGCCGGGAATTGCGGGGCCGCCCTCGCACCGCGCGGGGGCGGCCCCGCCCGCTCCGGGGCCGCTGCCATCGCGCGTCCGCCGCGCCCCGGGCTCGAACCCGGGCGCGGCTTTCCGGGGCGCTCCCTTTCCTCTATGATGGGTCTTGCGACCATCCCACGTCCCCGGGGAGGATGACCGGATGAGGTCCGACCGCCGCGCGGTCCCCGCGATGCTGCTCCTTGCCCTCGCCCTGTCCTCCTGCGGCGGAACCGCCGGGACCGTGCCGGCGGGGACGGGCCACGTGTCCGTCTACCTGACGGACGCGCCGTCGTACGCGTTCGACAACGTCTGGGTCACCGTGAAGGCGGTCTGGTTCCACAAGGTGGAGACCGCGCCGTACGACAACACGGCGAGCGGGTGGGTACGGTTCCCGCTCGACAACGGCGCGACGGTCAACCTGGCCGCGCTTCCCGGCGACAGTAACGTCGTGAAGGTCTTCGACAACCTCGCGCTCCCCGCCGGGACGTACCGGCAGATCCTCCTCTTCCTGGCGCCCACGGAAGGCGCGCTCATGCGGTCGGCGTCGGACAACGGGCTCGCCCACAACAACCAGGTGGACGCGGGGCCGCTGCGGGCGGCACTGCGCGTCCCGAACGCAACCCAGGGGATCCGGATCGCGGACCGCGTGTTTCAGGTGGACAACGGCGCGCTGCTCCGGATCGCGATCGACCTCGACGTCGGGCGCGACGTGGTCCCCGTCAACCGGGGCGGAATTTCGGAATTCATCCTGAAGCCGCGCCTGCGGTCGTTCGACCTCGACAACGCGGGGGCCATCGTCGGTTCGATCGATCTCGCAGCGGCGGCGGACAAGACCGCGCTGTTCGAGGTCAAGGCCGAGCAGGTCGACACCGGGCTCAATGTGCGGGTCGTCCGCCGCGCCGCGGCCGTCGACAACAACACCGGCCGGTTCGTCCTGTATCCACTGGACCCAGGCAGCTACGACCTCGTCATCCGCGGGATCGGTCACCGAACCTGCATCGTCACCGGCGTCGGACCGGTCGCCCGGGGAAGCACGCCGGCGATGAATCCCGCGACGTTCACGTCGCCGATCGCGATGGACAACGCCGTCCTGCCCGACTATCGCATCGGCGCGTCCCTGCTTCCCGCCAGCTCGCGGGTCCTGTTCTACCAGACGATGGTCGGCGACAGCGCGTCGTACGAGATCCGGGTGCGCCACGTCGACCCGTTCACCGGTCGGTTCGATAACCTTGTCCTCTCGAACGACCCGATTCTCGTGGCCGCTTACAACAGCGGGAGCCCGAGCTTCGCGCCGGGCACGATCACGGAAGGCTCCGGGGGCTTCACGGCGATCGCCGACGCCCCGTTCTTCGGCCGCGGCCTCCCGCTCTCCGTGACGTCCGCCTACGACGGACACGACATCACGATATCGTCCCCTTCGCTTTCGAACCCGCGGACCGTTTCCGGGACGGTGACCGTGCCGTCGGGCGTGGCGCTCGACAACGGCGTGATCTTCGTGGTCCACGGGGGCCAGGTCGTGACCAAGCTACAGCGGACCGCCGCAGATACGGCCACCGGGCCGCATCCGTACTCGATCGGAGGAATCCCCGGCGGCTTCGAGGAAGGGTTCTACGGCGTCACAGCGCTCGGCTGGTCGAACGGTGGCGGGGTGCTGGCGGTCGCCAGCCCCTCCGCGGTCGCCGACCTGCGGTCGGGGCCCGACACCGTCGACCTCACGATGACGAGA
>JBLMWX010000022.1:0-13560 GCA_050257455.1 Gemmatimonadota bacterium | reverse complement strand
CGACCGGATCGCCCCGATCATGGAGAAGCTCGGGATGGAGGAGGGGGAGCCGATCGAGCACGGCCTCATCAACAAGGCGGTCGAGAACGCCCAGAAGAAGGTCGAGGCGCACAACTTCGACATCCGGAAGCACCTCCTCGAGTACGACGACGTGATGAACAAGCAGCGCACCGTGATCTACGAGATGCGCGGGGAGGTTCTCGCGGGAGGGGACCTGCGCGAAACGGTGATGGACATGACGCGGGAGGTGGCCGAGGAGCTGGCGTCCCGGTTCGCCGAGGAGAAGACGCACCCCGAGGAGTGGGATCTCTCCGGGCTCGCCGACGCGCTGTCGTCCCAGTTCGGCTTCAGGCCGGACTTCCCGGAATCCGAGGTGCCGGCCCTGACCCGGGAGAAGCTCGCGGAGCGGATCGCCGCGGGGGCCGAGGCCGCCTACCGGGGGAAGGAGCAGGAGTACGGCGAGGACGCGATGCGGTACCTCGAAAGGATGTTCCTCCTCTCGACGATCGACGCCCTCTGGAAGGACCACCTCCTTTCGATGGACCACCTGAAGGAGGGGATCGGGCTGCGCGGCTACGCCCAGAAGGACCCGCTCAAGGAGTACCAGCGCGAGGGCTTCGACCTGTTCGCCGACCTGGTCGCCCGCATCAAGGAGGAGACGCTCAAGCGCCTCTTCCACGTGAGGATCCAGCGGGAAGAGGAGCCGGAGAGACTCGCCGCGCGCCTTCCGGCCCCGGCCCGCCGCGTCAACCTCGGCCGCGGCGACATCTCCCGCGCCGGGGTGACGACGCAGCGGCACGCGTCGAAGAAGGTCGGCCGCAACGAGCCGTGCCCGTGCGGTTCCGGGAAGAAGTACAAGAAGTGCTGCGGGCAGGGAGCGTGAGCCGGTGAGGCCCGTGAAGGCGATCCGCGTTCCCGGCTTCCGCGGCGCGGGCGCGGCGTGCGGGATCAAGAAGGCCGGGACGCCGGACCTCGCCCTCGTGGTGAGCGACACCCCTTGCGTCTCGGACGTCGTCTTCACCCGGAACCGCGTGGTCGCCGCCCCCGTCGCCTGGGGGAAGGGGTTGCGGTCGCGGAGCGCCCTGCGCGGCATCGTCGTCAACAGCGGCAACGCGAACGCCTGCAGCGCGCAGGGTCTCGACGCGGTGCGGGCGACCTCGGGCGCGGCGTGCCGGGCCCTGGGGCTTCCGGACGACTCGCTCCTCGTCTCCTCGACGGGCGTCATCGGCGTGCCGCTTCCCGTGGACAGGATCGTCGCGGCCCTCCCCCGCCTGTGCGCATCGCTGTCCCCCCGGGGGATCGCCGCCGCGGGCGACGCGATCCTGACGACGGACGCCTGGCCGAAGCGCGGCCTCCGGACGCTCCGGGTGCGCGGACGGCCCGTGACCCTGGGGGGCATCGCCAAGGGCGCCGGGATGATCGCGCCGAACATGGGAACGATGCTCGCCTACGTCTTCACCGACGCGGCGGTCCGGCCCGGGGACCTGCGCCGGGTCTTCCGCGAGGCGGTCGGCCTCTCGTTCAACCGGATCGTCGTGGACGGCGACACGAGCACGAACGACACGGCGGCGGTCTTCGCCAACGGGGCGTGCGGCCTTGCGCCCCTCGCGGGGAAGGCCCTCGCCGGGTTCGCCGACGCGCTCCGGTCCCTCCTGCTCGATCTCGCCCTGATGATCGTGCGGGACGGCGAAGGGGCGACCCGGGTCGTCCGGATCGCGGTGGGCGGCGCCGCAAGCGACCGCGATGCGGAGCGGGCCGCGCGGGCGGTGGCCACGTCCCCCCTCGTGAAGACGGCCGTCTACGGGGGCGACATCAACTGGGGCCGGGTCATCGCGGCGGTGGGCCGCGCGGGGATCGCCGTGGACCCGGGCCGGGCGGAGGTCACGTTCGCCGGGGAGAAGGTGCTCCGGCGCGGGATGCGGACCGACCCGGAGGCGGAACGGCGCGCCGCCCCGAAGATCCGGAAGGACGCCTACGGGATCGAGGTCGCGCTCGGCCTGGGGCGCGGCTCATGGTTCCTGTACTTCTCGGACCTGACCCACGACTACATCCGGATCAACGCCGGGTACCGCACCTGACCGCGGCGGGCTCTCCCTTGGGGGCCGGAAGGCGCTGCGTGGTCCCGGTGCGGGAGTTGCGGAGCTAAGTCCCGTTATGATATAGATATGCGGTTCGGCAATTATCCCCCACGGGCGGGACTCTCCCCGGGGTGCCCGGTCCTCGCGCGAGGCCGGGTGGATGGGGAGGGGCGGAACGCCCGGAGGAACAACCCCGAGGACGAAGGAGGAAGACAGGCAATGGCGAACGGGCAAGGTTCGGTCATCACGATGAAGCAGCTTCTCGAGGCGGGCGTCCATTTCGGACACCAGACGAAGCGGTGGAACCCGAAGATGAAGCGGTACATCTTCACGTCCCGCAACGGGATCTACATCATCGACCTGCAGCAGACGGTCAAGATGTTCCGCGCAGCGTACGATGTCGTGAGGAACATGGCGGCGGAAGGGCGGACCGTCATGTTCGTGGGGACCAAGAAGCAGGCCCAGGAGGCGGTGGAGGAGGAGGCGCGCCGCGCGGGCACGCCGTACGTCAACGTCCGCTGGCTGGGCGGAATGCTCACGAATTTCCAGACGATCCGCAAGAGTCTCGACCGGCTCCAGTCCCTGACCGACATGGAGACGGACGGCACCGCCGAGAAGCTCCCGAAGAAGGAGGTCCTCAAGCTCGCGAAGGAGCGGACGAGGATGGAGAAGGTCCTCGGCGGGATCCGGGACCTCAAGCGGGTCCCCGACGCCCTCTTCGTCGTCGACCCGTCCCGCGAGGAGATCGCGGTGCTCGAGGCGCGGCGGCTGGGGATCCCCATCGTGGCGATCGTCGACACCAACTGCGACCCGGATCTCATCGACTACGTCATCCCCGGCAACGACGACGCCATCCGGGCGATCAAGCTGTTCCTGGGCAAGCTCGCGGACGCGATCCTCGAGGGGAAGGCGGCCTGGGCGGAGAAGACGGCGTCCTCGGCCGACAAGGAGGCCGCCGCGCCCGAGGTCACCATGTCCCTGATCTCCACCGAGGAGGAGCCCGCGGGGGCGTCCGCCGCCGCGGAGGAGTGATCCCCGGGCCGCGGGCGCCCGGATCGCGCGCCGCGCGGAATCGATCCGGCATTCGACATTCGACCAGGAGAGGGAAGGGATGCAGATCACATCGGAGATGGTCCGCGATCTCCGCGAGAAGACCGGCGCGGGGATGATGGATTGCAAGAAGGCGCTCGCCGAGTGCGGCGGGAGCATGGAACAGGCGATCGACTTCCTCCGGAAGAAGGGGCTTGCGGCGGCGGCCAAGAAGGCGTCGCGCATCGCCTCCGAGGGCGTCGTGGCGGCGCGCGTCGACGAGGCGGGGGGAGCCCTCGTGGAGGTGAACTGCGAGACCGACTTCGTCGCCAAGACCGACGATTTCCGGGACTTCGCCCGCGAGGTCGCGGCCCTCGTGCACGAGAAGGATCCCGCGGACGTCGAGCAGGCGCTTGCGATGCCCGCGGCCGGCGGGACCCTGGGCGAGAGGCTGACGGCGAAGGTCGCCAAGATCGGGGAGAAGATCTCGTTCCGCAGGTTCGTCCGGTTCGCGTTGCCGCCGGGCGGGAAGGGCGTCGTCGTCCCCTACATCCACGCGGGCGGCAAGATCGGGGTGATCGTCGATCTCCGCGGGGCCGCGGCCGGGCACGCGGAGTTCGCCGCGCTCGCGAAGGACCTCGCCATGCAGGTCGCGGCGGCCAACCCCCTTTACGTGGACCGGGACAGCGTGCCGGCGGACGTCGTGGCGCGCGAGAAGGCGATCTACCGCGACCAGGCCCTCGCGGCCGGAAAGCCGGAGAAGATCGTGGACAGGATCGCCGAGGGGAAGCTCGAGAAGTTCTTCGGGGATTTCTGTCTCGTCGAGCAGGCGTTCATCAAGGACCCGGACCGCAAGGTCCGGGATCTCCTCGCGGCGATGGCCGCCCGGACCGGCGAGGCGCGCGTGGCCCGCTTCGCGCGGTTCCAGGTGGGGGAGGGCATGGAGAAGCGGTCGGACGACCTGGCGGCCGAGGTCGCGAAGCAGCTCGGCAAGGGGTAAGGGGGCCGCCCTGGGTTCGCCGTCGACAAGGAGGGGGGCGTCGGCCGCCGCCGGAGGCGCGGGCCGCAAGCCGGTCTACCGCCGGGTCCTCCTGAAGCTCTCGGGCGAGGCCCTCATGGGCGGACGTCGTTACGGGATCGACGAGAAGGTCCTGGCGGACCTGTCCGCGGAGATCCGGGAGGTCGCCTCGCTCGGCGTCGGGATCGCCCTCGTGGTCGGCGGCGGCAACATCTTCCGCGGCATCAGCACGAGCCGCGACTACGGGATCGACCGCGCCTCGGCCGACTACATGGGGATGCTGGCGACGGTCATCAACTGCCTGGCCCTCCAGGAGCGGCTCGAGCGCGACGGCGTGACGACGCGCGTCATGTCGGCCATCGAGATGCGGGCGATCGCGGAGCCGTACATCCGGCGTCGCGCCCTGCGGCACCTGGAGAAGGGGCGCGTCGTCATCTTCGCCGCGGGGACCGGCAACCCGTACTTCACGACCGACACGGCGGCGGCGCTCCGGGCGATGGAGATCAACGCGGACGCGATCCTCAAGGCCACCAAGGTCGACGGCGTCTACGACCGCGACCCGAAGACCGACCGCAGGGCGAGGAAGTTCAGGGAACTGACGTACATCGACGTGCTGCAGCGGAACCTCAAGGTCATGGACGCCACGGCCGTGTCCCTGTGCATGGACAACGGTCTCCCGATCGTCGTCTTCGATCTCACGAAGCGGGGGAACGTCGTCCGCGCGGTGCTCGGGGAGGGAATCGGCACCGTGGTGCGGGGAGGCCGGTGATGGAGGCGCTGTACAAGGACACCTCCGGGAAGATGTCCCGGAGCATCGAGGCGTTCCGGAAGGAGCTGGGGAAGATCCGGACGGGGAGAGCGTCCCTCTCGCTGCTGGAGGGGATCAAGGTCGACTACTACGGGACGCCGACGCCCCTGCAGCAGGTCGGCACCCTGTCCGTGCCCGAGAGCCGGCTCATCACGGTCACGCCGTGGGACGCCAAGATGATCGGCCCGATCGAGAAGGCGATCCAGGGCAGCGGCCTCGGCCTGAACCCGTCGAGCGACGGCAAGGTCGTCCGCATCCCGATCCCGCCCCTGACCGAGGAGCGCCGCAGGGACCTCGTCAAGGTCGTGAAGAAGATGGCCGAGGACGCGCGGGTCGCCGTGCGCAACATCCGCCGGGACGCCATCGAGAAGGTCAAGGACAGGGAGAAGAAGAAGGAAATCTCGGAAGACGAGATGAAGCGCTGGAACGACAAGATCCAGAAGGAGACGGACGGCTTCATCCGGAAGATCGACGAGGTTCTCAAGGCCAAGGAACAGGAGATCATGGAGGTCTGACGGGCCGGACGGGTCCGTCGGGCCGTTTGCCGTCAACGACAACGGAAACAAGGAGGCTATGCATCATGGCTGTCGTGATCACCGACGAGTGCACCGCGTGCGGAACCTGCCTGGACACCTGCCCCACCGGGTCGATCGAGGAGGGCGAGAAGTACAAGGTGAACGATACCTGCACCGAGTGCCTCGCCTGCGTCGAGTCCTGCCCGACCGGCGCGATCGTCCAGAAGTAGGGCGGTCCCGAACGGGCCGAGCGCCAGTGTACCGTCTCGCAAATAGCTTGACGCACCGAGAGCGTCGATGCGCCGCGCCCGGCGAGGCGCGCGACCGAGGCATACTGTCGAGTATGCAGAGGAAGCGCAACGAAGCCGGAGCGGATGCAGCGGCGCTCGAATGCCAAGGTATTTGCGAGACGGTGCACTAGAACCGAAGTGAACAGTCGCGGCCCCGGAGCGGGCTCGCTCCCCCGTCACGTGGCGATCATCATGGACGGCAACGGGAGGTGGGCGAAGCTCCGGGGGCTCCCGCGCATCGACGGGCACCGGATGGGGATCCGCTCCGTCCGCGCCGTCGTCGAGTGCGCCCGGGAGCTCGGCATCCCCTACCTGACCCTGTATGCCTTCTCGACGGAGAACTGGGGACGGCCGGCGGCCGAGGTCGAGACCCTGATGACGCTCCTCCGGGAGTTCCTCGTCAAGGAACTCCCGGAGCTTCGGAAGAACCGGATCCGGCTGCGGGCCATCGGCGAGGTCGCGATGCTTCCCGCGGCGGTGCGCCGGGTGCTCGAGTCGGCGATCTCGGGAACCGCCGGCGCCCGCGAAATGACCCTGACCCTCGCGCTCTCCTACGCCGGGCGGAACGAGATCGTGCGCGCGGCGCGCAGGCTCGCGTCCGACGCCGTCTCGGGAGCCGTGACGCCGGCGGCGATCACCGAGGACGACCTGGCGGCCCGGCTGGACACTTCGGACATGCCCGACCCCGACCTCGTCATCCGGACGAGCGGGGAGCTCCGCATCAGCAACTTCCTGCTGTGGCAGGCGGCCTACGCGGAGTTCGTGTTCACCGACGTCCTCTGGCCGGACTTCGGGAAGACCGAGTTCCTCGCGGCCCTCGACGAGTATGCGCGCCGGGACCGCCGCTTCGGACTGACCGGCGACCAGGACGAGCCCCCGGCGGGCGGGGCACCGTAGTCCGTGCTCGCGAAGCGGGTCCTGACAGCCGCCGTTCTCGTTCCCGTCCTGGTCGCCGCGGTCCTGTCCGGACAGGGGTGGCCGCTGGTCCTCCTGGCGGGCGCCGTGGTCGTTCTCTGCGCCCGGGAATACCACAGGATGTTCCTTTCCGCGCCGCGGGACCGGCGCTCCGGCGTGGCGCTCACGGCGCTGGCGTACGTGGCCTGCGTCCTCCTGCCCGTTCCCCTCGCCGTCGCGGCGCTGCTCGCCTGCGTCGTCCTGGCGACCTTCCACGTCCTTCCCGGCGGCGCCCCGGCGGCCGACAAGGCCCGGACCGCCGGCGCCATCGTCCTGGGAGTCGTCTACATCGGGGCGTCCCTCGCGATGTACCCGCGGGTCCGCGCGCTCCCCCGGGGGGAACACTGGGTGCTGTTCGGGCTCGTGGCCGTCTCGCTGGGCGACGCGGTCGCCTACTTCGTCGGGCGGGCGGTCGGCAGGAGGCCGCTGTCCCCCATCTCCCCGAACAAGACGGTCGAGGGCGCCGCGGGAGGGCTGGCCGGGAGCATCGTCCTGGGCGGGGCGTACGCCGCGTGGTTCCTCCCCTCGGTCCCCCTCTGGTTCGCCGCGGCCGCGGCCGCCGCGCTCGGGGTGATCGGCCAGGGCGGGGACCTGTTCGAATCCCTTCTCAAGAGGGCGGCGGGGGTCAAGGACAGCGGGACGCTCCTTCCCGGCCACGGCGGGATGTTCGACCGCGCGGACGCGGTCATCGCGGCGGGCCCGGCGCTCTATTTCGTCGCGGCGCTCGCCCCGTTCCTCGGGGGCCGGGGATGAGCCGCCCGGTCGGGGTGGCGGTGCTGGGCGCCACGGGATCGGTGGGGCGCAACGCCCTCGACGTGATCGCCCGCTTCCCGGAACGGTTCCGGGTGACCGCCCTCTGCGCGGGACGGAACGCGGCCGCGCTGGGGCGGCAGGCCAGGCGCTTCCGGCCGGCGATGGTGTGCCTCGCGGACGCGCGGGCCGCCTCCCGGCTCGGTCCCCTCCCGCGCGGGACCCGCCTGCTCGTCGGCGAGGACGGCATGGCGCAGGCGGCGTGCGCGCCGGGGGTCCGGATCGTCCTCGCCGCCGCCTCGGGGGTGGCGTCCATCCGCCCCGTCATCGGGGCCGCCCGCCGGGGCAAGAGGATCGCCCTGGCCAACAAGGAGCTCCTCGTGATGGCGGGAAAGTTCCTCGTGGCGGCCGCCCGCGAGGGCGGCGGAGAGATCGTCCCCGTCGACAGCGAGCATTCCGCCGTCTTCCAGGCGCTCGCGGGGCATCGGCGCGAGGACGTCTCCCGGATCATCCTGACCGCCTCGGGGGGGCCGTTCCGGGACAGCACGCTGCGCCAGATGGAGGCGGCGACGCCGGCCGAGGCCCTCGGCCACCCGACCTGGCGCATGGGAGCCAAGATCACCGTGGATTCGGCGACGCTCATGAACAAGGGGCTGGAGATCATCGAGGCGACCTGGCTCTTCGGCCTGCCACCCGACCGCATCGACGTCGTGATCCACCCCCAGTCGATCGTCCACTCGATGGTGGAGTTCCGGGACGGCAGCCTCATCGCCCAGCTGGGCGTGCCGGACATGCGAATCCCCATCGGCTACGCGCTCGCGTACCCCGGGCGGCTGCCCCTGGAACTGCCCCGCCTGCGGCCGCATCGAATGAACGGCTGGGTCTTCGAGCGCCCCGACATGAAACGGTTTCCCGCCCTCGCGATCGCGTACGCCGCCGCGGAGCGCGGCGGGACCGCCCCGGCGGTATTGAACGCGGCGAACGAGGTGGCGGTCCACGCGTTCCTCGAAGGCCGGCTCCGGCTGACGGACGTCGTCAAGGTGGCGGGCGAGCTGCTGTCCGGGTGGCGTCCGGCGGGGCGCTCCGTGGCGCTCTCCGACGTCCTGCGGGCCGACCGCGAGGCCCGGGCGGAGGCCGCCCGTCTCATATCCCGCAGGAGGAGACCGAAACTGCCGTGACCGAAACGATCGCCGTCGCCGCCGTCGGGACGCTGGCCGGGGCCATCGAGGGCCTGCGCGTCGCCGCCGTCTACCTCTTTTCGTTCCTCGCGGCCCTCTGCATCCTGATTTTCGTCCACGAGTTCGGCCATTTCATCGTTGCCCGCCTCCTCGGTGTGGGGGTGACGAAATTCTCGTTCGGGTTCGGGCCGAGGATCGCCGGGATCAGGCGGGGCGAGACGGAATACCTCGTCTCCGCGATCCCGCTCGGCGGGTACGTCAAGCTGGTCGGCGAGAGCGAGGGGGAGGAGGTCCCGCCGGAACAGGCGGCGCGTTCCTTCTGGCGCAAGCCGGCCCGGGTCAAGATGGCCGTCGTCTTCGCCGGCCCCCTGGGCAACCTCGTGTTCGCCCTCCTCGTCTTCTGGGCCGTGTTCATCTGGGGCTTTCCCGCGCTCACGGCCAGGATCGACGTCCTGCCCGGCTCTCCCGCCGCCGCGGCCGGGCTCGCGACCGGGGACGTGGTCACCCGCGTCGGAAACGTTCCCGTGGCGAGCTGGGACGATCTCGACGGCCTGGTCCGCGAGGGGAAGCCGGGCGCGCCGATCGTCGTCGCGGTCCGCCGCGGGAGCGAGGAGATCGCCGCGACGGTCGTGCCGAAGTCCGTGGAGGCGCGCAACGAGTTCGGCCAGGCGGTCCTGGAAACGGGCATCGGCGTCCGGCCCTTCGTGGCCCCGCGGATCAACGAGGTCGTCGCGGGCTCGCCGGCCGCCCGCGCGGGGCTCGCGAAGGGGGACGTGGTCCGGCGGGTCGGCTCCCGCGCGGTGGCGACGTGGGAGGAGCTTGCGGGCGGGATCCGCGAGTCGAAACCCGGGGAGCCGCTCGTCCTCGTCGTGTCGCGGGGAGGTCGCGAGCTCCCGGTCTCCGTCGTCCCCGAGATGCACGAGGGGAAGGGCCCGGACGGCCGGACGGTGCGCGAGGCCCGGATCGGCATCGTCCCCGGCCCCGAGACCGAGATGCAGCGGTTCTCCCCGCCGAAGGCGATCGTGAAGGCGGCGGAGAAGACGTGGTACCTCGTGTCCCTGACCGCGGAAGTGGTCGTGAAGCTCGTCACCCGGGTCGTCCCGGCCAAGAGCCTCGGCGGGCCGATCCTCATCGCCCAGATCGCGGGGGCCCAGGCGCAGCAGGGGCTCCACGACTTCCTGATGTTCCTGGGGCTGTTGAGCGTCAACCTCGCGATCCTCAATCTCCTGCCCATCCCCATCCTCGACGGGGGCCACATCCTCTTCTTCCTGATCGAGGCCGTGCGCCGCAAGCCGCTCTCCCTCCAGGCGCGGGCGATGGCGCAGCAGGTGGGGCTGGCGCTCATCCTCATGCTCGTGGCCCTCGTGTTCTACAACGACATCGTGCGGCTGATCGGCGGCTGACCCTTGATCCTCGCCATCGAAACGGCGACGCCGCGCGCGAGCGTCGCCCTCCTCGGCGGAGAGACCGTCGTCGGCGAGGTCGTTCTCCCGGGCGCCCGGCAGGTCTCGGAGGCGCTCCTGCCCGCCGTCCTTTCGCTCACGGGGGGGCGGCCACCGGCCCGCGTGGCGGTCTCGGCGGGACCGGGATCGTTCACGGGTCTTCGGGTGGGGATGTCGGCGGCCAAGGGCTTCTGTTTCGGCTGGGGAATCCCCCTCGTGGCGGTCCCGACCCTGCACGCGCTCGCCCTGAGGTTCCCCCTGGAGGGGCCGACGATCTGCCCCGTCCTCGACGCCAGGAAGAAGGAGGTGTACGCGGGGCTCTTCCGGTGGGAAGGCGGCGCGTGCCTCCGGCTTTCCCCCGACATGGCGGTCTCCCCGGACGCGCTTCCGGCCAGGCTCCCCCCCGGGGACATCCTGTTCTGCGGCGACGGGGTCGGTCCGTTCGGACCCCTGTTCCGGGAGAGCCTGGGCGGCCGGGCCTTCTTTCCGGCGCCGGGCGACCAGTACCCGGCGGCGTCGTCCGTGGGGCGGCTCGCCGCGCTGCTGGTCCGCGGGGGCGCGGAAACCGGCTGCGCAGCGACCGCGGTCCCGGCATACATCCGCGCGTCCGAGGCGGAGACGAAGCGCGCGGGGGCCATGAATTGACAATTGAAATCCCTCTGTTAGACTGAAACATCATCCGAAAACCGGAGGTGCCGATGGGCCAGAGCCAGGAAGCCAAGATCGCCGCTCTTGCCGAAAAGGACCCGGCGTTCAAGATGCTGGTACAGGAACACCGCTCCCTGGACGACAAGCTCAAGGAGTTCGATCGCAAGGTGTACCTGTCACCCGACGAGGAGATGGAACGGAAGCGCCTCGCGAAGCTGAAGCTGGCCAAAAAGGACAAGATCGCCCAGATGCTCGCCGGCCAATAAGCGGGTCCACTTCCCCGTAGGCAGTTCGCGAACCGGCAGGACCACCCTTGGGGCGTCGGCCCCGCGAGGGTTTTTTTATATCCGATGGGTCGAAAAGGAAACAGGGATGAGAAGTGACCGGACGAAAAAAGGATTGGAACGGACGCCCCACCGGGCGCTTTACTGCGCCGCGGGCGTGCCGCAGGCGTCGATGGGGAAGCCGTTCATCGGCGTGGCGACCTCGTTCACCGATCTCGTTCCCGGGCACGTGGGAATGCGCGCCCTCGAGCGCGCCGTCGAGAACGGGGTCCACGCCGGCGGGGGCTACCCGTTCCTCTTCGGCGTGCCCGCCGTGTGCGACGGGATCGCGATGGGGCACCGGGGGATGCACTACTCCCTTCCCCTGCGGGAGCTCATCGCCGACATGGTCGAGTCGGTGGCGGAGGCCCACGCCCTCGACGGCCTCGTCCTTCTCACCAACTGCGACAAGATCACGCCCGGGATGCTGATGGCCGCCGCGCGGCTCGACATCCCCTGCATCGTGGTCACCGCAGGGCCGATGCTCTCGGGGCGGCTCGGGAACAGGCGCCTGTCGCTCGTCGCCGACACCTTCGAGGCGGTGGGCCGGTTCCAGCGCGGCGAGATCGATGCGACCACCTTGCGGCACCTCGAGGCCGAGGCGTGTCCCGGCGAGGGGTCGTGCCAGGGGCTCTACACGGCGAACACGATGGCGTGCCTCACGGAGACGATGGGGATGTCGCTCCCCGGGTGCGCGACCGCGCTGGCCGGGATGTCGAAGAAGCGCCACATCGCGTACGCCAGCGGGCAGCGGATCGTGGAGCTCGTCCGCAGGGGCGTGACGGCGCGCCGCATCATGACGGCCGCGGCGTTCCGGAACGCCATCCGGGTCGACCTGGCCCTGGGCGGCTCCTCCAACTCCGTCCTTCACCTGCTGGCCATCGCCCGGGAGGCCGGCGTGAAGCTCCCGCTCTCGGAATTCGACCGCCTGTCGCGGGAAACGCCCCAGCTCACCACGGTCACGCCGGCGGGGCCCCACATGATGGAGGACATCGAGTTCTCCGGCGGCATCCCGGCGGTCCTCAACCGCCTGCTGCCGATGCTCGCGAGGAACCCGACCGTGGCGGGAGTCGACATCGTCGACGCGGCCCGCAAGGGGCGGGTCCTGGACGACGGCATCATCCGCCGCAGGGAGGCGCCGGTGCGGCCCGAGGGAGGGATCGCGATCCTGACGGGGAACCTGGCCCCCGGGGGCGCGGTGATCAAGCAGTCCGGGGTGGACCCCGCGATGTTCCGGTTCCGGGGCCGGGCGAGGGTTTTCGATTCCGAGGACGCGGCGATGGCGGCGATCATGGCGGGGAAGATCAAGGCCGGCACGGTCGTCGTCATCCGGTACGAGGGCCCCAAGGGGGGGCCGGGGATGCGGGAGATGCTTTCGCCCACCTCCGCGATCATGGGGATGGGGCTCGGCACGAAGGTCGCCCTCGTCACGGACGGGCGCTTCTCGGGGGGCACCCACGGGCCGTGCATCGGGCACGTCTCGCCGGAGGCGATGGAGGGCGGACCCATCGCCCTCGTCAGGGACGGGGACGCGATCGTCCTCGACATCCCGCGGCGGAAGCTCGTCCTCGACGTGCCGAAGGCGGAGCTGTCGCGGCGGCGGAAGGCGTGGACGGCGCCCGCGCCCAAGATCGGGACGGGCTATCTCGCCCGGTACGCGAAGCTCGTCCGCTCGGCGGGCGAAGGCGCCGTGACCGGCTGAAGGGGAGGGGAGCGCCTTGTCGAAGAAGGGGGATGGCGTGAAGATGACGGGTGCGGAGATTTTCGTCAGGGCCCTGGCCGACATGGGCGTGGAGGTGGTCTTCGGGTACCCGGGGGGCTCGGTGCTGAACATCTACGACGCCCTCTTCCAGAACACGAAGGTCCGCCACATCCTCGTGCGGCACGAGCAGGGCGCGGTCCACATGGCCGACGGTTACGCCCGCGCGTCCGGGCGGACCGGCGTCGCCCTCGTCACCTCGGGGCCCGGGGCGACCAACACCGTGACCGGGATCGCCACCGCCTACATGGACTCGATTCCCGTCGTCGTCTTCTCCGGCCAGGTCCCGACGCTGATGATCGGGAACGACGCGTTCCAGGAGGCCGACATCGTCGGCATCACGAGGCCGTGCACGAAGCACAACTACCTCGTCAAGGAGACGAAGGACCTCGCCCGCGTCGTCAAGGAGGCGTTCTACATCGCGTCCACGGGACGGCCGGGTCCCGTCCTCGTCGACATGCCGAAGGACGTCCTGACCGGGAGCGCCGAGTACGTCCTTCCCAGGGAGGTGAAGCTCCGCGGCTACCACCCCAACTACGAGGGGCACCCGAAGCAGGTCGAGAGCGCGATGCGCCTCGTCCTCGGAATGGAGCGGCCGGTCCTGTACGCGGGGGGCGGCGTCATCCTGTCGGAGTCCTCCGCGCAGCTCCGCGAGCTCGCGCACATCCTCGGGATCCCCGTGACGACGACGCTGATGGGCATGGGCGCGTTCCCGGGGACCGACCCGCTGTGCCTCGGGATGCTCGGGATGCACGGCACCTACTGGGC
>JBLMWX010000021.1:0-4025 GCA_050257455.1 Gemmatimonadota bacterium | reverse complement strand
GCCGCGCGCACGGTCTCCCTCGTGGGAACCTCCCGCGGCGTGGCCGGCATCCTCGAGATGGAAGATGCGCTCCGCCCGGAGGCGCCGGCGGTCGTCCGGTCCCTGCGAGGCTTGGGCGTCGGCCACATCGTCATGCTCACGGGGGACCGCGCGGACGTGGCGAGGGCGGCGGGGGCCGCCGTCGGCATCGACGAGGTCCTGCCCGGGCTCCTGCCGGACGACAAGCTCGTCAAGGTCCGGGAGCTCGTCGCCGGGCACGGCGCCGTGGCGATGGTCGGGGACGGCGTGAACGACGCGCCCGCCCTGGCGCTCTCCTCGGTGGGGATCGCGATGGGAGCCGCCGGGTCCCCCGCGGCGATCGAGACGGCCGACGTGGCGCTGATGGCGGAGGATCTCCGCAGGATCCCCGCCGCGATCGTCCTGGGACGGAGGATGGTGTCGGTCGTGCGGCAGAACGTGGCCTCGGCCCTTCTCATCAAGGCGGCGTTCCTCCTGGCGGCGACGGCGGGCTACGCGACGCTGTGGATGGCCGTCGCCGCGGACATGGGCACCTCGCTCCTCGTCATCTTCAACGGGCTCCGGCTCCTGTCGCCCGGCGACGACGCCGGGGCGGCGCGGCCTTGACGCGAAGCCGCCTTCACCGGAACGTCGTCGCGCTCGGGCTCGTGAGTCTCCTCACGGACTTCTCGAGCGAGATGATCTATCCGCTGCTCCCGGTCTTCCTCACGGCGGTGCTCGGCGCGGGCCCCGCCGCCCTCGGGATCATCGAGGGCGTGGCGGAGACGACGGCGAGCCTCCTCAAGCTCTTCTCCGGCGTCTGGTCGGACAGGGTCGGAAAGAAGAAGCCGCTCGTCGTGGCCGGCTACGCGCTGTCCACGGCCGCCCGGCCGCTCGTCGGGATCGCCGCCGCGTGGGGGCACGTCCTGGCGATCCGGTTCGCCGACCGGATCGGCAAGGGGTTCCGGACGTCGCCGCGCGACGCGCTGGTCGCGGCCTCCGTCGGGCCGGACGACCGGGGGCGGGCATTCGGGCTCCAGCGGGCGATGGACCACCTCGGCGCCGTGCTCGGGCCGCTCGCCGCGTTTCTTCTCATCGCCGGCGCGGGGCTGTCCTACCGGCCCGTCTTCCTGCTCTCCGTGCTCCCGGGGATCGCCGCCGTCGCGACGCTCGCCTATTTCGTGCGCGAGCCGGCGGGCCCCGCGCCGGCGCACGCGGGCGGCCGCCTCCGGGACGGGGGACTGCCCCCCGCGTTCCGCCGGTACCTCGCGATCGTGTGCCTGTTCACCCTCGGGAACGCGAGCGACGCCTTCCTCATCCTGCGGGCGGTGGACGCGGGCGTCCCCGCGGTCTACGTGCCGCTCCTGTGGGGGGCGTTCAACCTGGTCAAGTCGTCCCTGTCGACCCCCGCGGGGATCCTCTCCGACCGGTGGAGCCGCAAGACGCTGATCGTGGGGGGGTGGCTCGTCTACGCGGCGTGCTACGGGGCCTGGGCGTTCGCCGACGGCGAGGCGTGGGTCATCGGGCTCTTCCTCGCATACGGCCTCTTCGCGGCGGCCACGGAAGGGGCCGAGCGCGCCTTCGTCGCCGACTTCGTCCCCCCGGAGCGGCGCGGGACGGCCTTCGGGTGGTTCCACCTCGCCGTCGGGATCGCGGCCCTTCCGGCAAGCATCGTGTTCGGGATCGTCTGGAGCCGCTTCGGAGCCCCCGCGGCCTTCGGGGTCAGCGCCTGCCTCGCCGTCGCGGCGTCCGTCCTGCTCGTCCTGCTCCCCGCGCCCGGGCTCAGCCGCCCCAGCGGGCCGACGGCAGGCGGCCGGGCTCCTGGATCACCTTGAGGACGAACGGCCGGCGGCGCCCCGGCACTCCGCCGAACCGCAGGTCGGAAAAGGTCAGGACCGTCCCGGAACCGGCGCGGGACGCCTGCACCACCGGGAAACGGGCGAACCAGAGATAGGTCTGCACGTCGGGCAGGCTCGCCAGGGCCTTCACCGCGGGGACGTCCCGGCCCCGCACGACCCGCTGCCGCCACGTCACGCCCTCCGTGAACGGGTTCACGTCGGCGCGCAGGTACGTCCTGCCGTCGTCCACGAACCCGTTCCACGAGAACGGCCCCGCCGGGAACGGGTACCGGCCCGCCCCCGCCGGGATCGGCAGCGCGGGAAGGCGCGCCAGTTCCTCGGCGGCCCACGCCTCCCCCTCCCCGACGAGAGGGATCTTCGCCAGCCGCGTCCCGACGTCGATCTCGGTCAGGCGCGGCAGCGCCGCCACGGCGACGACGGGGACGCCGTTCCGCTCCGCCGCGGCCCTCACCGCGTCCTCGGCCCTCGCGTGGAGGACCGCGGTGAATCCCACGTACAGCGCGAGCGCCGCCAGCGCCCCTCGCGCCATCGCGGGCCGGTGGCGGCGCGACAGCCAGATGCCGGCCGCGACGATCCCCGTGAAGAGGAGGTCGATGATGAAGAGCAGGTCGAAGGAGACCCGGGCATCGGAAAAGGGCTGGAGGACCTGCGTCCCGTAGGACGTGATGACGTCGAGCGCGATGTGGGAGAGCTGGCCCGCCAGGGTGAGGAGGTAGAGCTTCTTGAGGTCCTTCCATTTCCCGAACCGGTAGAAGAGGAGAGCGACCAGGAGCGAGGACACGGCGACCCCGGCGAAGGAGTGGGAGATCCCCCGGTGGAAACGGACCGCCGCCTCGCTTCCGAAGAAGCTCGCCACGTGGTCGGCGTCGGGGAGCACCGAGCCGAGGACGACCGCCGCCGTCGCCGCCTTGCCGTTCTTTTCCGTGGGCACGGCCCGGGCGATGAGCCACCCGGTCAGCCCGTGGGTGACCGTATCCATATTAACTTTCTATTTTACCATCGCCAGCGGCGGTTTGTCCCAGGAGAGGCGGTCCCGGCATTCAGATCATCGTCTTCGGATCGAGGATCCTCTCGATCTCCTTGTCGGAAAGGATCCCCTTCTTCTTGAGGACATTCCGGATGGTCTCCCCCGAGTGGAACGCCTCGTGGGCAAGCTCGGCGGCCCGGTCGTACCCGATCTTCACCGCGAGCGGGGTGATCATCGCGAGGCTCTGCTCGATGAGCTCGCTGCACCGTTTCCGGTCCGGGGCGATCCCCGCGACGCACCGCTCCGCCAGCAGGCGCGTCGCGGCCGCCAGGATCCCGATCGACTCGAGCAGGTTCCTCGCCATCACGGGGAGCATCACGTTGAGCTCGAGGACCCCCAGCGAGCCGCCGACGGTCACCGCGGCGTCGTTCCCGATCACCTGGGCCGCGACCTGGATCGCGGCTTCCAGGATGACCGGGTTCACCTTCCCCGGCATGATGGACGACCCGGGCTGGAGCGGCGGGAGGGCGATCTCCCCGATGCCGCACCGCGGCCCCGAGGCCAGGAGGCGCAGGTCGTGCGAGATCTTCATGACCGAGGCCGCCACCGTCTTCAAGGCCGCGCTCGCGTGGACGAGGGGATCCTGCGCGCCCATCGCCTCGAACCGGTTCTCGGCCGGCCGGAACGGGATCCCGGTGACGCGGGCGATCTCGGCGATCGTCCGCGCGGCGAACTCGGGATGCGCGTTCAGGCCCGTCCCGACGGCGGTGCCGCCCAGGGGGAGCTCCTCGAGGTCGGCGAACGTCGCCCGCACGCGCCGGATCCCGTGGTCGATCTGCGACGCGTAGCCCGAGAACTCCTGCCCGAGAGTGACCGGCACCGCGTCCTGGAGGTGGGTCCTCCCGATCTTCAGGATGTCCGAGAACTCCCGCGCCTTGGCCGCGAGGGCGTCCCGCAGGCCCGAAAGGGCCGGCAGGAGCGCGTCCGAGAGCTCGCGCCGCGCCGCGATCCGGATCGCCGACGGGATCACGTCGTTGCTCGACTGGCACCGGTTGACGTGGTCGTTCGGGTGGACCGGCGAGTTGGCCCCGCGCGGCTGTCCGAGGAGCTCGTTGGCCCGGTTGGCGAGCACCTCGTTCACGTTCATGTTGGTCGAGGTGCCCGACCCCGTCTGGAAGACGTCGACCACGAAGTCCGCGTCG
>JBLMWX010000020.1:0-10430 GCA_050257455.1 Gemmatimonadota bacterium | reverse complement strand
CCCGACGGTCTTCTGCGCAGGGGGGCATGGCGCGACCTCAAGCGCCTCGCCGCGCGCGGCGCCCCCGGGGAGGAGGCGCCGTGACGCTCCTTTCGATCCGCGGCGTCCGCAAGCGGTTCGGCGGCCTCCATGCCGTGGACGACGTCACCTTCGACGTCGCGCGGGGGACGATCAAGGCACTGATCGGGCCGAACGGCGCCGGGAAGACGACGCTGTTCAACCTCGTCTCCGGGGCCATGCATCCCGACGCGGGGGAGATCGCCTTCGACGGCGCGCCGATCCAGGGGCTTGCGCCCCACCGGATCGCTGCGCGCGGGGTCTCGCGGACCTTCCAGCACATCCGCCTCTTTCCCAGGATGACGGTCCTGGAGAACGTCATGATGGGGCGGCACCTCCACAGCCGCGCAGGGTTCGTCGCCGGCATGCTGAACCTGCCCTCCACGTGGGCCGAGGAGCGCCGCGTCCGGGAGAAGAGCCGCGGGATCCTCGACATGCTGGGGATCTCCGGGCTCGCGCCGGAGGAGGCGACCCGTCTCGCGTACGGGCAGCAGCGCATCGTCGAGCTGGGCCGGGCGCTCGCCTGCGAGCCCCGGCTCCTGCTGCTCGACGAGCCCGCGGCGGGACTCAACATCCGCGAGACGGTCGGGATGGGCAGGACGATCGCGAAGATCCGGGACATGGGCGTCACCGTCCTGCTCGTGGAGCACGACATGTCCCTCGTCATGAACGTCTCGGACGAGGTGGTCGTGCTCTCGTACGGCCGGAAGATCGCCGAGGACAGGCCCCTCGCCGTCCAGAAGAACCCGGAGGTCGTCCGGGTGTACCTCGGGGAGGATGCGTGACGCGGGACCGCGCGGCAGGAGCCCCATGCTGAGACTCAGGAACGTCGAGGCGGGTTACGGCAGTCTCAAGGTCCTGCGGAAGGTGTCGATGCACGTCGTGACGGGCGAGATCGTCACGATCATCGGGGCCAACGGCGCCGGGAAGACCACGCTCCTCATGACGATTTCGGGGCTGCTGCGGCGGCGGTCAGGGGAGATCGTCTTCGACGGCGCGGACATCGGCGCGCTTCCCGCCGAGAAGATCGTCTTCCGCGGCTGCTCCCTCGTGCCGGAGGGCCGGCAGCTGTTCGGCCCGATGACCGTGCGGGAGAACATCCTCCTCGGCGCCTACCCGCAGTACCGGAAGAGCGGCGAGGACGGCGTCCGCGCCGACGTCGAGCGGGTATACGGGCTGTTCCCGCGGCTGAAGGAGCGCGAGCGGCAGCTCGCCGGGACGCTGTCGGGCGGCGAGCAGCAGATGCTGGCGATCGGCCGGGCGCTCATGGCACGCCCCAGGCTCATCATGATGGACGAGCCGTCGATGGGGCTCGCGCCGCTGATCGCGAAGGACATCCTCGCGATCGTCCGGCGGCTGCGGGACGAGGGGAACACGGTGCTCCTCGTCGAGCAGAACGCGAAGGCCGCGCTCGCCATCGCCGACCGCGGGTACGTCATCGAGACCGGCCGGATCGTCATGGAGGGCACCGCGGACTATCTCCTCGCCAACCGCGACGTCCAGCGCGCGTACCTCGGGAGGGACCTGGACGCGGAAGGGCGGATCTGACGGGCCGGGCGCCCGGATCGACGGGGCGCCCGGAGCAGCAGGCATCGGTCCGGGAGACAGGATGGACCACACGGAGGCCGCGATGTACTGGGAGCCCGCGCAGGAGAAGATGGACCGGGAGGAGCTCGCGCAGCTCCAGCTGGAGAGACTCGAGTCGACGCTGAACCGGGCCTACGGGAACGTCCCGTTCTACAGGAAGAAGTTCGACGCGACGGGGATCTCGCCCGAGGACGTGGGGTCCCTGGCCGACGCCGCGCGCCTGCCGTTCACGACGAAGGACGACCTCCGGGCGAACTACCCGTACGGCCTCTTCGCCGTGCCCCTGCGGGAGGTGGTCCGCATCCACGCCTCGTCCGGGACGACGGGGGCGTCGACGGTGGTCGGCTACTCGAAGAACGACATCCGGACGTGGAGCAACCTCGTCGCGCGGGTCATCACCGCGGGGGGCGTCACGAAGGACGACGTCGTGCAGATCGCCTTCGGCTACGGGATGTTCACCGGGGGATTCGGGCTCCACTACGGGGCGGAGCGGATCGGCGCCTCGGTGATCCCGGCCTCGAGCGGGAACACGGCGCGGCAGATCAAGATCATGCGCGACTTCCGGACGACGGCGCTCGTGTCGACCCCGTCCTACGCGCTCCTCCTCGCCGAGGCGATCCGGGAGGCGGGGGTGCCGCTCTCGGCGCTGTCCCTGAAATACGGCCTGTTCGGGGCCGAGCCGTGGTCGGAGCGGATGCGCGCGGAGATCCAGGACCGCCTCGGGATCGTGGCGACGGACAACTACGGTCTCTCGGAGATCATCGGCCCGGGCGTCGCGGGCGAGTGCCTCGAGCGCAACGGGATGCACATGAACGAGGACCATTTCCTCATCGAGGTCGTCGACCCGGAGACGCTCGCGCCGGTTCCCGACGGCGAGCAGGGGGAGCTCGTCATCACGACGCTCACCAAGGAGGCGTTCCCCATGATCCGGTACAGGACGCGCGACCTCACGCGCGTCGTCCCGGGGGAGTGCCCGTGCGGGCGGACGGGACGCCGGATCGCCCGGATCGCGGGGAGGTCCGACGACATGCTCATCGTCAAGGGCGTCAACGTCTTCCCCTCGCAGATCGAATCCGTGCTGTTCGAGATCGAGGGGACGGAGCCGCACTACCGGATCGTGATCGACCGGAAGGGCGCGATGGACGAGGTGACCGTCCTCGTGGAGGTTTCCGAGGGGATCTTCTTCGACCAGATGCGCCGGCAGAAGGAGATGGTGGAGCGGATCCAGAGGAGGATCGCGCAGGAGCTCGGGATCGGCGTCGAGGTGCGGCTCGTCGAGAAGAAGACGCTCGGGCGCTTCGAGGGGAAGGCGACGCGGGTGGTCGATAACAGGACACTGTAGGCATCCGGTGGGGACGGGAACGCTGTTCGTCGTGGCGACGCCGCTCGGGAACCTGGAGGACATCACGCTCCGGGCGATCCGGGTGCTGAAGGAGGTTTCGGTCATCGCG
The DNA here is from genome assembly GCA_050257455.1 of Gemmatimonadota bacterium. Classification (GTDB taxonomy): domain Bacteria; phylum Desulfobacterota; class Deferrimicrobia; order Deferrimicrobiales; family Deferrimicrobiaceae; genus JBLMWX01. The sequence continues at coordinate 7,335 of JBLMWX010000020.1, read as the reverse complement.
TGCGAGGACACGCGGCGGACGGTGAAGCTGCTGAACCGGTACGGCATCCGCACGCCGCTCGCGATCTTCCACGAGCACAACAAGGCGCGCGCCGCGGTCGCCATCCTGCGGCGGCTCCGGGAGGGCGACAGCGTGGCCCTCGTCTCCGACGCCGGGACGCCCGCCGTCTCCGACCCCGGCTACGAGCTCGTGCGTGACGCGATCGCGGCGGGACTCCGCGTCGAGGCGGTCCCGGGGCCCTCGGCCCTGGTCGCCGCGCTCGTCGTCTCCGGCCTGCCGACGGACCGCTTCGCGTTCGAGGGGTTCCTTCCGAGCCGGGGGGAGAAGCGCCGGAAGGCGATGCGGGCCCTCGCGGGAGAGTCCCGGACGATGATCTTCTACGAGTCGCCGCAGCGGATCGCGGCGTTCCTCGCGGAGGCTTCCGGGGTCTTCGGCGACCGGCGCGCGTGCGTGGTCCGGGAGCTGACCAAGGTCCACGAGGAAGTCCTGCGCGGAACGCTCGGCGAGCTGGCCGCGGAGATCGGCGGCCGCGCATCGGTGCTCGGCGAGATCACGGTCGTCGTCGGCGGGGCGCCGGGGATGGCGGCGCCGTCGGTCGAGGAGGTCGTTCGGCGCGCCCTCGGGGACGCGCCGGCTTCGTCGCGGGACCTCGCCCGGGAGATCGCCGGGCGGACGGGGCTCCCGCGGAAGGAAGTCTACGCGGAGATCCTGCGGCAGCGGGGCGCGGGGGACGCTCCCCGGCGGGCGACCTGATCCGCCGGGGACGCGGGCCGGGCCTACTTCGTCTTCTCGCTTGCCTTCACCAGCAGGGAGTCGCTCACGTTCGTCACCAGCCCGTGGAAGGCCGCCTTGGCCTTCTGGAACGCCGCGTTCGACAGGATCCTCTCGAGCGCCGCGAGACTCTCGAGGTCGACCTGGACCACGCGCTGCGGCGAGGAGCCCCCCAGCATGCTCCTGTAGACCCGGACGCCCTTGACGCCGGGGAACTTCATCCAGATGTCCTTCCCCGCCCCGGAGAGGTACCTCTCGTAGGCCTTCTGCTTTCCGGGCACGATGTCGAAGCGGTACTCGAAGGTGATCATCGAGCGGTCTCCTTTCGGGATGTCGATTCTAGGCGGTAACGTAACAGACGAACGCGGGGCCGTCAATCGACGGCGAGCACGATCTTGCCGAACTGCCGCTTCTCCTCGAGGCGGCGCAGCGCCTCGCGCGCGTCCCGCAGCGGAAAGACGGCGTCGACGACCGGGCGGAGCCGCCCGGCCGCGACCATGCGGAGCATGTCGGCGAACTCGGCGTGGGTGCCCATCGTCGAGCCGTACACGGTGAGCTGGTTCCAGAAGATGCGCGCGATGTCCTCCTCGGGGTCGGGTCCCGTCGTGGCGCCGCACGTGAGGAGCCGTCCGCCCCGGGCCAGCGACGCGATCGACCGCTTCCACGTGGCCCGGCCGACGGAGTCGAGGACGATGTCGACGCCCCGCTTCGCCGTGAGCCGCCGGACCTCGCGCGAGAAGTCGCCCGCCGAGTGGTCGATGCCGAAGTCCGCGCCGAGGTCCCGCGCCCGTGCGAGCTTCTCGGCGCTGCCGGACGTCACGCCGACGACGAGCCCGAGCGCCTTCGCGATCTGCAGGGCCGCGAGGGAGACCCCGCCACCGATCCCGATGACGAGCAGAGACTCCCCCGGGCGGACGCGGGCCTTCGTGACGAGCATCCGCCACGCCGTGAGGTACGTCAGGGGGAATGCCGCGGCCTCCTCCCAGGAGAGCCCCTTCGGCTTCGGGCGCGCGTTCACGGCGGGGACGACGGCGTACTCCGCGAACGTTCCCGCGACGTGCTCCCCGATCAGGTGGAAGGTGACGCACAGGGAATGCTCTCCGCGGAGGCAGAACTCGCACGCGCCGCAGCTGATCCCGGGGTTCAGGACGACCTCGTCGCCGGGCGCGACGCCGGCCACGCCCGCGCCGACCGACTCGACGGTCCCGGCGCCGTCGGATCCCATCACGTGGGGGAAGGAGAGGGAGATTCCCGGGATCCCGTTCCGGACGAAGATGTCGAGGTGGTTGAGCGCTCCGGCCCGCACCCGCACGCGCACCTGGCCGGGGCCGGCGGAAGGTTCCGGCACGTCGCCGTACAGGACGTTGTCGGGACCGCCGTGGCCGCGCAGGAATGCGGCCTTCACGGACCCCTCCTCCCGGTCACGGCTCGATCCCGTGGCGCTTCATGAGATCCTCCAGGGCGTCGGTGCCGATGTTGAGCAGCGCCGCCGCCCGCTCCCTGTCCCACTCCGCCAGCGCCAGGGCCTGGAGGACCATCGGCCTCTCGAGATCCCCGATCGCGTCGTGGATCGCGGGCGCCGCGTGCCCGGCCGCTCCCGCCTCCGCCCGTTGCCGCCTGCGGCCGTAGAGGATCTCGGTGGGAAGGTCGGCGGCGTCCACCACGGAGCCCTGCTTCTTGCGCGCCGAGATCGACCGGACGAGCTCGCGGAGCTCCCGCGTGTTCCCCGGCCACGCGTAGGCGGTGAGGGCGGAGACGGCCGCCTCGCTGAAGCCGCGGAGCGGCTTCCTCCGGTTCCGGTTCGCTTCGTAGAGGAAGTGGTGGAGGAGCAGGGGGATATCGTCGGCCCGCTCCCGGAGCGGGGGAACGACGATCGTTCCCGGCGCCAGCAGATCCCGCAGGCCGGCCAGGAACCTCCCCTTCGCGACGGCGTCGTCGAGGTTCGCCGCGGAGGACGCCGCCACGCGGACGTCCACCTCCACGTCCCTGTCGCTTTCGACGGGCGAGATCGTCTTCGCCTGCAGGAGGCGGAGAAGCCGTTCCTGCACCGCGAGGGGGACCTCGCCGATCTCCGCGAGGAAGACGGTCCCGTGGTTGGCCATTTCGACCTTGCCCACCCTCGGCAGCACGGCCCGCGCATACGCCCCGGGGGCGTGCCCGAAGAGGTCGCTCGTCAGCGTCTCCTCCGTCGCTCCCGCGCAATAGACCGGGACGAAGAGGGCGGCCGACCGCGCGCTCTGGTAATGGATGATCCGCGCGAAGAAGGCCCGCCCCGTGCCCTTCTCTCCCGAGAGGAGGACGGGCGTGTCGACGTCGGCGAGCCGCCGGATGGCCCCGGCGATCTCCTGGGCGGCGGCGCCCGCGCCCACGATGGCCTGGATCTGGTGCTCGCCCCGGGATGCGGCCTTGAGGAACAGGTTCTCCCGCCTGAGCTGGCGCTGCGCGTGCGCCTTCTCGACGAGGTTCAGGACCTCCTCCGCCTTGAACGGCTTCGTCAGGTAGTGGAACGCCCCCGCCCGCATCGCCTCGATGGCGCTGTCGACGGTGCCGTACCCGGTCATCAGGACGACCTCGGCGTCCAGGCGCAGGTTCTTGGCCATCCGGAGAAGCTCGATCCCGTCGGCGCCGGGCATCTTGAGGTCGGTGAGGATCACGTCGTACCGCCCGTGCTCGAGCTTCTCGATCCCGGCCGTCCCGGTGTCGGCGCAGTCGACCTCCCAGCCGCCCCCGCGGAACAGGTCCCTCAAGAAGTCGAGGATCTGGGGCTCGTCGTCAACGACGAGGATGCGCTTCGCGATCGCCGGGCTCACGGGCTCATCGCCTCCGCAGCGCCCAGAAGAGGATCCCCCCGCCGGCCAGAAGGATGAAGACGAGGGAGCCCACCTCGAGGTCGCGGTAGCGGGATCGCGACGCCCTCTCCGCGGCGGCGCGCTGTTCGTAGGTCGCGGTCCCGCCGGGCACGTTGTCCGCCGCCGCGGGGCACGCGGGCGGAAGGGCAGGCAGCAGGAGAAGGAGCGACAGGAGGATCGTCCCCAGGCGGCGCCTCATGGCGCATTTATACCACGAAACGGAGCGTCGCCGCGCAGTTGGCGCACCGGTTCCCCGACAGCCCGTCCGCGATCGTCCGGTACCCGGCCCGGCGGACCACGACCTCGCCGCACCGGGGACACGGCGTGTCCTCCGCGCCCGGGAGCCGGAAGTTGCCCACGTAGACGTACGGCAGCTTTTCCCGCGCGATGCGGTACGCCGCCTCGAGCCTCGCGGGGGGCGTCGGGGGAGCGGTGAACCGGTAATGCGGATAGTAGCGCGAGAAATGCAGCGGGATCTCCGGGTCGGTGGCCGCGACGAAGTCCACGACCTTCCGGATCGCCTCGTCGGAGTCGTTCTCGCCGGTGACGAGGAGGGTGGTGAGCTCCACGTGGACGGCCGGGGCGCTCGCCCGGATCGTGTCGAGCACGGGATCGAGTCTTCCGCCGCAGATCTTCCGGTAGAACTCGGGGTCCATCGACTTCAGGTCGATGTTCATCGCGTCGACGAGGGGGAGGAGCTCCGCGAGCGGACCGGGGTTGACGTACCCGTTGGTGACGAGGACGTTGGCCAGTCCCTCCCTCCGGAAGGCCCGCGCGCAGTCGGCCACGAACTCGAACCAGATCATCGGCTCGTTGTAGGTGTACGCGATCCCGACGGAGCCGGCGTCCCGGGCGGCCCGGACGAGATCGGGGATCGTCACGTCCGACAGGGGGACCTCCGCGCGGACCAGGTGGACGTTCTGGCAGAACCCGCACCGGAAGTTGCACCCCACCGACCCGATCGAGAGGATCTCCCTCCCCGGGTGGAAATGGAAGAGCGGCTTCTTCTCGACGGGGTCGAGCTGGACGCCCGAGACCTTCCCGTACGTCAGCGCGTGGAGCGCGCCGCCCCGGTTTTCCCGGACCCGGCAGATCCCGCGCTTTCCCTCGGCGATGAGACAGCCGTGGGGGCACAGCAGGCAGCGGACGCTTCCGCCTTCCGGGCGCCACCAGGACGCCGTCTTCGCGGACGGGGCGGTCCGGGGGGGCAGGACGTCAGTGGCGCACATGAAATCCCCCGAACTCCTCGGTCGGGGCGCGCCATTCGACGGACACGTCCGTGACCAGCGCCCCCGGGGGCCCCTCGCGCATGAAGGTGATCGTCTTCTCGACGGCCGCGCGCTCCCCCTGGAGGACCGCCTCGACGCGCCGGTCCGGCAGGTTCCGGACGAATCCGTGCACCCCGAACCCCGCCGCCACGTCCCGCGTCGATGCGCGGAACCAGACGCCCTGGACCCGCCCCGAGACCACGACGCGGGCCTCCGACAGCGCCTTCATGCGCGTTCCTCCGCCTCGGCCATCTGCAGGAACTCCTTCTCGTCGAGGACCGCGATCCCCATCTCCCGGGCCCTGGCGAGCTTCGACCCGGGGTCCGCGCCCGCAACGAGGAAATCCACCTTCCGGCTGATGCCCGACGCGACGCTCCCGCCCCCCTTCCTCACCATCTCCTGGGCTTTCGCCCTCGGGATCAGGAGCGTCCCGGTGAAGAGGAACGTCTTTTCCGCGAGCGGGCCGGACGCGCGCGCCTCGGGACGGACCTCGACGGCGCGAAGCAGCCGGTCCACGGTCTTTTTCCCTTCCGCGGACGCGAAGAACGCCGCGACGCTGCCGGCGACCTCGGGCCCGATCTCGTGGACCTCCTCGAGCTCTTCCTCCGTCGCCGCACGGACCGCGTCGAGCGTGCGGAAGCGGCGGGCCAGGACTTCGGCGGTGTGTTCCCCCACGTGCTTGATCCCGAGGGCGAACAGGAACCGGGACAGCGCCGGGGTCCGGCTCCGCTCGATGGCGCGGAGAAGGTTGTCGGCGGATTTCTCGCCGAGGCGCTCCTGCGCCGCGAGCGTCTCCCGGTCGAGCGCATAAAGGTCCGCGGGCTCGGAGACCAGCCCCTCGTCGACGAGCATCGAGACGATCTTCGTCCCCATCCCCTCGATGTCCATCGCGTCCTTGGACGCGAAGTGGCGCAGCGACACCTTGCGCCGCGCCGCGCACTCCTTCCCGGTGCACCGGTGGGCGGCCTCGCCGGGGACCCGCTCCACCGGCGAGGAGCAGACGGGGCACCGGACGGGCATCCGGAACGGTCGCCCGCGGCCCGGCTCCTTTCGTTTCGCCGAGAGGGACTCCACGACCTCGGGGATCACATCGCCCGCCCGCTGGACGACGACCCGGTCTCCCACCCGGATGTCCTTCTCGTCCACGTAATCCTGGTTGTGCAGGGTGGCCCGGCGGACCGTCACTCCCCGCACCTGGACCGGCGCGAGGACCGCGACGGGGGTCAGCGTGCCGATGCGCCCGATGCTCACGACGATGTCCTCGACCGTCGTCTCCGCGCGGTCGGGCGAATATTTCGCCGCCACGGCCCAGCGGGGGGAGCGGGAGATCTCGCCGAGTTCCCGCTGCAGGTCCGCGGCGCCGACCTTCACGACGATCCCGTCGATCTCGTACGCGAGCGCGTCCTTTCTCCTCTCGATCTCCCGGTAGAAGGCGAGGACCTCCCCGATGTCGCGACAGCGCCTGCTGCCGTCCCGGTTGACCGGGAAGCCCCATTTTTCGAGGAGATGGAGCTCCTCCCAATGGTGCGTGAAGAACGCGCCGTCCCTGCGGGAGAGATCCACCCCCGTGCCGTAGACCCAGAGGTGGAGCCGCCGGCTCGCGGTGACGCGGGGGTCGAGCTGGCGGACCGACCCCGCGGCGGCGTTGCGCGGGTTGGCGAACGGCGGCTCCCCGAGGCGCTCCCGCCCCCGGTTCATCGCCGCGAAATCCGCCTTCGTCATGTAGACCTCGCCGCGGACGTGGAGGGGCTCCGGCGCCGCGGGCGCGGCCTTGCGCAGCGCCAGCGGCACGTCCGGGATCGTCCTCAGGTTGGCGGTCACGTCCTCGCCCCGCACGCCGTCGCCGCGCGTCGCGCCGCGCACGTAGTCGCCCTTTTCGTACGTCAGCTCGACCGCGAGCCCGTCGATCTTGACCTCGGCGACGTACCCCGACGCGTCGAGCTCGGCTTCCCGGCCCCGGTCCCGGAGGAACCGCCGGACCCGGGCGTCGAACTCCCGGATCTCCTCCTCCCCGAAGGCGTTCTGGAGGGACAGCATCGGGATGGTCCGGACCACCGTTCCGAACGCCTCCACCGGCTCCGCGCCGACGCGCTGCGTCGGCGAGCCCGGGTCGAAGAGCTCCGGGTGCGCCTCCTCGAGGGACTGCAGCTCGCGGAAGAGGGCATCGTACGCCGCGTCGGAGATCTCGGGGGCGTCGTCCCGGTAGTACCGGTCGTTGTGGTACCGGATCAGGCGGCGCAGCTCCTGGACGCGTGACCTGGGCGATGCGGCGGGCATTCTGGCACCTCGCGCGTCCGGCCGGGAAACGGGGTATGATACGGATACAGGCCGATTATACAACGGGATCGCGGGGGACGCGCCCTATGACGTCGTTCTGGAGAAGACTCTGGGGGATCGAGCGGAAGGATGCGGCGGCGGAGAAGGGCCAGTACGGGGTCGACTACGTC
>JBLMWX010000019.1:0-10602 GCA_050257455.1 Gemmatimonadota bacterium | reverse complement strand
AACACCGTCAATTGGGCGCAGGTCGCGGAGAACTTCGCGCGCGCAAAAGCGTAACCAAGCGTCTGAAAAAAAGTTTTCGGGTCATCATCCGGACAGGAGACGGCGGCGACCGCCTGTTCTTCCAAAGGCGGCAGCCGTCTTCGTGTCCGGGGGAGAAGAATCTCTCCGGTTGCTTTGCCGGGACCGGCAAATCATTTATCTGCCGCAATATCAATAGTTGTTTAAATACAAATATACTTATATTTCTTAATTTAATGTTGACAGGGAATTAGAAAGGTGTTACACGCCTCTTGGAGTATACGGTTAATTGCGCCAACTTCCTTTATTTAGGAATCATTTCTGCATTTTTGCGGTTTCAGATAAGGAGTGTTTTAAATAACAAGCTTTTCTTTTAACCAAGACCGTCGTCACTCAATACTGAACGGGCTTCAGTTCCGCCGAGCGAACTCGGCGATGACGTTCAACAATTCAAACCGAAGGGGGGGCGGATGAGATCTTTCGGGGGGGGATGTGTTTCGTGCCTGTTGTTATTCATTCTTTGGTCGGGGACCTGCCATTCAGACTGTCTTCCGTCGGCGACCCTGCCGACGCCGGTTTCTTCGGCCGGCAGCCACGGGGGCGTTCTTGAGGCCGCCGCGGGCGAAAGTGATTCCCATACCGGGTTGACCTGCGCCTGCGTCGCCTACACGGATGTTTTCAGGGACAAGCGGCTGCAATACGTGCGCACCCCGAAATTCGCGGATGCCATGCGGGCCGTGGCGAGCGGGGCCTCGCGATATTCGCCCCGGGAAATCCCGGCCGCATGGACGGCCATCGCGGCCGAGTGGAGCCGACACCTGGCGAGCCGCCGCGAGGAGGCGGCCGAGCCGGCTGTTCGGGCCGAAGCCGCCGACGGCCGGGGGGAAGGCAGCGAATCGAGTCTCCTCCGGGACGAGGGGACCCTGATGCCGGCCCTCATCTATCTCGCATCGATCGAGTACCGGCTACGGCAGGCGCGTGAGGACATCACGCCGGTTTTTCCCTGGATCATGCGAATGGCGCGCGTCGAACTCGAGGGCCGTCTTGCCGAAAAGCGGCAGTTGCGGGAGGAATTCTCGAAGCGCGCGACCGCCATCGCCGCGAAGATCTCGGAGGCGGAACGCCGGGGCGCCGGAGACCAGGCGCCGGACGTGATCGCCCGCGCGAAGTTCGAGCTCGCCTTTGCGTGCCGCGACGTGACGGACATACACTTCAGCGTTGAGGAGACGGCGGCGGCGTTCGACCGCGCCGAGAGGTTCGCCGACAGCGTTTCGCGGATATAGCGCGCCCGCTCGAGAGCCGAGTTCGGGGAAAGGTGACCGGGAAGGCCCGCAGGGATGTCCTGCGGGCCTTCGTCTTCCCGGATCCCCACGCGGGGGCGCACGGGGACGCCCCCGTTCGTCGAATCGGGCCGGATGACAGACTCCCCGCCTGACGGCGAGGGCCGCCGAGCTGCTCGGGATTCCCGCCGGGGTCCGGATCGTCGGGCTGCTCCCCCTCGGCTCTCCGCAGGATGCCGGCAAGGCGGGGCCGCCGCGCGGATCCCCGGACGAGATCGTCTTCTTACGGCCGGTGGCAGGAGTCCGGGAAGGCGTAGGCCGGCGCCCGCCGCGGCCGCGGCGTTCGATGCGGGAAAAGGGAGTTCGCGGCCGCGCCCCCGCATGCGGCCGTGGTCCGCGGGACGTTCGCATCGGCGCGATGTCCGGCCGTCGTCCGGAAAAACCGATTCGGTCCCCCTCGAACTTTTGCCGGCGGGAAGCATCTCAACCAAAAAGAGGGTGTACGGCCCGGCCGGCCCGTTGGTCCCGGCCGGTAGAGGCACCGTCTGTAACAACACGGGAGAAAAGGAGCTGACGACCATGCGTATACGCGTGATTTCGCTTCTACCGGTTTTCGTTCTGTTGGCGGTTCTGTCCGCCCCGCCGGCGATGGCAGCGGGCCGGGAGACGGCCCGCGTGGCGACCGCCGCCGACGTCATGAACCAGATCATGAAGATCCCCGAGAAGTCCATTCCTCCGGCTCTGCTGGCGAATGCGCAGGGATTGGCCATCATCCCCGGCGTCATCAAGGTCGGCCTCGTGGTCGGGGGGCAGTACGGACACGGCGTCCTCGTCATCCGGGAGAAGGACGGCTCGTGGAGCCGGCCGGTGTTCGTCACCCTGACGAGCGGCAGCCTCGGGTGGCAGATCGGCGCCGAGTCCACGGACTTCGTCCTGGTGTTCAAGACCCGCAGGAGCATCGACGGGATCCTGAAGGGGAAATACACGCTGGGCGCCGACGCCGCCGTGGCGGCCGGGCCTGTCGGCCGCCGCGCCGAGGCGGCGACCGACGTCAAGCTCAAGGCCGAGATCTACTCGTATTCCCGCAACCGGGGCCTGTTCGCGGGGGTGTCGCTGGAGGGGTCGGCTCTCCAGGTCGATGACGCCGCGGACGCGGCCTTTTACGCAAGGAAGGGCGTCCGGCCCTCCGAGATCCTCGCGGGAACCGGGGTGAAGACCCCCGAGGTCGCGGCCAATCTCGACCGCGAGCTGGGCCGGTATTCCGGCCCCGCGCAGAAGGGCTGAGCCGGAACGACAGGCCCGTGCTCGGGGCGGAGCCGGCGGCGCCGCGCTGGGGACCGCGGGGCGATGCGACATTCGCCCCGCTGCCCCGGCCGGCCGCGAAGGGGTCGGGGCTCCAGCGGGGTCATTCCTTCCACCGGAACCCGGCTCCCAGCACGAAGACGTCGGTGTCGCGGTTGGGTTCGGCGAGCACGCGGTTCCAGTTGAATCGCACGAACCAGTGGTCCGCGAACCGGTACCCCGCCGTGAGGGACAGGAGGAACGCCAGCTCGCGCGTTCCCCCTTGTCCCGTCGCGGGCGGGCGCTTCGTGTCGAGGAAATAGTACCCGCCTCCGCCCGCGCCGATGACGAGCCGGTCGTCCAGGTACGAGTCCACCACCCAGGCCTGGCTGCCGAGGCCGTTGCGGCGGACGACTTCCGGGTTGCTCTCGTTCAGCCACGTCAGCGTCCAGTCGATATGGGCGGCGAGCCCCGTCCGGAACTCGATCCCGCTGGCGATTCCCTTCTGGTCCTTCAGACTGTTGGCGACCGTCTGTCCGGCGAACAGCATGACCTCGTCGCCGGTCTTCCGCGAGGGCTCCGCGCCGGCTTGCGGCCCGACGTCCCCGGCTTCGCGCGCCTCCTCCTTCCAGAGACGGTAGCCGACCCCGGCGAGGTACGTGTTCGCGTCGAAATCGCCCCCTCCCTTGATGTGGTTCACCGCGAGCCGCGCGAACCACGGGGACCGCGCATAGTAGTCGACGGAGGCGCTGTAGATCCCGGCCCAGCCGTGGACGTCCGCGAAGCTTCCGTCCGCCCGGGTCGTGGTGTCGAAGTAGTAGTACGGGCCGCCGCCCAGGGAGAGGGCCACCCGGCGCGCGAACAGCGGGATGCGTCCCCAGAGCTGGGCGGCGATGCCGTCGCGCTTGTGGTCCGGCACGTGCCCCTCGTTGAGGTAGGACGCGGACAGGGAGATGTGCCGCGCCGGGTGGTAGCGGAAGTCGACCTGCCAGCAGGCGCTCGACTCGGAGGCGCGGACCGCCTCCATCCGCCCGAGGAGGACGGAGAGATCCTGGGCCCGCGCGGCCCCGGAGGCGAACACGATCGCGAGGGCGAACGGCCATCGGATGCGCATGGACCCTCCGCGTCTTCGGTGATGATAGCGCCTTTTCGCCCGGCGCGGAATCCGGCGACCAGAGACTCCCGCGCCGCCCGCTCCCGGCGCTAAAGATCCCGCGCGCCGGTTCCGTAATGACAGGGACAGGGGGGGCTTCGCGTGTTTGATTCCGATCGCTCGTGTGCGGGGACGGCGCGGTGAGTCCGATCATCCTGATGGCCGGGGGGCTTCTCCTGGGCGGGATCGCCGGGTTCTTCGCCGGGCGGCTCGTCGCCGGCCAGCGGCGCTCCGGAGAACACGGGGACGACGAGGTCCGCCTGCGGCGCCAGATGCGGGAGCTGTCGGCCGAGCTGCGCCAGGTCCGGGAGGAGCTGGCCCACGAGGCGGCGACGGCCAACCAGATCCCCTTCATCGTGAAGAAGCTGGGCGAGCCGATGGAGAAGGATGCGATCCCGGGGCTGGCCGTCCGCGTCGTCAAGGACCTGTTCCGGACCCCGACGGCCGGCTTCCTCAAGCTCAAGGAAGACGGCGGCGCGTTCGTTCTCGAGGAGGGGATCGGCTTCCCGCCGGAGTGGAAGGGGTCCCGCACGTTCTCGGCGTCCGCAGGAATCCTCGGGGCGGCGGTCAAGCAGCACATGGAGCTCGCGAAGGAGGATTTCCTCGGGGGGCTGGCGACCTGGCCCAGGCCCCCGTCGTCCCTCGAGGAGGTCGGGGTGTTTCCCGACCTGGTGGCCCCGGTCATCTGGCGCGGCCGGATCTACGGGATGCTCGTGGCGGCGGGCTCCCACGCTCCCCTGGCCCGGAAGAGGCCGTACATGTCGATGCTCGCGGACATGGTGGCGACCGCGGTCCAGAACTCGATCGCCATCAGCCAGAAGGACCGCCAGGCATCCACGGACCAGCTGACGGGACTCTTCAACCGCACGTACTTCAATCCCCTGTTCGAGAGGGAGCTGGGAATCGCCCGGGAGACCATGGTCCCCCTGTCGGTCCTCCTCTTCGACATCGACCATTTCAAGAACGTCAACGACACGTACGGGCATCCCGCCGGAGACGTCATCCTGAAGCGGCTCGCCGAGCTCGTCGTGAAGGGCAGCCGGACGACTGACGTCGTCGTCCGGTACGGCGGCGAGGAGTTCGTGGTGCTGATGGGCGCCACGAACAAGGAGCAGGCGTTCGCCTACGCCGAAAGGCTCCGCGAAAAGATTGCGCAGACCCCGTTCCCCGTTCCGGGGCACGACGCGCCGCTGCGCGTGGCGGTCAGCGTCGGCGTCTCGGGGTTTCCCGAGGACGGGGATTCCCCCGCCGATCTCGTCAAGGCGGCCGACGCGGCCCTCTACGAGGCGAAGAACGGCGGCCGCAACCGCGTCGTCCGGGCGGTGCGCGTTGGGCTCGACGGCAAGCCGTTCTGATCCCCCCTAATGTCTCTCCCTCCGGAGGCGCGCCGCGTCTTCCCGGATCCGCTCCGAAGCTTCCTTGAGCTTGGCCCAGCCGTACCAGTGGGTGTAGTCCGGGTTGGCGTGGAAGGCCCCCTGGAACGTCCGCATCCGGTACTCCATGAACATGAGATAGAGCTCCTGTTCCGCCACGCTCTTCGCGTCGTAGAACTGGAGCAGGTCGGGCGCGTGCTTCCAGCCCGCGGGCTTCGAGAGGGTCCCGTCGTCGTAGAGCCCCTTCACCGTCCGGATGGCTTCGGCGAACACGCGGTCGGACTCCCGGACGAGCTGGTCGCCGGCGGCGAGGTTCTCCGCCGCGTACCGGGAGGAATGGCACTCGGCGCAGACGGCCTCGATCCGCTTCCTCTCCGCGTCGAACGCCTCCCGCGTGAGGCGCGCGACCTTGGCGTTCCTGACCACGTCGAGCCGCTCCGTCGGGTTTCCCGCCGCGTCGAGGACGCCGAGCGCCTGGAGGATGGTGACCCGGTCCTTCATCCATTCCCCGTCCGCCTCGGGCAGGCGGACCGCCAGGAAGCCCCAGGCGGTCATCACGCGATGGTCCCCGCCGGGCAGGTGGCACGTCTGGCACGTCGGCGCCCGGCCGGTCCCCGGCTCGATCTCCCAGATCGTCCCGTGCTTGGACGTCTGCCACATCTCCCACTGGGGATGGTCGAATCCCATGTGGCATGTCCGGCACGCCCGCGGGTCGCGCGCCTCCGCGGCCGAGAAGCGGTGGCGGGTGTGGCACGCATCGCAGGCGCCGCCGCCGCCGTACCGCTTGATCTCGGACGCCGTCCTCTCGCCGATCTTGTGGCACCCGGAGCACCCCTTGAAGCCCTCGCCGCCCACGAGGGCGAGCGGCTGGTGGGTGGTCAGCGGCAGCGCGTTCATCGCGGACCAGGCGAGGACGTGTTTCCCCTGCCGGTACTGCGCGACCCGGTCCTCGTGGCAGCCGGCGCACGTCTCGGGGGTGGGGAGCTTCGCCTTGCCCGCGTCGCCGGCCGCGGTGTGCTCCGTCCCGTGGCAGCCGGAGCAGTCCATCTCCCGGGCCATCCGCCCCGCGAGGAACTGCGCCACGACGCCCGGCGTGACTTTCCTGTGGCAGTCGATGCAGGCCGACCCGGATGGCGCGGGGGCCTCGTCCCCGCCGGCAGCCGCGGCCGGGACGGGGACGGCGAGAAGCGCGGAAAGAACGAGAACGGCGGCGAGTGCGAAAAAGGATCCGGTCCGTCTGCAGGTCATGGCTGCCTCCTGGGGATGCCGGAATGTTGGCCGCGCGTGACAGTCACGATCTTACACGAGGTTCCGGCCGGGTGAGAAGGAGGCGCTGCCGATCTTTGCTGATTTCCGCCGGGATTTGAGGGAAGATGTCTGCCTTGAGGAGGGCTGTCTTCGGTGCGGGTCGTCGTCCAGAGAGTCGGCAGCGCGTCGGTGACGTCGGAGGGAAAGCTCCTGGGGTCGATCGGCCGGGGGCTTCTCGTCCTCGTCGGGATGGCCCCCGGGGACGACGCGGCGGCCGTGCGGTGGATGGCCGAAAAGGTCCTGCGCCTGAGGATCTTCGAGGACGATGCGGGGAAGATGAATCGGTCCGTGGAAGAGATCGGCGGAGGGATCCTCGTCGTCTCCCAGTTCACCCTCTATGGGGACGCCGCCCGGGGAAACCGCCCGAGCTTCGCGGCTGCCGCGCCGCCGGACGTCGCGAAACCCCTCTACGAGATGTTCGTCGGGACGCTCGCCTCGATGGCGCCCCTTCCGGTGGCGACCGGCCGGTTCGGCGCCGCGATGGAGGTCGCGCTCGTCAACGACGGGCCGGTGACGATCCTGCTCGAGCGGTAGGGAACGTCTTTCGCCGGCGAAGGCGCGCTACGGCGTCCCGGCGAGGTACCGGTCGACGGCCGCCGCGGACGTCCGCCCCTGGTCGATGGCGCGCACCACGAGGGACGCGCCCATGGCGCAGTCCCCCGCCGCGAAGACGCCGGGCGCCGACGTCATGAGCTCCCCGTCCACCACCAGGTTTCCCCGCGCGTCGAGGGCGATCCCCAGGTCGCGGACGAGCGGGCCGTGCTCCGCGTGGACGAAGCCCATCGCGAGCAGGACGAGATCGGCCTCGATCGTGAACTCGGACCCGGGAATCTCCCGGGAGGAAGAGCGCCCCGACGCGTCGGGCCCGGACCATTCGAGCCGGACGCACCGCAGTCTCTTCACGACGCCGTTCTCGCCGAGGAGCTCCTTCGTGGCGACGGCGAAGTCCCGGGTGCACCCTTCCTCGTGGGCGGAGGAGGTCCGCAGGACGTTCGGCCACGTGGGCCACGGGTTCCCGGGAACGCGCTCGCGCGGCGGCTCGGGAAGGATCTCGAGCTGCCGGATCTCTCGCGCCCCCTGCCGGCGGCTCGTGCCGATGCAGTCCGAGCCGGTGTCGCCCCCGCCGATGACGACGACGCTCTTCCCCGCCGCGCCGATCGCCTCCCCGGGCGGCGGCTCCCCCGCGTTGCGCATGTTCTGCTGGGTCAAGAACTCCATCGCGAAGTGGATCCCGCGCAGCTCGCGGCCGGGGACGGGGAGATCCCGGGGGACGCCGGCGCCGGTCGCCAGGAGGATCGCGTCGAAGCTGCGGCGCAGGTACCGGACGGAGATGTCCGTGCCCGCCTTGACCCCCGCCTCGAAGACGATGCCCTCGGCCCGCATCTGGGCGAGGCGCCGGTCGATGACCCACTTCTCGAGCTTGTAGTCGGGGATGCCGTAACGGAGGATCCCGCCGACCCGGGGGGCCTTCTCGAAGACGACGACGTCATGGCCCCGGCGGGCGAGCTGCTGGGCCGCGGCCAGCCCCGCCGGGCCCGAGCCGATGACCGCGACCCGCTTCCCCGTCCGCGCCGGGGCCGGCTCCGGGACGATCCACCCTTCCGCCCACCCGCGCTCGACGATCTGGAGCTCGATGTGGCGGATCGTCACGGCGGGCTGGTTGATCGCGAGGGTGCACGCGGGCTCGCACGGCGCCGGGCAGACCCTGCCCGTGATCTCGGGAAGGTTGCAGGTGGCGTGCAGCAGGTCGAGCGCCTTGCGCCACTGCTTCCGGTAGACCGTGTCGTTCCACTCGGGAATGCGGTTCGACACCGGGCACCCGAAGGCGTGGCAGAACGGGATGCCGCAGTCCATGCACCGGGACGCCTGGATCTCCAGGGCCGGCCGGGGGAGCATCTGCTCGATCTCCTGGAAGTCGCGGACCCGCTCCGCCACCGCACGGTGCGGCGGATTCTCCCGCGGAAACTCCAGGAACCCGGTTTCCTTACCCACGGTAGACCTCCTCGGTTGCCGAGACGGTCTCGGTCTCGCGGAACTCCTCCTGCTGCATCCGCTCGAGGACCTTCCGGTAATCGACCGGCATCACCTTGACGAACAGCGGGAGGCGGGTGTCCCATCCCTCGAGGATCATCTTCGCCCTGGGGCTGCCGGTGTACCGGTGGTGGTTCTCGATCATCGCGCGCAGCCGCTTCACGTCCTCGGGCGCCCAGACGCTCTCGACGTCCACCATGTCGAGGTTGCACCGGGTGTCGAACAGCTCCGTCTCGTCGTACACGTAGGCGATGCCGCCGCTCATCCCGGCCGCGAAGTTCACGCCGGTGTTGCCGAGCACCACCACGAGCCCGCCCGTCATGTACTCGCAGCCGTGGTCGCCCACGCCCTCGACGACGGCCCGGGCGCCGCTGTTGCGGACGGCGAACCGCTCGCCGGCGACGCCGTGGAGGTAGAGCTCCCCGCCCGTCGCCCCGTAGAGGACCACGTTTCCGGCGATGATGTTCCGGTGGGGAAGGAGGATCGACCCCGGGGGCGGCGTCACGACGATCCGGCCGCCCGACATTCCCTTGGCCAGGTAGTCGTTGGCGTCCCCGTCGACCCGGATGGAGACGCCGGGCGCGAGGAACGCCCCGAGGCTCTGGCCGGCCGACCCGGTGAAGTGGAGCGCGATCGAGTCGTCGGGAAGCCCCTTCGCGCCGTGCCGCCGCGTGATCTCCCCGGAAAGGCGCGTTCCCACCGTCCGGTGCACGTTGCGGATCGGCATCGTGATCCGGACCGGCCGCGCCCCGTCGAGCGCGGGCTGCGCCCTCCGGATGAGCTCGACGTCGAGGGCGGCGTCGAGGTCGTGCTCCTGCTCCCGCGTCTTGCGCCTCGCGGCCGTCGGGCCGCTCCCCGGCGGCAGCAGGATTGCGGAGAGGTCCACCCCCCCGGCCTTCCAGTGGTCGACCGCCGGCTGGACCTCGAGCATGTCGACGCGGCCGACCATCTCGTCCACGGTGCGGAACCCCAGCGCCGCCATGTGCTCCCGCAGCTCCTGGGCGACGAAACGGAGGAACCGCTCCACGTGTTCGGGCTTGCCGGCGAACCTGGCCCGAAGCTCCGGGTCCTGCGTCGCGACGCCGACGGCGCACGTGTTCATGTGGCACTTGCGCAGGAGGACGCACCCGAGGGTGACGAGAACGGCGGTGCCGAACCCGAATTCCTCGGCGCCCAGCAGCGCGGCGATGGCGACGTCCCTCCCGGTCTTGAGCTGGCCGTCGGTCTGCACGCGGATCCGGTCCCGGAGCCGGTTGTTGATGAGCGCCTGCTGGGTCTCGGCGAGGCCGAGCTCCCACGGGAGGCCGGCATGCTTGATGGAGGTCAGCGGCGAGGCCCCGGTGCCGCCGTCGTGCCCCGAGATGAGGACGAGGTCCGCCTTCGCCTTGGCGACGCCTGCCGCGACCGTCCCGACGCCGACCTCGGAGACGAGCTTCACGGAAACCCGGGCCGCGGGGTTCGCCGATTTCAGGTCGTAGATGAGCTGGGCGAGGTCCTCGATCGAGTAGATGTCGTGGTGCGGGGGCGGAGAGATGAGCGTCACCCCCGGCGTCGTGTGCCGGACCCGGGCGATCTCCGCGCTCACCTTGTGGCCGGGGAGCTGGCCCCCCTCGCCCGGCTTGGCCCCCTGCGCCATCTTGATCTGGAGCTCGTCCGCGTTGATGAGGTATTCCATCGTCACGCCGAACCGCGCCGAGGCGACCTGCTTGATCTTCGACCTCAGGGAGTCGCCGTTCGGCAGGGGCAGGTAGCGCGCCGGGTCCTCGCCCCCCTCGCCGGAGTTGCTCCGCCCGCCGAGCCGGTTCATGGCGATGGCGATCGTCTCGTGGGCCTCCTTGCTGATCGACCCGTACGACATGGCCGCGGTGACGAAGCGGGGAGTGATCTTCTCCACCGGCTCGACCTCGTCGATGGGGACGGGGCTGCCCTTCCGGAACTTGAGCAGGGAGCGCAGCGTGCCGCGCCGCCGCGACTGGTCGTCCACGATCCGGGAGAACTCCTTGAAGACCCGGGGGTCGTCGGTGCGCGTCGCCTGCTGGAGCTTGTAGATCGCCTCCGGGGCCCAGTGGTGCTTCTCGCCGCCCACCCGGATCTGGTACTTTCCGCCGGCGTCGAGGAGCCGGTCGGGGGCGCCGGACCGGGGATACGCCCGGGCGTG
>JBLMWX010000018.1:0-3579 GCA_050257455.1 Gemmatimonadota bacterium | reverse complement strand
CCGGAACTTCCGGGGACGCGGCGGGGAGATCGACATCGTCGCCCGCGAGGGGGACGTCGTCGTCTTCGTGGAAGTGCGCTTGCGCGAGGACGGTTCGTGCGCGGCGCCGGAGGAGACGGTGACGCCGGGGAAGAGGCGCCGGATCGTCTCGGCGGCCCGCGCCTACCTCGCCACGATCCCGCCCGGCGACTGGACGGAGGCGCGCTTCGACGTGGCGGGCGTCGAGGGGAGCGGCCCGGACGCTGTCATCCGGTACTACCGCAACGCGTTCGACGCGAAAGGGAAGGTCCTCTGACCGGGACGCCTACCTCTTCAGGTATTTCATCCGGAGGTTCGCGTCGATCAGCCCCGCGCCTTCCGCCCGCGCCGGCAGTGCTTTCAGCAGCTCGGACCTGATGAACCCGATGTCCTGCGACCCGGCGCAGAGCTCCCGCGCCTTCGCGTCGAAGGCGACCAGGTACTCTTTCATGGCGACGACGTCCTTCCTGCCGGAGAGAGGTCCGTGTCCCGGCACGATCGCCTCCACGTCCATCGCCGCGATCCTGTCGAGCACGCCGAGCCACGCGTCGAGGGCCCCTTCCCCGATGTACGGGTGATAATCGGTGAAGAGGGCATCGCCCGCGAAAAGGACCTTCGCGCCCGGCACGAGGACGAGGATGCTGCCGTCGGTGTGGGACGGCCCCGGGTCGATGAGCTCGATCGTCCGGTCTCCGAGGTCGATCTCCATCGCCCCCCGGAAGGTCAGCGTCGGGACCGCGATCCGCGTCCCTTTCATGTCGTCCCCGGTCAGCCCGTAATCCTTCGCGTCTTTGAGGACGCCCTCGGAGCCCGCGATCATGTTCTTGCGGCAATTCGCGTGGGACACGACCGTCGCGCCGAGCGCGGCGAACTCGGCGTTGCCGAAGGCGTGGTCGAGGTGCGCGTGGGTGTCGATCACGTACCGGATGGGCTTGTCCGACACCGCCCGGATGTCCCTGATGAACCGTTTCGCCTCCCTGGAGGAGACGAGGGTGTCGATGACGGCGATCCCGTCGTGCCCGATCACGATCCCGGCGTTCGCGCCGAAGCTCGCGGCCGGGGTCGCGTTCTTCGCGCCGACATAGGCGTAGACGCCGTCCGCGATCCGGGTGAGTCCCTCCTGCGCCGCCGCCGCGGATGCGATGACCGACAAGGCCGCAAAGACGAGCGCCCCGACGTGGAGCCGTTTCATCCCGTCCCTCCCCGGATATGGATTTGCCCGACGCAATACCCCTGCGCGGGGCCCGCCGCCCGGTCTACCCGAAGAACCCCTCCGCGAGCGCGTACAGGTCCATGTCCACCGTCTTGAGCTTCGCCGTGGCCTCCGCCAGTGGGACCGGGACGATCCGGTTCCCCTGGAGCGCCGCCATCTTGCCGAATTCGCCCCTGTGGACCATCTCGGTGGCGTAGACGCCGTACCGGGTCGCGAGGACCCGGTCGTGGGCCGTCGGCGAGCCGCCGCGCTGGATGTGCCCGAGAACCACGAACCGCGTCTCGAACTTCGTCCGCTTCTCGATCTCCGCCGCCAGAAGCTGGGAGATCCCCCCGAGCCGGACGTGGCCGAACTCGTCGGTCCGCGTCTCCTGGGTGACCAGCTTGCCGTTCACGCCGGGCTTGGCCTCGAACTGGGCGCCCTCGGCCACGACGACGATGCTGAAGTTCTTTCCGCGCCCGTGGCGCCGCAGGATCAGGTCGCACACCGAGTCGATGTCGATCGGCTTCTCGGGGATGAGGATCACGTCCGCCCCGCCCGCGATTCCCGAGAAGGTGGCGATCCACCCGGCGTGCCGCCCCATGACCTCGACCACCATGACCCGATTGTGGGACTCGGCGGTGGTGTGGATCCGGTCGATGGCGTCGGTGGCGGTCGTCACCGCCGTGTCGAAGCCGAAGGTGAAGTCGGTGCCCGAGAGGTCGTTGTCGATCGTCTTGGGGACCCCGACCACGGGCAGCCCCTTGTCGTAGAGCTTGCTCGCCGCCCCGAGCGTGTCCTCCCCGCCGATGGCGATCAGCGCGTCCAGACCGAGGATCCTCATGTTTTTCAGAACCTTGTCCGCCCCGGACGGGTCCTTCAGGGGGTTGGTGCGGGAGGTACCGATGATGGTGCCGCCCACGTGGAGGATCCCGGAGACCATCTTGATGTCCAGGTCGGTGATCGAGAGGTCGATCATCCCCTTCCAGCCGTTGCGGATGCCCACCACCCGGGAGTCGAAAGCGTCCGCCTTGCGAACCACCGCCCGGATCACTGCGTTCAGGCCCGGGCAGTCGCCCCCGCCGGTCAGAACCCCGATCTTCATCGCCGTCCTCCCACGCAGAAATGTCGGATCAGTATAGCAAAATTCCCGGTCGCCGGATTTGAAAGGCCGGGGTCGATGTGCTAACGTAAATGCTTTGTATCGTACGATGCCGGAAAGGAAATACCGTTGTCCGTCCCCCTGAAAAGGAACGTGTCCCTGCTCTCCGGCAACGAGGCGGTCGCCCGCGGGGCGTACGAGGCGGGCGTCCGGGTCGCCTCCGCCTACCCGGGGACGCCGAGCACCGAGATCCTCGAGAACCTCGCGCGTTACGAGGGGGTCTACGCGGAGTGGGCGCCCAACGAGAAGGTGGCCGTCGAGGTCGCCCTTGGGGGCTCCATGGCGGGCGTCCGGTCGCTGGCCGCGATGAAGCACGTGGGGGTGAACGTCGCCGCCGACCCCATCTTCACCGCCTCCTATACCGGCGTGCGGGGCGGGTTCGTCATCGTCACCGCCGACGACCCGGAGCTCCACTCCTCCCAGAACGAGCAGGACAACCGCCACTACGCGGCGGCGGCGAAGATCCCGATGCTCGAGCCGTCCGACTCCCACGAGGCCAAGGAGTACACGAGACTCGCATTCGACCTCTCCGAGCGGTTCGACACCCCCGTCTTCTTAAGGACGACGACGCGCATCTCCCACGCGACCGGGGCCGTGACGCTCGGCGACGGGAGCCCCCCGCCCATTCCCCCCGGCTTCGTCCGCGACCCGGCCAAGTGGGTGATGCTCCCGGTCAACGCGAAGCGGCGGCACGCGGCGGTCGAGGAGCGGACGCGGGCCTTGAAGGAATTCGCGGAGACGTTCCCGGAGAACCGGATCGAGTGGGGCGACCGGTCGCTCGGGATCGTCACGGGCGGCGTCTCGTACCAGTACGCGCGCGAGGCGTTCCCCGACGCGTCGGTGCTGAAGCTCGGGATGGCGTACCCGCTGCCCGAGCGCCTCGTCCGCGAGTTCGCGGCCGGCGTCTCCCGGGTCGTCGTCGTCGAGGAGCTCGACCCGTACCTCGAGACGCACGTGAAGTCCCTCGGCATCCCGGCGCAGGGCAAGGACCTCATCCCGATCGTCGGCGAGCTCGACCCGCGGATCGTCCGGCAGGGGATCGCCGGCGAGGCGGTCCGGCTGCGGACTCCCGAGGAGGTGCCGGCGCGCCCGCCCAACCTGTGCCCGGGGTGCCCCCACCGCGGCCTCTTCTTCGTCCTGAAGAAGTTCGGGGCGGTCGTCGCGGGGGACATCGGCTGCTACACGCTGGCGGCGCTGCCGCCGCTCG
>JBLMWX010000017.1:0-8008 GCA_050257455.1 Gemmatimonadota bacterium | reverse complement strand
ATCCGGGAGGAGCTTTCCCGGGCGGGCACGCGTTCCGGGGCGGCTCCGACACCGAGGTCGTCCTGGCCGCCTGCCGGGAGTGGGGCGTCGCGGGGGCGGTGTCCCGCTTCGTCGGGATGTTCGCCTTCGCCCTGTGGGACGGGCGGACCGGGACGATCTCCCTCGTCCGCGACCGGCTGGGGATCAAGCCGCTCTATGTCGCGCGGGCGCCGGGGCTCGTCCTCTTCGGCTCCACGCTGTCGCCCCTTCTCGCCTGCCCCTCGTTCCCCCGGGAGGTGGACCGCGACGCGCTCCAGTACTACCTCGAGTTCCAGTACGTGCCCGCGCCCCACGCCATCTGGCGCGCCGCGCGCAAGGTCCTGCCGGGCCGCATCCTCGAGATCGCCGCAGACGGGAGCGAGACCGAGAGGAGCTATTGGGATCTCTTCGACCATTGGCGGCAGGGGGAGGGGCGCGCGCGGTCCGAGGGGGAGTACGCGGAGGAGCTCGCCGCCCTCCTCGAGTCGTCGGTCCGGTACCGGATGATCAGCGACGTCCCGCTCGGCGCGTTCCTGTCGGGGGGGATCGACTCCTCGCTCACCGTCGCGCTGATGCGGAAGGCGGCGTCGGGCCCCGTCAGGACGTTCTCGATCGGCTTCGAGGAGAAGGGGTTCGACGAGTCCGGGCACGCGCGGGCGGTGGCGCGCCACCTCGGGACCGATCACCACGAGAAGGTGTGCACGCCCGGCGAGGCGCTCGCCCTCGTCCGGAGGATCCCGGAGGCGTACGACGAGCCGTTCGCAGACTCCTCGGCCATCCCGACGATGCTCGTCTCGGAGTTCACGCGGCGCCACGTGACCGTGAGCCTGTCGGGGGACGGAGGGGACGAGCTCTTCTGCGGCTACCCGCGGTACCGCTGGGTCCGCGGCGGGTCGGTCGTGCAGGCGATCCCCGGGTTCCTGCGCCGTCCCCTGGGCGCGCTGCTCGCGCACGTGCCCGTCCACAAGGTCCAGCGCGGCGCGGAGAGCGTGCGGCACGACGACCCGGCCCAGATGTACTGCCACACGGTCGGGATCTTCGAGAGGCGCCGACTCGGCGAGATCGTGCCGTCCGTGGCCGACGACGCGCACCTCGCCTATTTCCGGACGTTCCGGGACCCGCGCGGCGGCGGGATCGTGGAGCGGGCGATGGCGACCGACATCCGCACCTACCTGCCCGACGACATCCTGGCCAAGGTGGACCGCGCCTCGATGGCGTATTCGCTGGAGGCCCGGGTCCCGCTGCTCGACCACAGGATCGTGGGGTTCGCGGCCCGCCTGCCCCGCCGTTTCAAGGTCCGCGGAAGCGAGACGAAGTACCTGCTGCGGAAGGTGCTCGATCCGCTCGTCCCCCGGCCCCTCCTCGACCGGCCGAAGATGGGGTTCGGGGTCCCGCTGTCCCGGTGGCTGCGGCGCGAGCTGCGGCCGCTTCTCGACGAGTACCTCGGCGAGGAGCGGATCGCGCGGGAAGGGTATTTGCGCCCCGAGGGGGTCCGCCGGGTCGTGGCGGAGCACCTCTCCGGCCGGCGGGATCACCAGTACCGGCTGTGGGCCCTGCTCATGTTCGGGATGTGGCGGGAGCGGTTCCGCGCCTGACCCGCACCGCGCGGTCCGTGCGCGCGAGCGGCGCGCCGGGCCGTCCGCTCAGAACACCACCGTGTCCCCGTTGCCGAGGTACAGGTCGCTCCTGCTGCCGTGCGAGGCGCTGCCCCGGACCACCGGCATCCCGCGCTCGAGCATCTTCTGCACGGTGAGGACGCCGGTGCAGTGGTTGCACGCAAGCTGCTGGAGCCTGTACCCCTGGAGCTTGTCGAGGAGCTCGTCCTGCGCCGGGCCCCACTCCTCGAACGGGGAGATGTGCAGCCCCCCGTAGACGCCGTGGAACTCGGAGAAGCCGTCGAAGTTCTCCTGCGCGTACTCGAGGAGGCCGAGGACGCCGGGGTGGCAGCAGCCGGTGACCGTGATCATCCCGCGCCCCTCGACGTGGAAGTAGAGGACCTGCTCCCCGTGCGTCTTGAGGAAGATCGGGATGTCGAAGGTCACGCTCGCGCAGCCCGGAAAAAGGACGTGCGGGCCTTCCGGGCCGAGCTCCACGACCGGCCCCGTGTGTCCGGAGCGCTGGAGGATCTCCTTGCTCTTCGCCGAGAAGCCGGTGGGGATGAGGATCTTGACGTCGGGGCGGTGCTTCGTCGCCGCGGGAAGCCCCCAGAAATGGTCGACGTGCTCGTGGGTAATATAAAGGAAGTCGATCTCGCCGGCGGCGAGCATCCGGTCGATCCCCTCGCGCCGGAACACGCCGTCCATGTAGTCGACGTCCCACCCCACGTCCATCAGGAACTTCCGCTGCCGGCCGCCCCCGTCCACCGACTCGACCAGCGCGGACACGCCCGCCGCGTTTTCGGGGGTCCACTTGACGTCGAACTGGTCGACCGAGAGCCCGCCCGCCTCGCGGACGTCCTGCCGCATGCGGGCGTTGTCGTGCCAGGAGACCTCCGACAGGCACTTGATGGAAAGCGACCGCACGCGCCCGATGTCGACCTTGCCCATGTCGTCACCTCCCACACCGGTCGAATGGGGGCGATCCGTCGCCCCGGCGGTCCATCTTACCAAAGGACGGGGACGTTCCTGAACTTTTTGAAAGGGCGGGGGACGTCGTTGAACTTTCCGCGAAGCGCAACAACGTCCCCGGACTTCAGAGGAAGAGGACGGTGACGAGGGCGAAGACCGGCAGCAGGATGGCGACCGAGTACGCCACGTAGCCGAAGAAGGACGGCATCCGGACGCCCGCGCTCTCCGCGATCGCCTTCACCATGAAGTTGGGCGCGTTGCCGATGTAGGAGCTCGCCCCCATGAAGACGGCGCCGGCGCTGATCGCCCGCAGGACCGGCGCGGACACGCCGGCCACGTCCGCCGGGCCGTGCAGTCCCTGGGCGAGCGCGAGGAAGGTCAGGTACGTGGGGGCGTTGTCCAGGAAGCTCGAAAGCGCGCCGGTCGTCCAGAAGAACTGCCACGGGGTCGCGACGCCGAGCTCCGCCCCGCGGGCCTTGAGAATGAGCAGGGCCGGCATCATCGTCGCGAAGATGCCGGCGAAGATGATGGCGACCTCGGCGATCGGGTGGTACGTGAACCCGTTCCGCGCGCGGAGCCGCGCCGGCGTCGTCCACGCCGAGACGACCGCCGCCGCCGCCATCGCCGTCTCCCGCCACGGCGTCGGGAGAAAGACCGCGCCGATGACCACCCCCAGGAGAAGGAAGTTCCCGGTCCCTTCGACCGAGAGCGGCGCCGCCACCGCCTTTTCGCCGCCGCCGGCGGACCCGTCCCGGAGAGCCGCCCGCCGGTCCACGAGGAAGAAGATCCCGATGACGAGCCCCGCCCCGAGGAGCCAGAAGTGCCACAGGTTCGCCGCCGTCCAGAAGAAGGGGACCCCGCGCAGGTACCCGAGGAACAGCGGCGGGTCGCCGATGGGGGTCAGGATCCCCCCGATGTTCGCGACGACGAAGATGAAGAAGACGACGACGTGGCCCGCGCTCCCCCGGTGGGCGTTCGCCCGCAGGAGGGGCCGGACGAGGAGCATCGAGGCCCCCGTCGTGCCGAAGAGGTTGGCCGCGACGGCCCCGACGCCGAGGAAGGCGCAGTTGACCGCGGGCGTGGCGCGGATCGTCCCCTTGAGGAGGATGCCTCCCGAGATCGTGAAGAGGCTGCCGAGGAGGACGATGAACGAGAGGTACTCCGACGCGGCATGGAGCAGCTCCCGGGGCGCCGCGACGAGGAACCACGCCGCCACCGGCGCGCCGAAGGCGGCGCTCACCTTTCCGTAGTGGCCCGCCCAGAACCGCGGCGCGAACAGCGGGACGAGGGCGATGGCGAGAAGGAAGCCCGCGAACGGGAGGACCGACCAGGCGGGCAGGCCCTGGCCGAGGGCGGACTCCGCGGGCGTCATCGGCCCGCCCCTACATCCGGAGGAACAGGTGGACGCGCCCCCCGGCGAGGAGGCGCACGGTCACCGACCGGCCGAGGAGATCGTCCCAACGGCGCTCGCCGAACCCGCCGAGGACGACGGCGTCGGCCGCTTCCGCCTCGCAGAACGCCGAAAAGGCATCCGCCTTCGGACCGGGGACGATCTTCTCCTCGACGCCGGTGTAACCCGCGTCCGCGAGCGCCCGGCGGGGATCGGCGAGGCGCGCCTCCCCCTCGGCCGGCGAGGCGGCCACGGCAAGGAGGACGACGCGGCACCCGCCCTTCCAGAGCCCCAGGTGCGCCATCGCCCCGACGGCCCGGGACGTCCGGTCGCCGCCGCCGCACCCGACGACCACGGTCTTCACGGGCCGGCAGGGCGAACACGCCAGGAGCACGGGGACGACCTTGTCCTTCATCAGCGACAGGACGAGGCTCCCGGGCTCGTCGCCTCCGTCGTGGGCGTAGCGGGACGACAGGCCCGAGACGAGGAGGTCGCTGGCGGCGCACGCGACCTCGATCACCCGCCGCGGGTCCCCCGCCGCGACCTCGCCGGCGAACGGGACGCCCGCCTCCCCGCACGCGCGCCCCGCGGCCTCGACCGCGGCGGCCCCCGCGGCCCCGAGCTGCGAGGCGATCTCCTCCCCGGCGCGCCGGGCGATCTGGATCGCGCCCGGCGGCGCCCCGGCCTCGCTCCGCTCGATCCCCGGGAGGTCCACGACGAACAGCCCGCGGACCTCCCCGCCGGCGTCCCGGGCGGTCTCGACCGCCAGCCGGCGCGCGTCGTCCCGGGACGAATCCGTCGACAGGGACAAGAGGATCTTCACGCCCGCCCCTTCCGGGCGCGGACCGAAAAGACGCCGCCCCCGACCGAGACGATCGCCATGAGCCCGCCCATGAGGCCGAGATTGCTCACGAAATGGCCGAGCTGGACCGGGTCCGACCAGTTCCGGTGGAAGACGAGGGTCACGGGGATCAGGAAGAGGAACAGGGCCAGCGCGCCCAGGCGGGGCACGAAGCCGAGCAGGACGGAGAGCCCGCCGCCGATCTCGACCAGGATGGCAAGGACGAGGAACAGCCCCGTCATCTTCATCCCCTGCGCCGCCATGTACTGCTGCGTCGCCGCGAACGCGAAGGTCTTGCTCGCTCCGGCGAAGAGGAAGACGGACGCGAGAAGGACGCGCGAGACGAGAAGCCCGGCCGAAGCGAGACGGTCCATCGAGCCACCCCCTTCAACAGTCAGGATCGGTTTTTGCGGCGCGCCGGCTTAGATCACCGTGACGCGCGACATCTCGGGAGCCGACCCGGCGACCGTCCGCCCGATCCACCACCCCTCCTCGCCCGCCGCCGCGAGCGCATCGCGGAGCCGGTCCGCCCGGTCGGGCGGGACGAACATGAGGAGGCCGCCGGACGTCTGCGGGTCGGCGAGAAGCAGGGCGTCCTCCTCCGGAAGGAGCGGCGGAAACCGGACCTTGCCCTGCTGGAACGCGATGTTCTCCCGGCTTCCGCCGGGGATCGGCGGGGAGCCGAACCGGGCATGGAGAAGGGAAACGCCGGGAACGGACGTCCTTGGTACGAGGGACGGAACGACCCGGGTCCTCATGAGCTCGCGGACGCCCGGAAACACCGGGACGTCGCCCAGGCGGATCTCGGCGCACAGGTCGCTCCCCTCGAGCACCTCGATCAGGTGGCCGAGGAGGCCGAAGCCGGTCACGTCGGTCGCGGTGCTGATCCCCGACGCGCGGCCCGCGCCGGCGGCGGCGGCGGAAAGGCGCGCCATCGACCGGACGACGGCGTCGGCGGACGCCCCGGGGGCGATCCCCCACTTGATCGCGGTCGTGATCACGCCCGTCCCGATCGGCTTGGTGAGGACGATCTGGTCGCCCGCCCGCGCGCCCCGGTTGTTCCACAAGCGGCCTGGATCGACGCGCCCGGTGACCGCGAGGCCGAACTTGGGCTCCCGGTCCCGCACCGTGTGCCCGCCGATGATGCAGATGCCGGCCTCCCGCGCCTTGTCCGCGGCCCCCGCCATGACGTCCGCGAGGACGGGCAGGATCCTGTGGTCGTCGGGAAAGGCCGCGATGGCCAGGGCGAAGAGCGGCTCGCCCCCCATCGCGTAGACGTCGCTCAACGAGTTGGCGGCGGCGATCGCCCCGTACAGGTACGGGTCGTCGACCACCGGCGTGAAGAAGTCGAGCGTCGCCACGAGGGCCAGGTCGTCCGAGACGCGGAAGACGCCCGCGTCGTCCGCGTGGGAAGTTCCCACGAGGACCCTCGGATCGTGCGGCGGCGGCAGAGCGGACAAGATCCGGGCAAGGACCCCCTGCCCCATCTTGGACGCTCAACCCGCGCACGACGACAGGTGAGTCAGGAAGATCCTCTCCCTGTCCGTCAAGGGCCCGCCGTCCTCCTTTTAGGACGCCTTGCGGATCGGGACCTGGATCTCGGTCAGCATGTCGTCCTGGGTCCCCCCTCCGTGCGGCTCCGGCGCGACGAAAAAGACCTCCCGCGGCGCCCCGGCTCCTTCATACCGGTTCTCCCGGAGCCAGTCCAGCACTTTTTCGTACGTGCACGGAATCCACTCGTAGGGCCCCCTGTGGACGAACACCGCGACCTCCGCGGCGGGCAGTTCGCGGACGCCGGAAGGGTCCGCATTCTCCGGAAACCCCTCCACGAGGGGGAACAGGACTTCGTAGTCGGAGTGGAAGGGGTCCGGCAGCCCGAGCCCCCCGTGGCGGATCCCCACCGCCGGCTCCTTGAACACCAGCTTCTTCTCGACCGCCTCGTCGTACAGGCGGGAAAACGCGGTATCGACGCCCCAGAGCGAAACGTCGCCGCGCCACCCGATCGCCCGCATCGCCGGAACGTTCCTGATCCCGTGAAACGGAGTCATCGCGTCCTCCTTCGCGTCCTCGCGGCGCGCGAAACCGCCGCTCTGTTTTTAGATGATCCGCCATACCTGACGATTCCCCCGGCGCCCATTTTCCGGGGTGCGCCCGTATAACCATCGAATTTTATATGCCGAATCCGTCCAGCGTCCCGGGGGGCGCCGGGCGGGGCGGGGCGCGGGCGGCTGCGGCGTTAACGGGAAAAGGTCCAATAAAACAAAGTTTATAAATATCCTTGACACCGCTTTCCGGTCTGCGGTAGAAATATTGGGAGCCGATTTTACAGGGTAAAACTCTTTTATCGCGAAAGGGGGTGGTCGGCGAGCTTTTTCGCGGATGAGGGGGGAAGGATTTTTTCGGTTTGGCTTCATAAACACGAAGGAGGGGAATGATGGCAGAAAAGGTAAACCGGTGGAAATTCGTCTACGCCGCGCTTGTGATGCAGCTGTGCCTCGGCGTTCTCTACTCGTGGTCGGTGTTCCGGCCGGTCCTCGAAAAAGCCAACGGCTGGAAGGGCCAGGTCAGCATCGCTCCCTACCGCTACTCGCTGATGTTCTTCACCGTCGGGATGATCGTCGCCGGCTTCTGGCAGGACAAGAAGGGACCGAAGCTCGTCGGCTCGGTCGGCGGCCTGTTCCTGGGCGCCGGCTGCCTCATGGCCGCGTTCACGTGGAACAGCGAATGGGGCCTCAAGTTCGCGTACGGAATCCTCGGCGGCCTCGGCGTCGGCTTCGCCTACGTCACCCCGATCGCGACCTGCGTGAAGTGGTTCCCCGACAAGCGCGGGACGATCGTCGGCCTCGCGGTCCTCGGGTTCGGCGCCGGCTCCCTCATCTTCGCGCCCGTCATCGAGACGCTCCTCGGGAACGATCCGACGATGTTCCCGGCAACCCTCCAGAGAACGTTCCTGATCCTCGGCGTCGTCTTCCTCGTCTGCGTCATCGGAGCGGCCCAGATCTTCGCGGTTCCTCCCGCCGGCTACAAGCCGGAAGGGTGGACACCCCCGGCCGCGGCGACAACAGCGGCGGGCGGCGTCGTCAAGGCGGAATTCAAGCCTGCCGAGATGATCAAGACGTGGCAGTTCTTCGCCCTGTGGCTCATCTACTTCTTCGGCACCAGCGTGGGCATCACGGCCATCGGCCAGGCGGC
>JBLMWX010000016.1:0-2764 GCA_050257455.1 Gemmatimonadota bacterium | reverse complement strand
TCCAGGGGAAGTACCGCGAGATCCTCAAGTGCATCCGGTGCGGCGCGTGCATCAACATCTGCCCCGTCTTCCAGAGCGTCGGCGGCCACGCCTACGGCTGGGTGTACCCGGGGCCGGTCGGCTCGATCCTGACTCCGCTCCTGATCGGCCTGCCGGAGGCCCGCGCGCTCCCCAACGCGAGCACCCTGTGCGGCGCGTGCGCCGACGTCTGCCCCGTCAAGATCCCGCTGCCGGAGATGCTCGTGGAGATGCGGGCCGACGAGCGGGGCCAGGGGCTCAAGGACCCCCGGGAAGTGGCCGCGATGAAGGCCTACGCGGCGCTGATGCGCCGGGCCGGCGTGCTGGAGGCGATCCAGCGGATCGCGGGCGTCGTCTCCCGGGCCCTGTTCAAGGACGGGAAGGTGGCGTGGCTCCCGCTGAAGCTGTCGGGGTGGACCGACCGGCGGGACTTTCCCGCCCCCGCGCCTCAGCCGTTCCGGAAGCTCTGGAAGACGCAGAGGGGGATCCGTCCGTGGACGCGGTGAAGGGAAGGGACGAGCTCCTGCAGCGCGTTCGGACGGCGCTGCACGGACGCCGATGCTCCGACGCGGGGAGCGGCGCGATCCCGGTGCAGGCGGGCGCGGGGTCCCCGGCGGAACGGGTCGACCTCTTCCGCGGCCGCTTCGAGGCGCTCGGGGGGACGTTCGTCGCCGGCGCGTCCGCGGAGGCGGCGGCCCGGGCCGTGGGGGAGGCGCTGCGGGACGAAGGCGTGACCGCGCTCCTCGTCCCGGACGGCGATCCGGCCGCCCGGGCGCTCGCCGAGGCCCTGGCCCCCCTCGGCCCCTTCCGCTTCGCGGCCCCGGGCGAGATCCGCCAGGCCGTCCCGCCCGTGTGCGCCGGGATCCAGACCGCGGAGTACGCCGTCGCCGAGACGGGCACGCTCGTCCAGACGAGCGGCGGGGGCAGGACGCTCCTGCCGGGGCTCGTCACCGACGTCCACGTCTCCCTCGTCGCCCCGGACGCCTTCGTCGACCGGATGGAGGAGTGCCTGGCGGCCCTGGCGAACAACCCGCCGCGAAACATCTCCTTCATCACCGGCCCCAGCAGGACCGCCGACATCGAGCTCACGCTCACGATCGGCGTGCACGGCCCGGGGAAGGTGATCGCCGTCCTCCTGGCCGGCGGCTGAAGCGCCCGGCCGGCGCTCACCACCCCATCGCCTTGAGGAACAGGAGCCACCCCGTGATCGTGAAGGCGGAGGCCCCCGTGGAGACGATCACGATCGTCCCGGCGAGGGAGGGGTCGCCCTTGAGGCGCGACGCCATCACGTAGGTGACCACCGCCGTCGGGCAGCCGAGCATGATCGTTCCGATCCGCAGGTCGTCCCCCGAGACCCCCAGCGCGCGGTAGACGGCGAGCCCCATCGCCGTGAGGAGAACGACCTTCATCGCGGCGGCCATCGCCGCGTGACGGAACCCCGACCGGGCCCGCTCGAAGGAAAACGATCCCCCGAGGCACAGGAGCGACAGCGGGAGCGTCGCCGACGACAGGATCGCGAGGGTCTTCGCGATCAGCCCCGGCAGGGGCAGCGCGAGCGCGCTCCAGACGATGCCGAGGGCGGAGGACAGGATGATGGGGTTCGTGAGGACCTGCTTGAGGATCCGCGCCGCCTCCCGCCCCCGGTCCATCCCGCCCCCGTGCGGCGTGACGAGCGCCACGATGGCCAGCACGTTGAGGAGCGGGACCATGAAGCCGAGGAAGATCCCCGCCTTCCTCAGCCCGACGTCGCCGGCCGCGGACAGGACGATCGGCAGCCCGACGTAGGCGAGGTTCGCGCGGAAGGCGCCCTGGACGAACGCTCCCTGCTCCGCCGGCGCCAGCCCCATCCGCCGGGAGAGGAGAAACGCGAGGCCGAACGTCGCCGTCGTGGCCGCGTAGCCGCCGGCGACGAGGGGAGCGCTGAACGCCTGCCGGAAGTCCGACGTGCCGATGGAGTGGAACAGGAGAACGGGCAGGAGCAGGTAATAGACCAGGGCGTTCGCCTTGTCGATGAACGGCTCCTCGAGGAACCGGTACCTGCGGGCCCCCGCGCCGACGGCGATGACGAGAAAGACGGGAAAAACCGCCTGAACGATGTCCAACGCGCTCGCTCCCCCGAACGGCCGGTGGCGCCCGAAAAAAGGGCGGCCTCCCTGCGGAAGGCCGCCCGGTCCGGCCGGCGCCGGGACGCGACGGCTGCGCCCCGGTCTCGAACGGCTTTCGACGAAATGCCGCCCCTACTTCGCGCCGTGCTCCGCGGCGAGGAACTCGACGATCTTGGCCGCGTCCGCGTCGGGAATCCAGTCCGGCCTCTTCGCCTGCATCGACTTGACGATCTCCGCCCATTTCTCCTTCGTCAGGGAGAGGGAGGTGGCGCGGTCGAGGCCGTGACAGGCGCTGCACTTCTGCTCGAAGAGCGCCTTCCCCTCGACGGCGGGAGAGGCCGCGGGGGCCGGCGGCGCGGGCGGGGCCTCCTCCTTCTTGGCGCAACCGGCGACCAGTACGGCGGCGACGAGAAACACGGGGAACGCGAATGCGGCGCGCACGCTCATGGGTCCGTCCTCCTTGGCGGGATTGCGGCTTCGATCATCTTACCCCCGCCCGCCGGGCGCCTCAACACGGGATTCTCCCCCGGGAGCCCGCGGACCCGTCTTGTATTCCCGGCCGGAATGATTGTTAAATGAACGGATGATCCGCGTCCGGATTCCCCAGAAGAACAGGGAGATCGAGGTCCGCGGCCCCCGGC
>JBLMWX010000015.1:0-19298 GCA_050257455.1 Gemmatimonadota bacterium | reverse complement strand
TGGCGATTACAGGGTTCCTACGTGCGGGGGAAGAAAAATGGTGGGCGATACTGGACTTGAACCAGTGACCCCCTGCATGTCAAGCAGGTACTCTAACCATCTGAGCTAATCGCCCCCCAATGGCCAAGCATAGTATTGTTAGCAGATGCCGGCCGGAAATGTCAATTAAAATGTAGATATATTCGCATTATACACCGCGTCGCGGAAGCCGCGGGGCGTCGGCTCGAAGATTCGGACCTGCGCGCCCGTCCTCCGGGCGACGTCGGCGGGCGAGAGACCGTCGAGAAAGAGGTCCCCGGCGTCCCGGAGGCAGACCGACGGCACGTAGAGCTTGACTCCCCGGCGCTCTCCGACGGCCTTGACGATGTCGTCCCCCGCCAGGAGCCCGGTCGCGGTCACGCTCTCCCCCATCAGCCGGTTTCGGACCGTCAGATGCTCGAAGCGGGCCCGCGCCCGCCGCGAGAATTCGGCGAGGAACCCCGACACGAGGCGCCGCGGCGCGACGCCGCTCACCACCGTCCCCCCCATTCCGGCGGGCCCCCACCGCCTTCCGCGGAACAGGGTCCGCGCCCCGTCCAGGAACTGCCGCACGAGCCCCACGCCGTTCCCGACCTGGGCGAACGACCCGTAGGCGCGCCGCCCCGGGACGCTCCGGCCGGCCAGCAGGTAATATTCGTCGGCGGCCACGGCGAACGGCTCTCCGGCCAGCGGCGGCGCGTCGCGGCGGAACCGGTCGAGGAACGCGAGCGTCTCCCGCGCCTCCGCCGCGGTCACGGGCCGCAGAACCGGCAGGCCCCGCCGGTGCGCGGTGAGGCCCACGGGAACGACCGCGACCGTGGCGAGGCCCGGCCGCAGCGCCGCGAGGTCGCGAAGCGTCCGGCGCAGCTCGGCGCCGTCGTTGATCCCGGGGCAGACGACGACCTGTCCATGGAGCGTGATCCCGGCCGCGACCAGGCGCCGCATCACGTCCATCACGTCCCCGGCGCCCGGGTTGCCGAGCATCTCCCGCCGCAGCGCCGGGTCCGTCGTGTGGATGGACACGTACAGCGGCGAAAGGCGGTACCGGACGATCCGCGCGAGCTCCTCGCGCGTCACGTCCGAAAAGGTGACGTACTGCCCGTGAAGGAAGGAGAGCCGGACGTCCTCGTCCTTGACGTAAAGGCTCCGCCGCAGCCCCGGCGGGAGCTGGTGCACGAAACAGAAGACGCACCGGTTGCGGCACCGGCGCACGCGCACCGGCTCGGGGAAGATCCCGAGCGGCGCCGCGCCCGGGCGGACGTCGGCCTCGCGCTGCCCGCCTCCGGCCGCCGCCCATCGCAGCCGGAAGCGCCGGCGGGCGGTCAGGTAATGCAGGTCGATCAGGTCGCAGACGGGCTCGCCGGAAACGGACAGGATCCGGTCTCCCGCCGCGATCCCGGCCCGCTCGGCGGGGCTCCCCTTCGCGACCGCCTCGACCCCGACCCCGGGAGGTTCCGCGGCGCCCCTTGTCCGGCGGGCCGTGTCCCGCCGGCGGCGCGAAGCCGCCGCGCCGCTACGCACGGGAGAGTCGCGCGATGCCCGCGACGAGGTACTGCACCCCCGACAGCGACGTCGTGACCGCGCAGACGATGACCACGGCCTCGGTGGCCGTCGCCTCGAGGCCCGGCGCGAGCCGGTCCAGCACCCCGGGGAAGGCCCGCACGGAGAGGAAGTAGAGCACCGTCGCGATCTGCATCGCGGTGTTCGCCTTGCTCACGGCCGTGACCCGGATCCCCTCGGTCCCGATGAGAAGGAGGATCAGGAAGCTGCCCGCGAGGATGAAGATGTCGCGGCTGATGACGAGCACGGTCAGCCAGACGGGGATCACCTGCACGATGGCGAGGACGACGAAGGACATCGCGATGAGGAGCTTGTCGGCGACGGGATCCAGGTAGAATCCGACCACCGTCCGCTGATGCAGCCACCGGGCGAGCACGCCGTCGAGGCAGTCGCTGACCCCGCAGACGGAGAAGACCAGGAGCGCCCACCGGAACCGGCCCGCGATGAGCAGGTAGGCGACGACGGGGACCAAAAGCACCCGCAACGCCGTCAGGCCGTTGGCGATGTTGATCAGGCGGGCCTGGTCGAACCGCTCTTTTCGGAAAGACGCTCGCATAGCTTTCCTTCGGCCAGCGCCAGCAGGGCCGCCATCCCCTCGCCGGTCGCCGCCGAGATCCGGACGCCGCCAGGCGGGCAGGTCCCCCCCGCGGTCCCCAGGTCCGACTTGTTCACGGCCACGATCGTCGGCTTCCCGCCATATCCGAGCTCCGACAGGATCCCGTCGACCGACGCGAGATTCCGCTCCATGTCCTCCCCGCTGCCGTCAACGACGTGCACGAGAAGGTCGGCCTCGCCGATTCCCTCCAGGGTCGCGAGGAACGCCTGGCGGAGCTCGGCGGGCAGCTCGTGGATGAAACCGACGGTGTCCACCGCGATCGCCTCGAGGCCCCCGGGAAACCGGATCCTGCGCGCCGTCGGGTCGAGCGTCGCGAACAGCTGGTCCGCGACGAAGACGTCGGCGCCGGTCAGGCGGTTGAACAGCGTGGATTTCCCCGCGTTCGTGTAGCCGACGATGGCGACGACGGGGAACCCGATCTCCCGGCGCCGCCTGTAATGGAGCGACCGCGTCCGCCGGACCGTCTCGAGCTCCCGGCCGATCTGCCGCAGCTGCGACCGGATCCGGCGGCGGTCCTCCTCGAGCTTCTTCTCGCCGGGCCCCCGGGTGCCGATTCCGCCGCCCAGCCGGGACAGATCCCTGCGCCCCCCCGCGAGGCGCCCGAGCCGGAACGAGAGCTGCGCCATCTCGACCTGCAGCTTCCCCTCCCGGCTGCGCGCCCGCCGGGCGAAGATGTCGAGGATCACCTCCCGCCGGTCGAGAACCTTCACCTCGAGCTCCCGCTCGAGGTTCGTCTGCTGCTTCGGACGCAGGAGGTTCTGGAAGACGACGAGGTCCACCGCGTTGTCGGCCACCGCCTCCTTCAGCCGGCGGACGGCGCCCGCGCCGATGAGGGTCGCCGGGTTCTCGGAGTCGACCAGGTGGGTCACGGTCCCCGCGACGGCTCCTCCCGCCGCCTCGACGAGGCTCTCCAGCTCGGCGACGAGGTCCGCCTGCGGGCCGCCGCCGTCGGCGGCTGCCGCCCGGCGATGCTTCCGCCGGGCCCAGACGAGCCACGCCCGTTCGACCGGCCTTCCCCGCGGCTCCATCAATGCAGCCGCAGGACGTCGTACCCGAACCGTCCCTTGAGCTCCCTGGCGAGCTCCAGCGACGGGGCGACCCCCAGCCGGTCGGGCAGCGCGAGGACCGCCTCGTAATCGCCGTCCCGGACGAGGTGGAGAAACGCCCTCTTGTCTCCCCGGTGGCGCTCGATCGCCCTCCGGAGCTCGCGGACGTCCGCGGCCGTCATCCGGTCCGAGCGGACCGTGAAATGCACCGACCGCGCGAGCCGCTCCCGGATGTGCTCCATGCGGAAGATCTCCTCGGCGATGATCTTGGTCGAGGTCTCGTCGGCGTCCACGCGTCCGACCAGGAAGACCGGCCCCTCCGAGGCGAGCGCCTCGCGGTTCTCCCGGTACGCCTCGGGGAACACGACGACCTCGACGATCCCCTCGAGGTCCTCGAGCGTGACGATGGCCATCTTCTCGCCGCGCTTCGTCGTCTTCTCCTTGACCGCGCTCACGATCCCGCCGATCTTGACCTCGGCGCCCGCCTTCAGCGCGCCGATCCGGGACGACGACACGTTCGCGTAGAGCGACATCTCGGCCCCGAACTCGTCGAGCGGATGCCCGGTGATGTAGAACCCGAGCGCCTCGCGCTCGTTGGCCAGCCGCTCCCGCCGGGTCCATGCCGGCGCATCCGTCTCCCGGCCGGCCGGCTTCGGGACCGGCGGCGCCTCGCCGAACAGGGCGAACTGCCCCGATTCCCGCCGCCGCGCGGCCTCCTGCGCCTCCTCCATGAGCGACGGCAGCCGCCCGAAGAGCCGGCCGCGGTCCGGCTCGAGGGAATCGAGCGCCCCCGCCTTGACGAGACACTCGACCGCCCGCTTGTTCACCTTCCGGAGATCGACCCGCGACAGGAAAGCCGCCGGTGACGCGAACGGCGCGTCCCCCTTCGCCTCCTGGATCGCGTCGATGGCCGCGGCCCCCACGCCCTTGATCGCCGAGAGCCCGAAGCGGATGGCAGTCCCCGCGGCGCCGGCGGCCGGCGCCCCCGTCCCGCGCGCCCCGGACCCGGGCCGCGACGCGGAGGGGCAGAACGCGAACCGCGACTCGTTCACGTCCGGAGGGAGAATCGGGATCCCCTGTTCGCGGCAGTGCCCGATATAGCGGATGATCTTGGCGGTGTCGCCCGACTCCGAGGTCATCAGAGCGCAGAAATACTCCACGGGGTAGTGCCGTTTGAGGTACGCCGTCTCGTAGGCCACCAGGGCGTACGCCGCGCTGTGGGACTTGTTGAACCCGTACTCGCCGAACTGGGCCATGAGATCGAAGATGGACGAGGCCTTGCCCTGAGGGATCCCGTTCGCCGACGCTCCCGAGAGGAACCGCTGCTTCTGCCGGTCCATCAGGGCGGCGTCCTTCTTCCCCATCGCCTTCCGGAGAACGTCGGCCTCGCCGAGCGAGAAGCCCGCGAGCGCCACGGCGATCCGCATCACCTGCTCCTGGTAGACGATGACGCCGTACGTGTCCCTGAGGATCTCCTCGAGCTGCGGCAGCGGGTATTCGATCGACCGCCGCCCGTGCCGCCGGGCGATGAAGTCCTCGACCATCCCGCTCTGCAGGGGGCCCGGACGGTACAGGGCCACCGCGTCGATCAGGTGGGTGAACCGGTCCGGCTTCAGGCGCTCGAGGAGGTCGGTGAACCCGCCGCTCTCGCACTGGAAGACGCCGGCCGTGTCCCCGGCCGCGAGCATCGCGTAGGTCTCGGCGTCGTCCAGGGGGAGCGTCTCGAGGTCCACCCGCACGCCCCGGTGCTCCCGGATGAGCGCCAGGGCGTCGTGGATCGCGGTGAGCGTCCGCAGCCCCAGGAAATCGAACTTGACGAGGCCGACCTTCTCGATCTGCTTCATCGAGTACTGCGTCGTGATGTCGCCGTTGGAGTTCCGGTAAAGGGGGACGTACTCGGTGATGGGCCGGTTCGCGATGACCACCCCGGCCGCGTGCGTCGACGCGTGCCGCGACAGCCCCTCGATCGCCCGCGCGTACTCGAACAGCTCGCCGACCTTCGGGGCCTCCCGGACCAGCTCGGCGAGCCGCGGCTCGACGGAAAGCGCCCTGTCGATCGTCATCCCGAGGTCCGGGGGAATGAGCTTGGCGATCCGGTCGACCTCGGCGTACGGCATCTCCAGCACCCGTCCCACGTCCCGGACGGCCGCGCGCGCCTTCATCGTCCCGAACGTGATGATCTGCGCCACGTTCTCCTTGCCGTACCGCTCCTCGACGTACCGGATCACCTCGTCCCGCCGGTCCTTGCAGAAGTCGCAGTCGATGTCGGGGAGACTGATCCGCTCCGGGTTCAGGAACCGCTCGAAGAGCAGGTCGTACGGGATCGGGTCGACCTCCGTGATCCGCAGGGCGTACGCGACGAGGCTGCCCGCCGCGCTTCCCCGCCCGGGCCCGACCGGGATCGACCGGTCCTTGGCGAACTTGATGAAATCCCAGACGATCAGGAAGTAGCCCGAGAAGCCGGTCTTCTCGATCACGGAGAGCTCGTAGTCGAGCCGCTTCCGGTAGGCGGCCTCGGCCGCCCCGGAGAGCTTCGCCCCCCGCGCGCGCATCTCGTCGAATCGCCGCTCGAGCCCCTCGACTCCCAGCCGGCGCAGGTACTGCTCCGAGGTCAGCCCGTCCGGGACGCGGAACTCGGGGATCTTGTTGATTCCGAGGTCCAGCCCGACGCGGCACCGCTCGGCGATGGCCAGCGTGTTCCGGATCGCCTCGGGGGCGACGTGCCCGAACGCCCGCTCGAACTCCTCGGCCGGCTTGACGTAGAACTCGTCGGACCCGAAGCGCATCCGTCCCTCGGACCCGATCGTCTTTCCCGTCTGCAGGCAGAGCAGGATGTCGTGGACCTTCGCGTCGCCGCGCTCGAGGTAGTGGCAGTCGTTGGTGGCCACCAGCGGCGTCCCGGTCCGCCGCGCCAGCGCGATGAGCGCCTCGTTCGCCCGGGCCTGCTCCTTGAGGCCGTTGTCCTGGATCTCGATGAAGAACCGGCCGTCGGGGAAGATGTCCCGGTACTCGGCGACCCGCTCCGCGGCGCGCTCCGGCCCCTCCTGCGCCAGGATCGACGGGATCTCGCCCTGCAGGCACGCCGAGGTCGCGACGAGCCCCCCCGCGTGCTCCCGGAGGATCTCCTTGTCCACGCGCGGCCTGTAGTAGAACCCCTCGACGTGCGCGCGCGAGACGAGCCGGATCAGGTTCTGGTACCCCTCCCCCGACTCGGCCAGGAGGATCAGGTGATAGGCCCGGTCGTTCGCCTGCCCCGGCGTCCGGTCGAGCCGCGACCCCGGCGCCACGTAGACCTCGGAGCCGATGATCGGCTTGATCCCCGCCTGCGTCGCCTTCTCGTAGAAGTCGACGGTGCCGATCATCCCGCCGTGGTCGGTGAGCGCGACCGCGGGCATCTTCATCTCCGCGACCTTGCGGACGAGGTCCCGGATCTTGATGGTCCCGTCGAGCAGGCTGTACTGGGAATGCAGGTGCAGGTGGACGAACTCGCTCACGCGTCTCCCCTCCGCGCCGTGCCGTGCCGCGGGGCTACTCCCATTCTATCGTGCTCGGGGGCTTCGAGGAGATGTCGTAGACCACCCTGTTGATCCCCTTGACCTCGTTGATGATCCGCGTCGCGATTCGCTGGAGCACGTCGTAGGGGAGGCGCACCCAGTCGGCCGTCATCCCGTCCTGGCTGTGCACCGCCCGCAGCGCCGCCACGTTCTCGTAGGTCCGCTCGTCGCCCATGACGCCGACGGTCTTGATGGGCAACAGGACGGCGAACGACTGCCAGATCGACTCGTAGAGACCCGCGCGGCGGATCTCCTCGATGACGATCGCGTCGGCCTCCTGGAGGATGGCGACCCGCGCCGCGGTCACCGGCCCGATGATGCGCACCGCGAGGCCCGGCCCCGGGAACGGCTGGCGCTCGAGGATGTGGTCCGGGACCGAGAGCTCCCGCCCCAGCTCGCGCACCTCGTCCTTGAACAGCTCCCGGAGCGGTTCCACGAGCTTGAGGTGCATCGTCTCGGGAAGCCCGCCCACGTTGTGGTGCGACTTGATGGTGGCGGACGGTCCCTTGAACGAAACGCTCTCGATCACGTCCGGGTAGAGGGTCCCCTGCCCCAGGTGCGTGACCCCCTGGATCTTCCGCGCCGCCTCCTCGAAGACCCGGATGAAGAGCTCCCCGATGATCTTGCGCTTCCGCTCCGGGTCCTCGACCCCGTCGAGATCCCGGAGGAAGCGCGCGGACGCGTCCACGTAGTCCAGCGACAGGCCGATCCCGCCCCGGAACGTGTCGATCACTTCCTGCGCCTCGTCCTTCCGGAGCAGTCCGTTGTTGACGAAGATGCACGTGAGCCGGTCGCCGAGCGCGCGGTGCAGGAGCACCGCGGCCACGGAGGAGTCCACGCCGCCGGAGAGCCCGAGGACGACCTTGCCGTCCCCGACCGCCTCCCGGATCGACCGGACGCTCGACGCGACGAACGACTGCATCGTCCAGGTCGGGGAGAGCCCGCAGACGCGGAACAGGAAGTTCGCCAGGATCTCCCGCCCCTTGGGCGTGTGCGCCACCTCCGGGTGGAACTGGACGCCGTAGATCGTCCGGCCCGCGTTGCTCATCGCCGCCACGGGCGAGTTCGGCGACCGGGCGATCGACGCGAACCCCGGGGGCAGCTCCTCGATCCGGTCGCCGTGGCTCATCCAGACCTGGACCGTCATGTGGTGCCGCAGCTCCTCGATCCCCAGGAAGAGCGGGTCCCCCCACTCGCCCCCGATGTTGGCGAAGCCGTACTCCCGCCCCGCCGCCTTCGCGACCTTCCCGCCCATGAGGTCCGCGATGAGCTGCATGCCGTAGCAGATCCCCAGCACGGGGATCCCGAGCTCCAGGACCTCGCGCGGGATGCGCGGCGCCCCCTCCTCGTAGACGCTCGCGGGCCCGCCCGACAGGACGATCCCGGCCGGGCGGAAGCTCCGGATGAAATCCGTGCCGACGTTGTAGGGGTGGATCTCGCAGTACACCTTGAGCTCGCGGATCCGCCGGGCGATGAGCATGGTGTACTGGGACCCGAAGTCCAGGATCAGGATCTTGTCGCCCAATGTCCTACTCCATCCGGTAGTTCGGCGCTTCCTTCGTGATGATGACGTCGTGGACGTGGCTCTCCCGCAGGCCGGCGGCCGTGATCTTCATGAAGCGGGCCCGCTTCTGGAGCTCCGCGATGCTCGTCGCCCCCACGTATCCCATGCCGGATTTCATCCCCCCGATGAGCTGGTAGATCATCGGGGCGAGCGGCCCGCGGTACGGCACGCGCCCCTCGATCCCCTCGGGGACGAGCTTCGACTCCGTCTCCACGTGGCCCTGGAAGTACCGGTCCTTGCTCCCCTGGCTCATCGCGCCGAGGGACCCCATCCCGCGGTAGACCTTGTAGGAGCGGCCCTGGTAGAGGACGATCTCGCCGGGGCTCTCGTCCGTCCCCGCGAAGAGCGAGCCGATCATCACGGCCGAGGCCCCGGCCGCCAGCGCCTTCGTGAGATCCCCCGAGAACTTGATGCCGCCGTCCGCGACCAGCGAAACCCCCTTCTTCGCCGCGGCCGCCGCGCATCGCATCACCGCCGTGATCTGCGGCACGCCGACGCCGGCGACGATCCGCGTCGTGCAGATCGACCCCGGCCCCACGCCCACCTTGACGCAGTCGACGCCCGCCCGGATGAGCGCCGCGGCCCCCTCCTCGGTCGCCACGTTCCCCGCGATGAGCTGGACGCCCGGGAACGTCGTCCGGGTCGACTTGACGGCGTCGATCACGTCCCGGGAGTGCCCGTGGGCCGTGTCGATGCAGAGGACGTCGACGCCCGACTTCAGGAGCTTCTCCACCCGCTCCTCGCGCCCCGCCCCGACGCCGATGGCCGCCCCCACCCGGAGGCGTCCCCTGGCGTCCTTGCACGCCAGCGGGTACTTCTTGATCTTGAGGATGTCCTTGATCGTGATGAGGCCGCGCAGGTTGTTCGCGCCGTCCACCACGAGGAGCTTCTCGATCCGGTTCTTGTGGAGGATCTCCTTGGCCTGGTCGAGGGTCGTGCCCACGGGAACGGTCACCAGCCGCTCCTTGGTCATCACGTTCTCGATCGGCTGCTCGAAGTTCGTCTCGAACCTCAGGTCCCGGTTGGTGAGGATCCCGACCAGCTTCCCGTCCTTCGTGACGGGCAGGCCCGAGATCCGGTACTTCTGCATCACGTGGAGCGCCTCCGCGACCTTCTGGTCGGGGGCGACCGTGATCGGGTCGGAGATCATCCCGCTCTCGGACTTCTTGACCTTGTCGACCTCGGTCGCCTGCTCGTCCGGCGTGTTGTTCCGGTGGATGATCCCGATGCCCCCCTCCCGCGCCATCGCGATCGCCGTGTCGGCCTCGGTCACCGTGTCCATCGCCGCGCTCAGGAGCGGGATGTTCAGCCGCACCATGGGCGTCAGCATGACGGAGACGTCCACGTCCTTCGGGAGAACCTTCGACTCCGCGGGAAGGAGCAGGACGTCGTCGAACGTCAGCCCCTCCTCGAGGCCCCTGATGTCAACCGTCCCCTTCTGGTCCATCAACACCCTCCCTGTTTCGCGGGCGGAAGCCCCAGGATGATCCCCTCCAGGAGCCCCGCGTCGCTGATCTCGAGGCGCGCGGCGCCGAACCGGGCCATGGCCTCGCCGGCCTGGCAGATCCCCGGCACCATGTAACGCTCGCGGCCCTTCTCCATCCCCGGCAGCGCGAGAATCGCCGCCGCGTTCAGGCCGCACAGGCGCTTCTCCCACGCCCGCACCCGGGCGGCCGGCATCGCGTAGCCGTCGATGCGTTCGGGGCGGTAGGTCCTCATCCGCATGTCGAGCGCCGCCAGCGTCGTGAACGTGCCGGCGGTCCCCACGAGGCGCCGGAACCGGCGCCGGCCCAGACCCCTCGTCCCGGCGGCGATGCGCTCGGCCAGGAAATACTTCAGGTTCCGGATCTGCCACGGGTCCGGGGGATCGGACAGCCGGAAGACGTCCCGCAGGACGACGACGCCGATCGGCAGGCTGACCGACTCGCCCCGCCCGGGGCCCGCGATGAACTCGGTGCTCCCGCCGCCGATGTCCATGACGACGGCGCCCCCCCCGGCCGGCTTGCCCCCCATGACCCCGGCCCAGGTCAGCCGCGCCTCCTCCTCGGGCGATATGACGTCGACCCGAAACCCCGCGGCGGCCGCCCCGGCGAGGAAGGCGTCCCTGTTCGAAGCGTCCCGCAGCGCGGCGGTGCCGCACGCCCTGGAAACGCCCACGCCCAGGCGGTCGATCTCCCGCCGGAAGGCCCGCAGGGCCGCGACCGAATCCCGCAGCTCCCGGTTCCCGATCGCCCCGGTCTCGCGGAGGTCCCGGCCCATCCCGGTGATGCGCCGCATCCTGAGGACCGGGCGCAGCCCCCTCCGGTCCCGGACCGCGACGAGCATCCGGACCGTGTTCGTCCCCACGTCAACGGCCGCGAGCGGTGTCGGCGGAGCCTGCACCCGTCTCCTCTTCCGGGGATGCACCTTCCCCTTCGTCTTGCCGTTCCAGGGCACCGATGACGCTGGCGCAGAGCAGGTACGCCGCGGCGAAAAGGTATGCCACGATTATAAAGCAGATGATGGTGAACAGGGAACCGTAAATTACATTCAACCTGCTGAATTTCCTGATATAAAAAGTAAATCCGAACTTGATCGCGTACAGGAGCAGCGTGAACGCCGCGCTTCCGCCGAACGCGTGCCTCCACGACATCGCCCCCGGCGACAGGTACCGGTAGCTCAAGGCGCCGCCGAGGAGGACGATCCCGGCGAGCGCCACGCGGGCGATCGACTGGAGCAACAGGTGAAAGGCCGCGTCGAACTCGCGCCCCACCATCTCGCGCGACAGCACCATGATTCCCTTCCAGACCGGCGGGACGAGGATCGCGCCGAACGCCAGGATCGTGAGCGCGAGGACCAGGACCACGTGGAACAGGAGACTGCGGCCGAACCGCCTCCCCCGGCGCTTCTCCAGCATCACCGCCAGCGACGTGTGGACGGCGTCCGTGGCCGACCAGGACGAGTACATGAGGAGCACGACGCCGACCGCCCCGAACGTGGCGCGCGACGCGAAGAGGCCCTTGAGGACCGGCACCAGGACCTGCGCCCCGTACGGAAAGGTGTTCCTGAGGAGGTTCGCGAGCTGGGCGAACGGAAGATCGTCCGGCCGGATGAACAGCGACGTCGCGGCGAACACCAGGAACAGGACCGGAATCGCCGACAGCAGGAGGTTGAAGGCGACCGCGGCGCTGTAGACCAGCCCGTGTTTCCGGAAGAACGACGCCACGCCGTCGGCGACTCCCCGCAGCAACCGCGATGTCCGCGAGCTCATCGTTCGCGGTAGACGATGCGGATGGGCGAGCCGTCGAACCCGAACCGGTCCCTGACCTTGTTCTGCAGGAAGCGCGTGAACGACTCGGGCACGCCCGCGCGGTCCTTGACGAAGACGGCGAACGAGGGGGGCATCACCCCGATCTGGGTCATGTAGAACGCCCGGTTCCTGCCCCGCTCCGACGGGATCGGAACGGCGAACAGGAACGCGGCGGCCGTGCGGTTGAGCACCCCCGTCGGGACGCGCCGCCGGAAATTTCCGAACGCCTCTTCGATCTTCCGGAACAGGAGCGGGAACCCCTTTCCGGTCAGCGCGCAGACCGGGACGACGGGCGCGAACGCGGCGTACCCGAGGGCCTCCTGGATCCGGCGCAGCCCCTGGCGCCTCGGCGCCTCGCCCTCCCAGCGGTCGGACTTGTTCGCGGCCACGACCACCGCGCGCTCCTCGTTCAGGACGTACCGGAGCACCTGCTGGTCCTGGTGCGTGACCCCGTCCGGGCCGTCGATCATGAGGATCGCGAGGTCGCACCGCTTGAGCCCGTCCAGGCTCTTCAGGACCGAGAACTTCTCGATCACGTTCGTCGTCTTGCGCTTCGCCCGGATCCCCGCCGTGTCGATGAAGAGGTACCGCTTCCCGCCGTAATTCACGAGGACGTCGACGGCGTCCCGCGTCGTTCCGGGGACCTCGGACGCGATCACCCGCTCGTACCCGACCAGCGTGTTGACGAGGGTCGACTTCCCGACGTTGGGGCGCCCGAGGACCGCGACGCGCGCCACGATCTCCTCCGGCTCCGCCTCCTCCTTCGCGCCCTTCGGGGCGAGGGCCACGACGTCGTCGAGAAGCTCCCCGATCCCGGTCCCGTGCTCGGCGGAGACCGCGTAGATCCGCTCCACCCCGAGCTCGTGG
Source organism: Gemmatimonadota bacterium (assembly GCA_050257455.1). Classification (GTDB taxonomy): domain Bacteria; phylum Desulfobacterota; class Deferrimicrobia; order Deferrimicrobiales; family Deferrimicrobiaceae; genus JBLMWX01. Next base: position 6,784 of record JBLMWX010000015.1, on the reverse strand, counting down.
AACTGCGGGACCCCTTCCGCCCCCTCCCGCGCGTCCACCTTGTTCGCGGCCAGCAGGAACGGCTTCTGCCGCTCCCGGAGCATCGCGACGATCTCCCGGTCGAGCGGCAGGACCCCGTCGCGGGCGTCGACGAGGAAGACGACCGCGTCGGACTCGTAGATCGCCCGCAGGACCTGGCCCCGGACCTTCGCGCGCAGGTCGTCGTCCTCTCCGCCCGTGTAGCCGCCCGTATCGACGAGGTCGAACTTCGTCCCGTCGTGCTCGGCCGGATGCGAGACGAGGTCCCGCGTGACGCCCGGCTCCCCGTAGGTGATGGCGCGGCGCTTCCCCGTGATGCGGTTGAAGAGGGTGGACTTCCCGACGTTCGGGCGTCCCACGAGCGATACCGTGAATCCCGCCTTAGTCATACCCCAGCCGTCGCAGCTTGGTCTCGTTGCGGCTCCAGTCCTTCTCGACCTTCACGAACAGATCCAAGTATACCCGTTCGCCCGTCTCCTTCTCCAGTTCCCGGCGCGCGGCCGTCCCGATCATCTTCAGCATGCTCCCCCCGCGCCCGATGACGATTCCCTTCTGCGACTCGCGCTCCACGACGATCTCGGCCCGGATCCGCGTCAGCCCCTTCTCCGCGTCCTCGCGGTACTCCTCGATCGCCACGGCGACGCTGTAGGGAAGCTCCGCGTCGAGGTACTGGAACAGCTTCTCCCGGATCACCTCCTTGGCGATGAAGCGCATCGGGAGATCGGTGAGGTCCTCCTCGGGATAGAACGCCGGCCCCTCCGGCAGCGCCCCGAAGAGGAACGAGACGAGCTCGGCGACCCCGGACCCGCGCGCGGCGGACACGGCGAACCCGTCCGCGTACAGCCCCGAGGCCAGAAGCTCCGCGCGGCGCGCCGCGGCTCCCTGCGCCCCCATCCGGTCCGCCTTGTTCACGACGAGCACCCGCGGGACCCCGGCCCGCGACACGATGCCCCGGACCAGGGCCTCCTCCTCGCCCTCGGCCCCGCGGCGGTCGTCGACCACGTGGACGATGACGTCGGCCTCCCCGGCGATGCGCGCCGCCGTCGCGACCATGTGTTCGTTGAGCGCCCGCCGGGCCCGGTGGATCCCGGGGCTGTCGAGGAAGACGATCTGTCCCCGCGCCTCCGTGAGGATCCCCGCGATCCGGTCGCGCGTCGTCTGGGGCTTGGGAGACACGATCGCCACCTTCGCCCCCAGGATGCGGTTGAGCAGCGTCGACTTGCCGACGTTGGGCCGGCCGAGGAGCGCGACGAACCCCGACCGGCTCACCCCGCGCCCCCCGGTTCCGCGAGCGCGGCCAGAAGGGACGACGCCGCGGCCATTCCCGCCTCCTTCTTCGTCTTCCCGGTCCCCTCGGCGTGGCGCCCGTCCGAGAGCGCCGCGCGGACCCGGAACGTCCGCGCGTGCGCCGGACCGTCCGCGGACAGGAGCTGGTAGCGGGGCAGCGGGACCCGCATCTTCTGGCACCACTCCTGGAGGCGGCTCTTGGAATCGAAACCCGCCGCGACCTCCTCCAGCCACTCCTCGTCCCGGAAATGGGCGAGAACGAACGCCTGCGCCGCCTCGAATCCGCCGTCGAGGAAGATGGCCCCGGCCAGCGCCTCGACCGCGTCGGCGATCATCTTCCGCGTGACGCCGCCGCCCCGCTTCCGGACCGACGGGTCGGTGTGCAGGGCGTCCGCGATCCCGATCCGCTCGCCGACGCGGACGAGGCTGCGGTTGCTGATGAGCGCCGAGCGCGCCTTCGACAGCTCCCCTTCCCCCGCTTCGGGAAGCTTCCGGTACGTCGCCTCGGCGAGGCACAGGTTGAGCACCGCGTCGCCGAGATACTCGAGCCGCTGGTACGAGCGCTCGCCCGCGCCGCTCGACAGGAGCGACCCGTGCCGCAGCGCCTCCTCCAGGAGCTCCCGCGAGGAGAACCGGTAGCCCAGGGCCGTCTCGAATTCCGTCATGTCGCCGCTCCGAGGAGCGTCTTCCCGCGCGATCCGGCGACGCGGACCCGGAAGATCCGTCCGACGCCCTCCGGCGGTCCCGGGAACGCCGCTTCCGCGTAGTTCCCGGCGCGGCCCGACAGCTCCCCGCGGCCATGATGGAACGACTCCGCGAGGACGTCCAGCGCTTTCCCCTCCTGCCGGCGAAGAAACGCCGCCCGCATCGAGGCGTCCAGCGCGAGCAGCCGCGCCACGCGCTCCCTCTTCTCGGCCGGCGGCACGTCGTCGGCCCACCCCGCGCTCTCGGTCCCCGGCCGGGCCGAGTAGGGAAAGACGTGGAGGTAGTCGACCGGAACGTCGCGGAGGAACCCGACCGTCCGCTCGTGATCGTCCCGGGACTCCCCCGGGAACCCGGCGATCACGTCCGCGCCGATCTGGATGTCCGGGACCGCGGCGGCCGCCCGCGACACGGCCCGGGCGTAGCGGGCCGCGTCATAGGGGCGGCGCATCCGGGACAGGGTCCGGTCGCACCCGCTCTGCAGGGGCACGTGGAGGTGGGGACAGACGCGGGAGCTTCCCGCGATCGCCGCGAGGAGGGGCTCCGTGATCTCCATCGGCTCGACCGAGCTCAGCCGGAACCGCACGCCCGACGTTGCCCGGAGCAGGCGCCGGACCAGGCCGGCGAGGCCGTCGCGCCCCCCCCGGTCGGTCCCGTAGAGCCCGATGTGGATCCCGGTCAGCACGATCTCCCGCGCCCCGTCGTCTTCCGACCGGGCGGCTTCGGCGGCGATCTCGTCCTCGGGCCGGGAGCGGTTCGGGCCCCGCACCACGGGCACGACGCAGTACGCGCACCGGAAGTCGCACCCGTCCTGGATCCTGAGGAAGGTGCGGCGGTGGCCGAGGAGGAGGTCCGCCGCGTGATCGGAGATCGCCGGCCCGTCCCCGCCCGCGGCCACCCCCCCGATCCGCCGGAGCAGCGCGGCGAGCGTCCCGGCGTCCCCCGCCCCGATCCAGTGGTCGACCCCGGGCACGGTCCCGCGTTGCGCGGGAGGCAGCCGCGCGTAGCATCCGGCCAGGACGACGGCGGCCCCGGGATTCTCGCGGCGCGCCTTGCGGGCAAGCGCCCGCGTGTCGCGGTCGGCGCGATGGGTGACCGTGCAGCTGTTCACGACGACGACGTCGGCGGGATCGCGCGGCGACACGATCTCGAACCCCGCGGACACCGCCGCGCGGACGATCGAAGCGGAATCGGCGAAGTTGGCCTTGCAGCCGACGGTCAGGACCTTGAGACTCTTGCGCATTCGATCCAGCCGCCGCCGAGGACCTCGTCGCCGTCGTAGACGACGAGCGCCTGCCCCGGGGTCACGCTGCGCTGCGGCGCGTCGAACGCGACGTCGAGCCGGTCCCCCGCAACCCGCACGGTCGCGCCCACGCCGGGGTGCCGGTAACGCACCTTGACCGTCGCGCGGAACTCCGCCGCCGGCGGCGCCCCGGCGACGAACGACGCCCGGCCCGCCGTCGCCCCCGCGGACAGCGTCTCGTCCTCGGTGCCGAGAACGATCTCGTTCTTCTCGGCGTCGATGGCCACGACGTAGAGCGGCTCCTTCGACGCGATCCCCAGCCCCCGGCGCTGCCCCACGGTGTACCGGAGGACCCCCTTGTGGACCCCGAGCACGTTGCCCTCGCGGTCGAGGAACAGCCCCTCGTTCTCCCGGATCCCGCTCCGGCTGATGAACGCGGCGTAGGAGTCGTCGGTGACGAAGCAGATGTCCTGGCTCTCCTTCTTCTCGGAGACGGGAAGCCCGGCGGCCTCGGCGGTCCCCCGGACCGCCGCCTTGGTCATCTCCCCGACCGGGAACCGGATGCGGCGCAGCCGGTCCGATTCGAGGGAGAACAGGAAATACGACTGGTCCTTCGATGCGTCGGGGGCCGCGAAGAGCCGGCACCGCTCCCCTTCGCGCCGGATCACGGCGTAATGCCCGGTCGCGACACCCTCGGCGCCCAGCTCGTCGGCCTTCCGGAGCAGGGCCCGGAACTTGAGGTGCTCGTTGCACAGGACGCACGGGTTGGGCGTGCGCCCGGTCGCGTACTCCCGCACGAAGGGGTCGATCACCTCCCGGCGGAACTCGTCCCTCAGGTTGAGGACGTAATACGGGATCCCGAGCGCGTCGCACACGCGCCGGGCGTCGTAGAGATCGTCCAGCGAGCAGCACGTCCCCGCCCGGCCCCGCGTCACCGCCGAGAAGTCGTAGAGGTCCATCGAGATCCCGATCACCTCCCATCCCTCCCGCTGGAGGAGGAGGGCGGCGACGGAGGAATCGACGCCCCCGCTCATCGCCGCGAGGATGCGGCCCCGGGCCGTCATCGGACCTTCGCCTCGCGCGGATTGGCCAGGGGCGACAGCGCCCGGAGCTTCCTGACGACCGCCTCGATCGCCTCGATCGCGTAGTCGACGTCCGCGTCCGTGTTGCCGTACCCGAGGCTGAACCGCAGCGCGCCCTGGGCGTCGGTCGGGTCGGCGCCCATCGCCGTCAGCACCGGGGACGGCTCGAGCGACCCGGACGTGCACGCCGACCCCGACGAGCAGGCGATCCCCATCATGTCGAGGTTGAGGAGCATCGCCTCGCCCTCCACGAACCGGAAGGAGATGTTGACCGTGTTGGGGAGCCGGGCGGCCGGGTGCCCGTTGAGCACCAGATCCGGGACGCGCGCGAAGAGCCCCTTCTCGAACCGGTCGCGCAGGCGGCGCGTCTCGGCCGTCTCCTCCGCCATCCCGCCCCGAAGGAGCGAGAACGCTTTCCCCATCGCCACGATGCCCACGACGTTCTCCGTGCCCCCGCGGCGGCCCCGCTCCTGGTGCCCCCCGTGGACCAGCGCCTCGATCTCGACCCCCTTGCGGACGATCAGGCCGCCGGCCCCTTTCAGGGCGTTCACCTTGTGGCCCGAGAAGGTCAGCAGGTCCACCGGGAGCGACGCGAAGTCGATCGGGATCTTGCCCGCCGCCTGGACCGCGTCGGTGTGCATCAGGATCCCGGCCTCCCGCACCATCGCGCCGATCTCCGCGATCGGCATGATGCACCCCGTCTCGTTGTTGGCATGCATGATCGACACGAGGATCGTGTCGGGCGTCAACGCCTTGCGCACCGCGTCCGGCTCCACGATCCCCTCGCGGGTCACCGGGACGTACGTCACGCGGAATCCCCGGGACTCGAGGAAACGGCACGCGTTCATGACCGCGGGGTGCTCGACCGCCGACGTGACGATGTGCTTCCCGGCGTTTCCCTTCCGGAACGCGACGCCCTTGACGGCCAGGTTGTCGCTCTCGGAGCCCGAGCTCGTGAACACGATCTCCAGCGGCTGGCACCCGAAGAACGCCGCGATCTCCTGGCGCGCGTCCTCGATCCCCTTGCGCACGTCGCGCCCCGCCCAGTGGATGCTCGACGGGTTCCCGAACAGCGCGCCGAGGTAGGGCGCCACCGCCTTCGCGACCTCCGGATGCACCGGCGTCGTCGCGTTGTGGTCGAAATAGACGGTCCTCACGCCCCCGCCTCCCTCCTGGCATCCTGCCGGAACAGGTCCTCCAGCGTGATGGAGTCCAGGAACGCGTCCACCCGGGCCTCCAGCGTCTCCCACATGTTCTGCGTCCGGCACCGCGCGATCATCCCGCACTTGCGCCCCGAGCTGCGGCACCCGACGCGCCCCGGACGCCCCTCGGCGGCCCGGATGATCTCCCCGATCGCGATCTCCGCCGGGTGCCGCGCCAGGATGAACCCGCCGCCCGGCCCCCGCACGCTCTTGACGAGGTTTCTCCTGCGGAGCCGTACGAACAGCTGCTGGAGGTACTGCTCCGAGATCTCCTCGTCCCGCGCGATCCCCTTGAGCGTGACCGGGTTCCCCCGCGACGCGCCGGCCAGGCTCACGAGGGCCATCACCGCGTACCGTCCCCGCGTCGTGATCTTCACGCGCCCGTCCCCACCCGGGGGGCGGCGGGCGGCTCCGCCAGGCGCTTCGAGAGCTCGTCCATCCGCTGCTCGAGCGCCAGGACCTGCTCGGTCAGGCACTTGATCGCCTTCCCTTCGGGGTCCGGCGTTCCCGCGACGCCCGTGGGGTCCTGGTAGACGTTCCCCTCGCGGAACACGATCCGCCCGGGAATGCCGACCACCGTCGAGTTCGGCGGGACCTCCTTGTTGACCACGGAGCCCGACCCGATCTTCGAGTTCTCCCCCACCTGGATCGCCCCGAGGATCGCCGCGTTGGCCCCGATGATCACGTTGTCGCCGATCGTCGGGTGCCGCTTCCCCTTCTTCCAGCTCGTTCCCCCGAGCGTGACCCCGTGGTACATCGTCACGTTGCGGCCGATCTCGGCCGTCTCGCCGATCACGACCCCCATGCCGTGGTCGATGAAGAACCCCTCGCCGATCGTGGCCCCCGGGTGGATCTCGATGCCGGTCAGCCCCCGGGCGACGTGCGACAGGAAGCGCGCCAGGAACCGGAACCCGTGGGTCCAGAGCCAGTGCGACGCGTGGTGGAACCGCATCGCGTGGAACCCGGGGTAGCAGAAGACGATCTCGAGCGCGCTCTGCGCGGCGGGATCCCGCTCGAAGATGACCTTGAAGTCGTTGCGGATCGTCCGGAACATCCCTCCCCCTCTCCCCGACGGATTAACCTGACCAATAAAGTCAATTATTGGCGAAGCCGGAGAGAAAGGGAAGCATTTTTTCGAGGCGCTTCGCCTTGATTCCCGGGACCGCGAGCAGGTCCCCGGGGCGCGCGAAGGGGCCGCGCCGCCGCCGCGTCTCGACGACGGCCCGCGCGACCGCGTCGGAGAGGCCCGG
>JBLMWX010000014.1:0-9753 GCA_050257455.1 Gemmatimonadota bacterium | reverse complement strand
TCGTTTCGCCCGACGAACGTTCCGCGGCTTCGGGTGTGACAAGCATTGCGCGTTCCGCGGGCGCGGCGGTTTCGCCGTCCCTGACGGGGCTCTTTTTCGCCGTTCCTTCGTTGCTGAGTGTTCCTTTCTATTTGGCAGGCGGGTTGAAGATTGTATACGACGCTCTGCTGTACCACAGCTTTCGCGGGCTGAAACCGCCCGAGGAGAAATGACGGCTGTCGCTGATATTCGGGAAGAAGACTGGCGCGCCTGGGAGGACTCGAACCTCCGGCCCGCTGCTTAGAAGGCAGCTGCTCTATCCACCTGAGCTACAGGCGCGCGCTCCCATGAAGTATAGCAACAAATTCCCGGATCGCGGCACGGATCGGCGGAGGCGGCGGGGGCCGCCTTGAGGCGTCGCGGGGGCCCGGGGAGGCGCTTCCCGTCGCAGAGTATGGGTCATGCCGCGGCCGGCAGGAACGGCGACGCGGACCATACCCGTCGGGGGGATGACGTGCGCCTCCTGCGCGGCGCGGGTCGAGTCGGAGGAATGGGAGTGGGACGTTCCTGAACCGTTCGCAAGGTTCAGGAACGTCCCTGAACTTCAGGGGAGTTTCTTGCCCGTCTTCTGGAGGATCGTCTCCCACTGGTCGGCGTGCTGCTCTTCCGTGGAGACGATCTGCTCCATCATCAGCCGGGTGGTCGAATCCCCCAGCTCGTCGGCAAGCTTGATGACCGTCTTGTAATATTCGATCGCCCCGTATTCGCCCTCGAGGTCGTCCTGCATCATCTTCCGGAGGTCCCCGCCCGTCTTCACCGGGGCAGGTTTCGTCGAGGGGTTCCCCTCGAGGAAGTTGATCCGCTCCGCGACCATCTCGGCGTGCTTCATCTCGTCCATGGACGTCTTCTCGAACAGCGGCAGGATCGCGGCGCTCTCGACGCCGTCGCCCGTCCAGTGATGATGGAGGTACTGCAGGATCGCACCGATCTCGAGCTCGAGGACCTTGTTGAGCGCGTCGATGATCTTGGGGTTCCCCTTCATGACGGACACCTCCGTTCGTGGATTTGTCGGGCCCGCGCGCGGTCCCCCCGGCGAGCGCGTGCATTCGGCGATGGAATCATCATATCAGGAGGACTGCCGACGCGTGCAAGGTTTTGGGGCAGGGGCATCGTCGGTTCCGCCGGGTCGTCCGCCGGCGCGCGGCGCCGATTGCGAATCTCCGTGCGACGATCTAAACTTCTTCCTGGCGCATCCCGGAGCCGGAAGGTCCATGGCGCTTCCGGGCGGCGACGACGAGCCGAAAGGATTCTGGTTTGAAAATCAAGGTGTTGGGCTCGGCCGGGTCCGAGGTTCCCGGCCACAACTGCCCTGCGTTCCTCGTCGACGGGAAGATCCTCCTCGACGCCGGGACGATCACGCTCTCCTTGAACATCCGCGAGGAGCACAGCCTGCGCTGGGTCCTGCTCACCCACGTCCACTTCGACCACATCAAGGGGATGCCGTTCCTCCTCGACAACCTCGTGACGCGGAACACCGGCAACACCATCACGGTTCTCAGCGGGAGGGACGTGCTGCACGACCTGCGGAAGAACATCTTCAACGGCAGGATCTGGCCGGACTTCTCCAAGATCCCGACGTCCGACCGGCCGGCGCTGCGCTACAAGGCGGTCGGGACGACGCGGCCGTTCCAGGTCGACGGCTACCGGGTCACCATGGAGCGGGTCGATCACAGCGTGCCCGCGTACGGCTTCATCGTCGAGAAGGCCGGCCGCAAGTCGGTCGCGTACACGGGCGACACGGGGCCGACGGACAGGTTCTGGGAGAAGGTCGCGGCCCGCGACGTCAAGCACCTGATCGTGGAAACCTCCTTTCCCAACCGCATGGAGAAGCTCGCGCTGGCGAGCGGGCACCTCACCCCGTCGCTCCTGGACCGGGAGCTCGCGAAGCTGCCCGGGCCGCCGCAGAAGGTCTTCATCATGCACATGAAGCCGCAGTTTCTGCACGAGATCGAGACGGAGATCCAGGCGCTCGGGCGCGGCAACATCGAATTCCTCGAGGACGGCGAGGTGATCCTGCCGTAGTCCCGGCAGAAATTGTGGATCGTTCGGGACGCGTTTTCGGTAAACTGTTCGAAACCCGACGTGCATTCCGGGAGCAGACCGTGACCACGCATCCGTCGCCGCCAGCCGACAGCCCCGCCGGATCCGCCGCCCTGCGCCTGGATTCGGGCTCCCGGGTCGCCGTGGTCGGCGGAGGGCCCGCGGGGACCATCTTCACCTACTTCCTGTACGAGATGGCGGGGCGCCTCGGCATCGATTTGCGCGTGGACATCTATGAGCCCCGCGATTTCGACAAGCCCGGACCGGCCGGCTGCAACATGTGCGGCGGGATCGTCTCCGAGTCCCTCGTGCAGCTTCTCGCGACGGAGGGGATCAACCTGCCCCCGACGGTCGTCCAGCGCGGGATCGACTCGTACGTTCTCCACCTGGACGTGGGCACCGTCCGGATCGACCCGCCCCGCAGGGAGAAGCGGATCGCCGCCGTGCACCGGGGCGCGGGGCCCCGGGGGATGGTCGACAGGCGGTGGCACAGCTTCGACGCGCACCTTCTGGGTCTCGCGCGGCAGCGGGGGGCGAACGTCGTCGGTGAGCGCGTCGACGACATCGACTTCGAGAACGGCCGGCCGCGCGTCACCACGAATCTCGGCACCTCGGACGGATACGACCTGCTGGTCGGAGCGGTGGGCGTCAACACGCGCGCCCTGCGCCTCTTCGAAAAGCTGGGGGCCGGATACCGGGCGCCGGGGACGACGAAGACCTACATCTGCGAGTTCCCCCTGGGCGAGGAGACGATCCGGCTGTACTTCGGCAACTCGATGCACGTCTTCCTGCCGAACATTCCGGGCCTGGAGTTCGCGGCCATCGTCCCGAAGGGCGACTACGTCACGGTGTGCATGCTGGGATCGGGGATCGACGCGAAGATGGTCGAGCGGTTCCTCTCTTCCGCCGAGGTCCGCGAGGTGTTCCCGCCGGACTGGACCCCGCCGCCGGATTTCTGCCGCTGCGCTCCGGCCATCAACGTGTCGGGCGCGGTCAAGCCGTTCGCGGACCGCGTCGTGCTGATCGGGGACAGCGGGGTCAACCGCCTGTACAAGGACGGCATCGGCGGCGCGTACCGCACCGCGAAGGCGGCGGCGAGGACCGCGGTGTTCGAGGGGGTGTCGGAGGAGGATTTCCGCAGGCACTACCTCCCGACCTGCCGCGCCCTGGCGCGGGACAACGCGATCGGGAAGGTGATCTTCGGCATCACCACGCTGATCCAGAACGTCCGGATATCCCGCAAGGGGCTCCTGCGCATGACGGCGGCGGAGCAGGCGGAAGGCGGCTGCCCGCAGCGGATGAGCGGCGTGCTCTGGGACACGTTCACCGGCAGCGCGCCGTACGCGGACGTCTTCCTGCGTTCCCTGCACCCGATGTTCCTCGGCGGGCTGCTCTGGGAAACGGCGAAGGAGATCTTCAACGCGACCGAACCCCGGAAATGGAAGGAGGAGAAGGTGGCGGCCAGGGAGCTGGGAGAGCTCGGGAAGATCTATCGGTCCGGGGAGGTCGTCGTCCGGCAGGGCGACACGGGCGACTGCATGTACTTCATCCAGGCCGGCAAGGTCGAGGTGGTCAAGGAGAGCGAGGGGCGGGAAGTCCGGCTGGCCGTGCTCGGGGACGGGGAGTTCTTCGGCGAGATGGCCCTGTTCGAGAGGCACGTGCGTTCCGCGACGGTCCGCCCGCTGGGCGAGGTGCGCGCCCTGTCCGTGGACAAGAAGATGTTCCTGCGCAAGATCCACGACGACCCGTCGCTGGCGTTCCGCGTGATGCAGAAGATGTCGCAGCGGATCCGCGATCTCAACAACGAGCTCATGCGGCTCCGCTCCGGGGGCGCGTAGCCGGCCGCGGCCTTCCGCCGGCGCCGGCAAATCCCGCGTCCGCAAATCCCGTTGACCGGCTTCCGGCCCGTTTGTATAATTCCCTTTTGCCATCGATGGGACGGTGAGTGTAGCTCAAGGGTAGAGCACCAGGCTGTGGCCCTGGGTGTTGTGGGTTCGAGCCCCATCACTCACCCCATTTCGCGAACGACGACGCCCGGCCGGCGGGACCCTCCGGAGGGGACCGGGCGGCGGATGAATGATCGAGGGCGCCTGTAGCTCAGGGGATAGAGCACCGGCCTCCGGAGCCGGGTGCGGAGGTTCGATTCCTCCCAGGCGCGCCAAGTTCTTTGCACCGCGCTTTACGGAGGAATCGAAGCCCGGCTGCCGCCGACCGAGTAGGGAGGAAGAGGGCGACCTTGTGGAGCCCGTCAGGCGGACGGGCCGCCGGACGGCCGGAGGCGAGATCGCCGGAGGCTCATCGGCGATTCCTCCCAGGCGCGCCAAGTTTTATGCAACGCGCTTAAGGAGGAATCGAACCGGCGCGGGGCGCCGAGCGGTCAGCGAGGAAGAGCCCGACCTTGTGGAGGGCGGAAGCCACGCGCCGCGCCGCAATGGCCGATGGCCGGATGGCCGAGGCTCAGGCGGTCGATTCCTCCCAGGCGCGCCAAGTTTTTGTGTATCGCAGCGATCTTTCCCAGGCGGGCCACTAGCTCAACCCGGCAGAGCAGCTGACTCTTAATCAGGAGGTTGAAGGTTCGAATCCTTCGTGGCCCACCAATGACGCGCAGGGGCTGCGGCGACCGCCGCAGCCCCTTTTCATTCCCGGGGCGGAGGCGACGTTTCCCCCGGGCGGGCCCGGGACGGACCGGCCGGTGCATTGCCCCGGATCCAGCGGAAAGTCCGCCAGCAGTCACCCGGCCTGATGTCCGCCCGCCCCGCGTTCCATCCCAAACCCTTTTTGCTCTTCCACGCTGCCAGGTCGCGTTGCCCCCGGGATTCTTACGTTATTTTCTCGTGAATTCAAAGGGTTGCCGCGAGCGCAAAAAAACCGTTCTACGTTCAAGATTTTTCTTGCACCGGTTTCCCCGGCGTGGATAATTGATGCTACGCCAAAAGTGGTACCGCATGCCGTCACGGATACCTGGGGCGCAGCGAGGCTCGCCGTGGCTGACGGATTGCCCCTCAAGAGAATCCTCACAGCGATGCTCGGACTTGCGTTCGCGGCATCGTTGACGCTCGCCCTGGACCTCAATTCCCGCGATTCCGCCGTGCTGCACGAAGATTCCCAGGCGCTCCTTGTCCAATGCGATCTCGAATCGTCCGACGAATTACCTTCGCTTTCCCTCTGGGCAGCCTTGCTCTTCCCGTCCTCCGCCGGCCTCCGGCCGGTCACCGAAGCCGTTCCCTGCGCGGTCGCGGCCGCCGCTTCCGGCGGATTGAGCCCCCGCGCCCGCTTTTTCGCATTGCGCCTGTAGGCACTCCTTAAACGCGGTGTTGCCCGGTGCGCCGTTGCCCCGGGCGGGTCTGTCGGCATCGAGCTGTTCACCTCTTGCGAGACCATTCGGCGTGGAGATGGCAGTTCCTGGGATTCGCGTCGCGAGGGTCACTCGGCATCGGGCCGCTTGCCGATTTTGCGGCGCGACAAGGGGGGCCGGGCATAATTTCCCTCTCCCCCGGCCCCCTTGAATCGAAGGGATCGAAGTATCGAGAGGGTTCGCGCAGGCCGTTTTGGAGACCGGCATCGGCAAGGAGAGAGGGCGGCGGCGTCGACAGGGGACGGCGGAGACCGCGCGTCAGCTACTTGGCGACGGCTTCCCGCGTGAGGCAGTCCTTCGGAATTGCCGGAAAACAGGCGTAAGAGGAATCTCGGGTATGACGAGGCGATGGCCGGATCCGGTAGGAATCTTTGATATTGTCTTTCCTGCCGGCCCTCTGCCATACTCATATTCTCAAAGTCGAATACAATGGGGTTTGATTTTCGGTTTTGAATTTTGTTTTGACGGTGGCACGCACGTTGTGATAATGAATACTGAAACGAGTGGTACGCGCATCGGGTATCCGTTTTACCCTTTAAAACATATCGTCCGTGGGTACGGAAATTGAGTGTTTCGGCAGTCTTTGCGACCGCCGGGACGTCGTGCAACCCAGATCAGTGGTGATCGCTTGAAGACCAGCATCCGGAAACCGATCCTTCTCGGACTTTTCGTCGCGGTCCTGGGACTTGTCGCGAGCCCGCTTCGCTTCGTCCTCGACGCCGATGAAAACGTCGGCCTCGGGCTGCTCTTCCGCCTGAGGGGCAAGGTGGACCCGCCGCGGGACGCGGTCGTCATCAGCATCGACCGGGAATCGTCCGAGCGGTTCGGCCTCCCGGACAACCCGGACAAGTGGCCGCGCTCTCTCCACGCGCGCCTGACGGAGACGCTTGCCCGCGAAGGCGCCAGGGTCGTCTCCTTCGACCTCCACTTCATCGAGCCGCGGGCGGAAAAAGACGACAAGGCGTTCGCGGAGGCGCTGGGCAAGGCGCGCAACGTCATCCTGACGGAGCCGATCCGGAGCAAGGAGATCCCGCTGGGCGACGGGGACGCCTCGTCCGAATCGTCGGGCCACAACATCGTCCGCGTCGTGCAGCCGATCGAGATGTTCTGCGACGCCGCAGTCGCCACCGCCCCGTTCACGCTTCCCCGGATCCCGTTCAAGGTCAGCCGGTTCTTCACCTTCGAGCCGGGGGCGGGGGATGCCCCGTCGGTGCCGATGGTGATGCTCCAGGTCTACGCGGCGCCGGCCTACGCGGATTTCGTCCGCCTGCTCGAGAAGGCGAGCCCGGCGCAGGCCGGCAAGATCCCCGCCGATCTTTCGGCGGCCGTCGCGGGGCATTCCGTCCGCGAGCTGATGAAGCGGATCCGCGGCGTCTTTCTCGCGGATCCCTCCGTCGCGGACCGGATGCGCAGGGAGCTCGACGACCCGAACGCGCTCGGGGGCGACGCGCAGCGGCGGCGCCTGGTCATGGCGCTGATCCGGATCTACGCCGCGCCGAACAACCGGTTCATCAACTATTACGGCCCGCCCCGCACGATCGCCACCGTCCCGTACCACGAGGCGCTCCGGATGGGGGAGGACGCGGCGGACGGCGGCAAGGTCGACCTGAAAGGGAAGGCGGTCTTCGTGGGCCTTTCCGAGGCGATGCTGGCCGAGCGGAAGGACAGCTTCTACACGGTGTTCTCGCGGGCGAACGGCATCTTCATCGGTGGGGTGGAGATCTCGGCCACGGCGTTCTCGAACCTCCTCGACGGCGTCGCGGTGAGGCCCGTCGGGCTGCCGGCGCACGTCCTGATCATCCTCGGGTGGGGAATCGCCGTGGGCGCGCTCTGCCGGCGGCTGCACGTGGGGATCGCGGCCGCGTCGGTCGTCGGGCTGGGGCTCCTCTACCTGGCGGCGGCGTGGTACCGGTTCAAGGCCGGCGACGTCTGGATGCCGATCGCGGTGCCGCTCATGTTCCAGGCGCCGCTCGGCTTCGTCGGCGGCGTCGTCTGGAACTACCTCGACACCAAGAAGGAGCAGGAGAAGGTCCGGAAGGCCTTCGAGTACTACCTGCCGAAGAACGTCGTCGACCAGCTTCTGGAGAACCTGGGCGACATCGGGGCGAGCGCCGAGACCGTCTACGGCGTCTGCCTGTTCACGGACGCGGAGCATTACACCACCCTGTCGGAGACGCTCGATCCCAAGGAGCTCGGCGCGTTCATGAACCGGTACTACGACACCATGTTCCAGCCGGTGAAGGCGCACGGCGGGATCGTGTCGAACCTGGCGGGCGACTCCATGCTGGCGATCTGGGTCTCCGCGACGCCGGACGCGGCGCTCCGGGACAGGGCGTGCCTGGCGGCCATCGACATCAACAAGGCGGTCGGCGGGCTGTACGACCCCTCCGACCCGCTGCAGCTGAAGACGCGCATCGGGCTGCATTACGGCGACATGTTCCTCGGCAACATCGGCGGCGCCGACCGGTACCAGCACTCGGTCATGGGGGACATCGTCAACACGGCGTCGCGGATCGAGGGGCTCAACAAGTTCTTCGGGACGCGCGTCCTCGTCTCGGCCGAGGTGATCGACCAGCTGAGCGGGCTCCTCACGCGGGAGCTCGGGGCGTTCCGGCTCAAGGGGAAGACGAAGCCGATCGGGATTTTCGAGCTGGTCTGCCGGGCGGGCGACGCGGACCCGATGGTCGCGGAGGCGTGCGCGGCGTTCGACGCGGGGCTCGGCGCGTTCCGGAACAGGTCCTGGGACGCGGCGGCGGAGAGATTCCGGCGCTGCGCGGAGCTCGTCGGCGGCGACGAGCCGTCGCGCTACTACCTGGATCTGTGCGCGAAGCATGCTGCGGATCCGCCCGGCGAGACGTGGGACGCGGTCATCAACATGGACAAGAAGTAGCTGCGAACAACTATAGAGAGGAACGATTACCGGGGAGAGGGGGAAAGTCGATGCGACCACGGAAGATCATCCTGCAAGTCGTCCTGGCGTGTGCGGCCGCTGCGGTCGTGCTGCACTCCGCCGCCGCGACCGCGGCGACGTGCGAGAAGTGGGCGGGGAAGATGGTTTCTGTGCAGGGGATCGTCGAGGTCAAGCCGGCGGGGCAGGCGCAGTGGCAGCCGGCGAAGCTCGACGAGACGTATTGCCCGGGCGACACGATCCGGACGGACAGGAGGAGCCGCGCGGACATCGCGCTCTACAACCATCCCGTCCTGCGCCTGGACCAGAACAGCACCGTCACGCTGGGCGGCATGAAGGACGAGCGGACCTCGCTGGTCGACATGCTGAGCGGCGCCGCGCTCTTCTTCAGCCGGGTCACGCGGAACCTCGAGGTGCGCACCGCGACCGTGAACGCCGGCGTCGAGGGGACGGAATTCTTCCTCCGGGTCGAGGAAGGGAAGACGGACCTGACGGTGTTCGAGGGCAAGGTCCTCGCGGCCAACGAGGCGGGATCGCTGCCGGTCGTCACGGGCCAGTCGGCGACGGCCGAGAAGGGGAAGGCCCCGGTGCACCGGGTCGTCGTGCGGCCGCGCGACGCGGTGCGGTGGGCGCTCTACTACCCGCCCGTCGTCTACGCGCCGCGCGCCGAAGCCAAGGAAGACGCCAACGATCCGCGCTTCTACACCGCCCGCGCGTCGCAGCTCCTGGCCGTCGGAAGGGTCGACGAGGCCGCCGCGGATCTCGACAAGGCGCAGAAGCTCGACCCGAACAACAACGATGCGTTCGCGCTCCAGTCGATCATCGCGGTCACGCAGAACGAGAAGGGGAAGGCCCTCGAGCTGTCGCAGAAGGCGGTCGCGGCGGACCCGAAGTCTCCGACTGCGAGAATCGCGCTCTCGTACGCGCAGCAGGCGGAGTTCAACCTGGCAGGGGCGCGGGGCAGCGCGGCCGAGGCGGTGAAGCTGGGTCCGGAGAACGCCCTCGCGTGGGCACGGCTGGCCGAGCTCCATCAATCGTTCGGGGAGCTCGACAAGTCGCTCGACGCGGCGAAAAAGGCGGCGTCGCTCGATCCGGGGCTGTCGCGGACGCAGACGGTCCTCGGATTCGCATACCTGACCGAGGTGGACACCGCGGAGGCAAAACAGGCGTTCAACAAGGCGATCGCGCTGGACCAGGCCGACCCGCTGCCGCGGCTGGGCCTGGGGCTGGCGACGATCCGGGACGGGGACCTGGAGGGAGGCCGGCGGGATCTCGAGATCGCCATCACCCTCGATCCCGACAGCTCGATCCTGCGCAGCTACCTGGGGAAGGCGTACTTCGAGGAGAAGCGCGACAAGCTGGCGGCCGACCAGTACAACATGGCCAAGACGCTCGACCCGCTCGATCCCAC
>JBLMWX010000013.1:0-2598 GCA_050257455.1 Gemmatimonadota bacterium | reverse complement strand
GCGGTTCGGTCTACAGCCGTGACCTCCAGTACCTCGACGTGCAGGACCAGAGGACGAAGGGGGTCAACGCCAGCCTCGGGCTCGGCCTCGGCCTCTGGGACGTCGCCTCGTTCTTTTACGGCTTCACCGACTACAACAGCCAGTACCAGGTCTTTCCGCCGCCGCAGCCTCCCGGTGGCGGGATCCCTCCCGTGGCCTACTCAACGTTCAAGGGGACGACCTCGGCCTTCACGCCGGGCTACGTGTTCAACAGCACGAACGACCCGTTCGACCCGTCGCGAGGGAAGCGGATCGGCGCCTCGCTGACGGTCGCTGGCGGCCCCCTCGGCGGCGACTTCTCGTACCTCATGCCGGCCGCGTCGTTCACCTGGTACGTCCCGGCGAGCCGCCGGTCGAATTTCGCCTTCAACATCTCCGGGGCGTACATCAGGCCGTACGGCGGCAAGGAGATCCCCATCTTCATCAGGGAGCGCCTCGGCGGGGACCGGTCGATCCGCGGCTACAAGTACGGCGCGATCATCCCGGTCGAGTACAGGAACGGCAAGTACAGGGCGTTCTTCGACTCCCAGGGAGCGCTGCTCGGCGGCGACAAGATGTACTACTTCAACATCGAGTACGTCTACGCGCTGGCCGGCCCCCTGAAGATGGCTCTCTTCTTCGACGCCGGCAACACCTGGATCGAGCTGCAGCCCTTCACACCATTCAAGCTCCTGGCCTCGTACGGGATCGAGGCCCGGATCTTCCTCCCCATCTTCCAGGCACCCCTCCGGTTCATCTATGCGCTCAACCCGAATCCGATCACGATCTATGATCAGCGCGGCCTTCCGATCCCGAACGGTACGCAATCGAAGTCGAACTTCACGTTCACCATCGGCAGCACGTTCTGAGGCGAACCTGCGGTAAACTCCGGCGCTCCGCGGGCCGGACGGACACCGCGACCTGGCGGGTCCACTTCAATTTAAGGAGTCGCGTACCATGAATCGGATCGTCACGATCGTCGCGTGCGCCGCGCTGGCGGCAGCGCCGGCCGCGCTGGCCGCCCCGGCCGAGGGGGCGCCCCAAAAGATCGGCGTCATCGAGGTCCAGAGGATCATCCAGGAGTCCGCGATCGGGAAAGAGGCCCTGTCCCGGGTCCAGAAGCTCCAGCAGGCGAAGCAGGAGGACCTGGCCAAGCGGCAGAAGGACCTCAGGGATCTGGAGCTGAGGATCCAGGAGCAGGGAAAGTCGCTTTCCGAGGACGCGATGGAGAAGCTCCAGAAGGACTATCAGGCCAAGGCCGTGGACCTGAAGCGGTTCCAGGACGACGCCCAGCGCGACCTCGAGGAGGCCCAGCGAAAGGAGCTGAAGACCCTCGAGGACCGGATCATGCCCGTGATCAACGCCCTGGGTAAGGAGATGGGCTACTTCCTCATCTTCAACAAGTTCAACAGCGGGCTTCTCTACGCCGCCGATGACGCCGACATCACCAACGCGGTCATCACGCGGTTCAACACGCAGATCGCGGCCCCTGCGGCGGGCGCCAAGCCCGCTGCGGCCGGACCGGGCGGGAAGCCGGCTGCCGCGGCTCCTCCGGCGGCTCCGAAGGCAGCGGCACCGACCCCCACGCCGGCCCCGAAGAACAAGTAGGGCTCTTCGGCGGCAGGCCGTGACGACCCTTTCCGCCGCCGAGATCGCAGCCCGCTGTGCGGGGCGGGTCTCCGGCGACGGCGACCGGCGTGTGCGCGCCGTACGCTCCCTCGAGACCGCCGGGCCGGAGGATCTTTCCTTCGCGGCCGATGCAAAGTCCGAGAAGACGGCGGCGGCCTCGACGGCCGGCGTCCTCATCGCCCGCTCGGCGGCTGCGCTCCCCGGGCGCACGGTCGTGGAGGTCGCCGACCCGCTCCTCGCCCTCGGCACGGTTCTGGAGGTGTTCCACCCCCGGCGCGTCGCCCGCGGAGGGATTCACCCGACGGCGGTGATCGGCCACGATGCGGCCGTCCATCCGACGGCTGAAATCGGCCCCTACGCCGTCGTCGGAGAGGGAACGCGGATCGGGGCCGGCGCGATCGTGGAGGCGCACGCTGCCGTCGGGAAGGAATGCATCGTCGGCGACGGGGCGTGGCTGCACCCGCACGTCGTCCTGTACGACGGGACGGTCCTCGGCGCGCGCGTCGAGGTCCATTCCGGAGCGGTTCTCGGCGCCGACGGCTTCGGCTACGCGCCGACGCCCGCCGGAATCGCGAAGATCCCCCAGGTGGGGCGCGCCGTCCTCGAGGACGACGTCGAGATCGGCGCGAACACGTGCATCGACCGGGCGACTCTCGAGGAGACGCGCGTCGGGGCGGGAACGAAGATCGACGACCTCGTCATGATCGGGCACAACAGTACCGTCGGTCGGCAAGGGTTTCTCTGCGGACAGGTCGGTCTGGCCGGCTCGACGATCCTGGGCGACGGCGTGATCCTCGCGGGACAGGTGGGCGTGGCGGGGCACCTGAGGATCGGAAGCGGCGTGAAGGCTGGGGCCCAGACGGGCATCGACGGAGACATCCCGGACGGAGCGACGGTGTTCGGCACCCCCCACCTGCCGCGCCGCGAGGCCCTCCGCGTCATCGCGGAGCT
>JBLMWX010000012.1:0-27863 GCA_050257455.1 Gemmatimonadota bacterium | reverse complement strand
AGTTGGGGAACTTGATCGGCATCCCGGTGATGATCAGGATGATGACCGACGAGAACATCACCATGTGCTGGAACCGGAAGTTGCGGTTGAACCGCTGGAACGACTCCCCTTCCAGGTGCCGTTTCTCCTTCCGCCGCTCCTCCCGCTGCCGCCGCTCCTCGGCGCGCCGCTCGGCCGCCGTGCGCAGGCGGATCTCCCGCTCCATCTCCGCGCGGACGCGGGCCCGGATCTTCTCGCGGATCGCCGCGGCGTCCTCCGCGGCGAGCCCCGTCGTCTCCTCGGAGACGGCGGCCTCGATCTCGCGCTGCAGCCCGTTGTCCTTCGGTGTCTTCGTTTCGTTCGACGACATGCGTTCGCTCCCGCTCTTCTAAATGGTTTTCCGGTTATCGGCGGAACCGGCGGGTTCCGCGGGGAACGGGCGCCGCCTGCGCGCGGCGCGCGGGACCGGCCGCCCCCCCCGCGGGCCCCGCGTCACTTCTCCCCGCGAAGCCTCCGGGTGCGCCCGTACATGTCCAGGAAGATGTGCGCGATGAGGGCGAGCATCGTGCCGATGGTGAGGTACTTGAAGAACTGGGCCGTGTAGTAGACGATCCCGGCCTCCTTTTTCTTGGCGTCCACGTGCATCTTCCCCACCGCGAAGTTGGCGTTGGCGCCGGGGTGGCACTTCCCGCACGTCTTCGGAACGTTCTTCGGGTTGACCATGGACAGCGGGTCGTCGGGGGGGCGGATGTCGTGCGTCCCGTGGCACGAGGCGCAGTTCGCCACCGTCCGCGAGCCGAACTTGCTCGCGACGCCGTGGAACGACTCCTTGTAGGTCTCCACCTGCTCGGTCTCGATGCCGAACTTGCCCATGATCGAGACCGAGGCATGGCACTTGGAGCACTGGTCCGCCACGTGGGTGGCGTACACGGTGGACTTCGGGTCGGTGTGGGCCAGGATCCTGTGCTCCCCGTGGCACCCCGTGCACGACGGGGCGTCGGCGATCCCCTTGCCGAGCGCGACGCCGTGGATCGACATCTTGTACTGCGCGTAGATCTCGATGTGGCAGCGCCCGCACGTCTCGGCGACCTTGAAGCGCGAGACCGCGGAATCCGGGTCCTTGACCTTCCGGATCGCGTGGCTGCCGTGGCAGTCCTGGCACAGCGGGGCCTTCGCGTTCCCCTTGGCGATCGCCTGGCCGTGCACCGACCCCAGGTACTCGAGGTAGGCGTCGGACTGGGGGGCGCCCTCGGGGTTCCCCTTGTAATGGCAATGGGTGCAGGCGACGCGCCGGGGACGCTCCCGGTGCGGGATCTCGGAGACGTCGAAATGGCAGTCGACGCACGACTTCTTCTCGTGGACGGACCCTTTCAGCGTGTCGGCCGTGACGAAGAGATCGCGGACCTTGCCGTCGACGAGGATTTTGCGGAACTCGGGCTTGCCGTGGCACAGCGTGCATTTCTCGAGCGAGATGCGCGCCTCGGCAGGCGTCAGGATCCCCTGGGCGGCGATCGCCAGGGCGACGAGGATCAATGCTCCGGAAAACTGCCCCCTCATAGAACCCCTTCTCCTTTGAGTTTGTCGTACTCCCCCGGATGCTCCTCCCGGATCCACTCCGCGTCCACCTTCCCCGTCAGCCAGGCGCCGTTCATCGGGAAGACCGACGGGTGCAGGTGCACGACGTAGAGGTGCCAGAACAGCAGGATCACGAAGGCCAGAAGGCCCTGGTAACCGTGGATGACGAGCGTGAGGTCCAGGACGAACTTCGGGAGGAGCTTCATCGAGAACGTCTCCGCCCAGAGGATGATCCCCGTCACGGAGATGAGGAAGATCCCGATCGTCGCGCCCCAGTACTGGAACTTCTCCTTGTACCCGTACTTCCCGAAGCGGGGATACTCGGTCGCCATCCCCAGGTTGTACCGCAGGGCCTGGAGGAAGTCGCGGAAATCCTGCTTCCGGAGGAAGAACAGGTCGAGCTCGCGCCTCCCTTCCCTCGACAAGAGCATGTAGAAGGCATGGTAGACGAGCTGGGCCATGAGGACCACCGCGGCGGTCCTGTGGAAGATCCCCCGGTTGATGACGCCGCCCTCCAGCCGGATGAGGAACTGCCCCAGCCAGTTCTCGTTGTACATGAGCGCGAAGCCGGTCAGCGCCAGCACGAGGAGCGAGATCATGAGCAGGAAGTGCTGGACGCGGAACAGGAACGACATCCTGACGACGTAGACGCGATCGGCCGATCCGCCGCTTGCCGTGCTCACCCGGTCTTTCCTCCTTCCCCCGCCCCCCCGGCGCGCCGGCGGCGCATCCTCCCGAGGAGATCCATTCCCACGTGGAGGACGAACAGGAGCACCAGGACGCCGATGAAGAGCGTGTAGAACACCCGGACGGCGAACACCCCGAGCGCCTTCTGGGGGGTCACCTCGACGTGCACGATCCCCTTGGCGAAGTTGGGGCCCGCGTTCGGGTGGCACTTGCCGCACGTCTTCGGCAGGTTCGCCTTGTTGACGGGCGACGCCGGGTCGGACGACGGCAGGACGTCGTGGAAGCCGTGGCACGAGGCGCAGTTGGCGGCCTTCGTCATCCCGTACTCGACCGCGACGCCGTGGAACGAATCCATGTAGGTGGACAGGCGCTTCTTCGGCAGGGCGTAGCGGGACTCGATCGCGATGTTCTCGTGGCACCCGGAGCACGTCTTCGGGATGTTCCGCGCGTTGACCGACGACGACGGGTCGGTGATCTTGGTGATGGTGTGCTCCCCGTGGCAGTCCGTGCAGACGGGCGACTCGGCGATGCCGGCGCGCATCCCCTTCCCGTGCACGCTCCGCTCGTACTGTTCGAGGATGCCGGGGTGGCACTTCCCGCACATGGTGGGGATGTTCTGGCGGTACGTGGCCGAGCGGGGCTGGTCCCCGGGCAGGATCGCGTGGTTGCCGTGGCAGTCCGGGCACACCGCGGAGCCGAGGAGCCCGGACTTGCGGGACGCCATTCCGTGGACGCCCTGCTCGTACGCCTCCATGACCTGCCGGCCCGGGAGCTTGTACTTCTCCTCGATCACCCGGTCCTTGTGGCACCCGAGACAGACGTCGGCGACGTTCAGCCGGAAGGTGCGGGACTTCGGGTTCTTCGGGGCCAGGATGTCGTGCTTGCCGTGGCAGTCCGCGCACCCGGCGACGTCCGTCGCCCCCTTGGCGCGGTCCTTGCCGTGGGTGCTTCCCGCGTACGACTTCGCGGCGTCGGCGTGGCACCGGCCGCAGTTCACCGGCGCGAGCTTCCCGTGGGAGGCCGTCGCGTCCGCGTGGCACGTCGTGCACGCCCCCTTCCCGTGAACGGAGGCCCGGTACGCCTTCTCGTCCACGAAGAGGGAGAGCGTCTTGCCGTCGGGCAGGGTCTTCTCGATCGTCGAGTCGCCGTGGCACTCCAGGCACTCCTTCACGCCGGGACCCGCCGCCGCGGCCGGTCCGGCCGCCGGGAGGGCCGCGGCGAGGAGCGCGGCCGCGCCGAGAAGCGCTCGCAGGGTCAACGGTTTCATCATTCCTCCGCAGGTTTCAGGGTCGATCCCTTGACCGGGACCGCGGACCCGCCCTTCTCCGCCCGCTCCCGCGCCTCGATCTCCTCGAGCTCGAGCGGATGCTCGTGCTCCATGTGGTGGCGGGAGAGCTTCCCGTCGATCCAGGTGAACGACATCGGGGCGAACTCCGGGTTCACGATCACGTAGTAGAGGTGCCACACGATGATGGCCAGCGTGGCGAGAATCGCCTCATAGTAATGGATGATCGTCGCCACGTCGAGCCCCCACATCGGGATGTGCCGGAGCGCCTGGTCCTGGAACCACAGGAGGAAGCCGGTGACGACCATCACGATGGAGCCCCACACGAGGGCGAGGTACTCCGCCTTCTCGACGTAGCTGAACCGGCCGAACTTCGGCGGGTGGTCGGCCAGTCCCGCGTAATACCGCATCATCCCGACGATGTCCTGGGCGTCCTTGACCCGCGGCATCATCCGGACGAGGTGGTCGCGCCCCCGCTCCGTGAACGCCGCATAGAACATGTGGTAGAAGCAGGTGGCGATCATGAGGACGGCCGCCACGCGGTGTCCCACGCCGCGCAGGGCCACGTTCGCGGCGTCCGAGACGAACGGGATCGACCACTTGAACTTCAGCGCGAATCCCGTGACGACCAGCGCGAAGAAGGTCGAAAGCGTCAGGACGTGCTGCAGCCGCTCCGACTGGTTCAGCCGCTCGTAGCCGGGCGTCTCCCACTCCCGGCGCTTCCGGTAGATGGCCGCCATCTTCTTGAAGTAGTCGGCGGCGTTGTGGACGACCATCCCGCCGATGACCGCGACGATCATCCAGATGTAGAACTTCTCGACCCAGTACTTGATCGTCCCGCCCGTGCCGCCCGCGCCCACGTGGATGTTCCCGAGCGCGAAGTTCTCCGTCGCGCCGGGGTGGCACTTGGCCTGGCCGCACGTGAGGGGCAGGTTCTTCGCGTTGACCGTGGACCGGGGGTCGGAAGACGGGAAGATCGAATGCGTCCCGTGGCAGGAGGCGCAGTTCGCGACGGTCCTGTCCCCCAGCCGTTGCGACAGGCCGTGGAAGCTCTGCTCGTATCCCTTCACCTTGCCGATCGGGATGCCGTATCGGGCGGCGAGCTTCTCGGCGGCGTGGCACGACGGGCACGTCTTCTGGGAGATCGCAGCGAAGGAGACGGGGGAACCGGGCTCGTCGGCCCGCTGGATGTCGTGCTCCCCGTGGCAGTCGGCGCAGTTGGGGGCGTCGGGGACGCCCCGGTAGAAGCCCGTGCCGTGCACGCTCTCGCGGAAGACCGTGAGGACGCCGAAATGGCATTTCCCGCACGTGTCCGGAACGTTCATCCTCGCGATCGGGGACGACGGGTCGAGGGCGTCCTTCAGGTCGTGCGCGCCGTGGCAGTCGACGCAGTTGGCGGACTTGTTGAGCCCCTTCTCGACGATCGCGCGGTTGTGGATGCTCTTCTCGTACATCCGCGCGGCGCCGGGGATGGCGATGCCGCTCCGCTCCGCGACCTTTTCGTTCCCGTGGCACCGGGCGCACGTGGCGGCGAGGTTGCGGAAGTAGACGGGGGAGGTCGACACCGTCGACTTCGGGATGGCGTGGGCGCCGTGGCAGTCCGCGCAGCGGGGAGCGTCGATCCCGGTCTGGGTCTTCCTCACGACCACGTGCCGGCTCTTGGCGTAGACCGCCGCCACCCCGGAGTGGCATCCGGAGCAGTCGACGGGCGCGAGGCGCGCCAGGTGCGGCAGGCCGGAGATGTCGGCGTGGCAGTCCGTGCACGACAGGTCGGCGTGGACGGAAGCCCTGTATTTCCCGGGGTCGACGTAGAGCGAGATGTCGGGGAACAGCCCGATGTCCCGGGGGACCTTCGGGGGGCCGCCCGCCTTGACGTTGGAGGCCATCTCGTCCCGGGACCACGACGTGATCCCGTCGTCCCCGTGGCAGTCGAAGCACTGGCTGTTGTCGAGAGCCCAGACGACGGCGGGGGCGGCCGTCAGGGCCAGCAGTCCGATCGCAATCGTCGCAACGAGGTGACGCCCCCGGGAGAAGGGAATCATGCACGCATCCTTCCTGTTGGCTGATTCAACGTTGGCCGATTCACTGCACGCCGCCTAATTGCGATTCGTTATGAAATTTGTCGACTGTATACATACAGCATCGACAGCGGAGAATCAAGCCGAATTTTGCCCCCGGGGAACCCGGCGCGCCGCGGGCCGTCACGTTTCTCTACACGAAAATTCTACAGTCGGGCGCCTGGCGCGGCGCCGGCGGCCGCTCCCGGGAACGGGAGCGCGCGTCGGACGCCCCGGACGACGGCCCCGGCGGGGAGCGCGCCGGGCGTGACGACCCCCGAGACGGGGGCGGGGTTCGCCGGTTCGGGCGACGATCCGCGCGGCCGGCCCGGACGGGCGGCCCGTGGCGCCGCCGCGGGCGAGGCGGCGCGAGACGTCGTTTTATCGGACCCGAACGCGTTCAGGCGGGTATGGTTGAAGGAAATCCCCCGTTCACGGTCCCTTTTCCTTGACAGGCCGTGATGAACACCATATCTTGTACCGGTGATCGCCGCACACCACAAGATACGCTAATATAAACATTGGGGACACGCCAGGAGAGCGATCGATGGACCTGAACATTCCGGATCCGGTGCCGCTGAAATCCGACGCGGACTCCCCGGAGGCCGCCGCCAAGGCGCCGGGGAAGAAGCTGTCCCACCACCCGCCGAAGGCGTGGATGGGGGCCATGGCGCGCAAGTACGGCCCCATGCCCGTTTCGGACAACGCCCGGACCGTCCTCGAGCGGCGTTACCTCAAGAAAGGCGCCGGCGGGGAAAGCCTCGAGACGCCGGAGGAGATGCTCGCCCGCGTCGCGTACAACATCGCCCTCGCGGAAGGGTTCTTCTACGGCGCGATCCCGGAAGTCGTGCTGCGGTGGGCGGAGACGTTCTACGCGGCGATGACCCGCCTGGAGTTTCTTCCCAACTCCCCCACGCTGATGAACGCCGGGCGGGAGCTGCAGCAGCTGTCCGCCTGTTTCGTCCTGCCCGTCGACGACTCGATGGATTCCATCTTCGACGCGGTCAAGAACACCGCCCTCATCCACAAGAGCGGCGGGGGGACCGGCTTCTCGTTCTCCCGGCTGCGCCCGAAGAACGACGTCGTCCGGTCGACGAAGGGGATCTCCTCCGGGCCGATCTCCTTCATGACCGTCTTCGACGCGGCGACCGAGACGATCAAGCAGGGCGGGACGCGGCGGGGCGCCAACATGGGGATCCTGCGGGTGGACCACCCGGACATCGTCGAGTTCATCTCCTGCAAGACGCAGAACGACCGGCTGAACAACTTCAACATCTCCGTCGCCCTGACCGAGGAGTTCATGAAGGCGGTGGAGGCCGACGGCGAGTACGGGCTCGTCAACCCGCATTCCCGGGAGGCCGTCGCCCGCCTCAAGGCCCGGGAGGTGTTCGAGAAGATCGTCGACGCCGCGTGGCGCAACGGCGAGCCGGGGATCATCTTCCTCGACCGGGTCAACCGCGACAACCCGACGCCGAAGCTCGGCGCCATCGAGAGCACGAATCCGTGCGGCGAGCAGCCGCTGCTGCCTTACGAATCGTGCAACCTGGGCTCGATCAACCTCGGCGTCATGGTCGCCGCGGAGAACGGCGGCGCGCGGATCGACTACGACCGGCTCAAGGACGCGATCCACGTCGCGGTCCGGTTCCTGGACAACGTCATCGACATGAACAACTATCCCCTCCCCGAGATCCGCCGGATGACGATGGGCAACCGCAAGATCGGGCTCGGCGTCATGGGGTTCGCCGACATGCTGATCCGGATGGGGATCCCGTACGACTCCGACGAGGCCCTGGCCGTCGGGCAGGAGGTGATGAGCTTCCTCCAGGACGAGTCGAAGGCCGCCTCGGCCCTCCTCGCCCACGAGCGGGGCGCCTTCCCGAACTACCCCGTGAGCGTCTACCCGGAGAAGGGCGCCGTCCCCCTGCGCAACGCGACCACGACGACGATCGCCCCCACCGGGACGATCAGCATCATCGCCGGGTGCAGCAGCGGCATCGAGCCGGTCTTCGCCCTGTCGTTCATCCGGAACGTGATGGACAACGACCACCTCGTCGAGGTCCACCCCCTCTTCGAGGCCGAGATGCGGCGGCTGTCCCTCTACACGGTCGCGCTCATGAAGGAGATCTCCGAGAGGGGGACGCTGCGGGACGTCGCGGGGATCCCCGAGGACGTCCGGCGGGTCTTCGTCACGGCCCACGACATCTCCCCGGAGGCGCACCTGAGGATGCAGGCCGCCTTCCAGAAATACGTGGACAACGCCGTCTCCAAGACCGTCAACTTCCCGTCCGACGCGACGCGGGACGACATCCGCAAGGTCTACCTCCTCGCGTACCGCCTCGGGTGCAAGGGCGTCACCGTTTACAGGGACAAGAGCCGGGAGGAGCAGGTCCTGAACATCGGCGAGGTCAACGTCGCCGGCGCGGCGGAGCCCGGTCCCGCGGCGGAGGCCGCTCCCCCGCGCGCCGCCCGCGCGGACGCGGACGGGTACGTCGCCCCCCGCCCCCGGCCCGACACCCTGATCGGCGTGACCAAGGAGATGAAGACGTCGTGCGGCAAGATCTACGTCACGATGAACCGCGACGACAAGGGGATGTTCGAGGTCTTCAACCAAATGGGGAAGGCCGGCGGCTGCGCGGCCTCCCAGTCCGAGGCGATCGGCCGCCTGGCGTCGCTCGCCCTGCGCTCGGGCGTCCGGCCCGACGTGATCGTCAAGCAGCTCAAGGGCATCTCCTGCCACCTCCCGGCCTGGGGCGGCCACGGCGGGAAGATCATGTCGTGCGCGGACGCGGTGGCCAAGGCGATCGAGTGGTACATGGAGAGCGTCGACGCCATGCTCGCGGGCGCCCGCGAGGCGCCGGGGAAGCCGGAGGCCCCGCCGGCCGCGAAGCGCTCTGCGCGGCCGGACGGCGACCTGGAGATCGCCCGGGGCGCGTGCCCCGACTGCGGCAGCCAGGTGGAGATGCAGGAGGGGTGCCTCAAGTGCCGGTCGTGCGGGTTCTCCGAGTGTTGATGCCGTGCGCACTCCCTTCGTCACGTTCGAGGGGATCGAGGGGTCCGGCAAGACCACCCAGGTCCGGCGACTCTCCGGGTACCTCGCGGCGAAAGGAATCCCCCACCTCGTGACCCGCGAGCCGGGGGGAACCCCCCTGGCGAACGAGATCCGGGCGCTCCTGCTCTCCCCGAGGGACGAGTCCGTCTTTCCCGAAACCGAGCTCCTCCTCTACGAGGCCGCGCGGGCGCAGCACGTCCGGGCGGTCATCCTTCCGGCGCTCGCGGACGGGACGGCCGTCCTCTGCGACCGGTTCTGCGACGCCACCGTCGCGTACCAGGGGTTCTCCCGGGGGATCAACGTGTCCCGGATCGAAGGCCTGAACACGTTCGCGTCCGCGGGCGTCGCGCCCGACCTCACCCTCCTGCTCGACGTCGCGCCGGAGGAGGGATTCCGGCGCATCGCCGGGCGCGGCCGCATCCTCGACCGTCTCGAAGGCGAATCCCTCGAGTTCCACCGGCAGGTGCGCGACGGGTACCTGAGTCTCTGGCGGCGGCACCCGGACCGGATCGTGCGCGTCGACGGGTCCGCGTCGGCCGATGCGGTGTTCGAGGGGGTGCGCGCCGCGGTCGGGCGGCTCGGATGGTAGCGCGGCTCGCGGACATCCGCGGGCAGGGCCGGGCCGTCGCGCTCCTCGGCCGATACCTGGCCTCGGGAAAGGTCCCGCCGGGGATCCTCTTCTTCGGCGAGGAGGGGATCGGGAAGGAGAAGGCGGCCGAGGCGTTCGCGGCGGCGCTTCTGTGCCGCGCGCCGGCCGCGGGCGACGCGTGCGGGACGTGCCCGGACTGCCTCCTGTGCGCCTCGGGCTCCCACCCGAACCTCCTCCGGGTCCTCCCCGAGGGCCGGAACATCCTGATCGACGACGTCCGGCGCCTCCAGGAGGAGCTCTCGCTCAAGGCGTTCTCCGACCGCCCGCGGGTCGCCCTCGTCGTCCCGGCGGACCGGCTGACGGTCCAGGCCGCCAACGCCCTGCTGAAGACGCTCGAGGAGCCCCCCCCGGCGACGCACCTCGTTCTCGTCTCCCACCGCCTCTCGCGGCTCCCGCCGACGATCGTGTCCCGGTGCCAGAAAGTCCCGTTCTCCCCCCTCCCGCCGGAGGAGGCGGCGGAGATCCTCCGCGGTCTCCCGGAAGGCGCGGGGACGCGGCCCGAAGCGATCCGCGCCGCCGTCGCGTGCGCGGGGGGAAGCCCCGGGCGGGCCCTCGAGCTGCTGGACGGGGCGGAGGAGGAGCGGGCGGAGTGGCTTCGCCTCCTGGCCAAGCCGGATCCGGCCGCGATCTCCCGGACCGCGGCCGGATGGAAGGGCGCCGGGGAAGCGGCGCCGCTCCTCGCGGTCCCCCTGTCCGTCCTCCGGGATCTCGCCCTCTTATCTTCCGGGGCCGAAGGGGCTATAATGAACCGGGATCTGCGGGAGCTCCTCCGCCCCGTCGCCGCCCGAAGGGACCCGGGCGAGTGGACGCGCGCGCTCCGGGAGCTCCTCGCCGTGTCCGGGATGCCTCCCCAGGCCCAGAAGCCGCTCCTGCTGGAGGCATTTCTGTTTGGATTGCACGGGAAGGAATAGCCCGAGAATGGATCTCGCGGGAATCCGGCTCCGGGGCGTCAGCAAGACGCACCACTTCGACTGCACCGGGACGCCGCTGAAAAAAGGGGACTACGCGGTTGTCCAGACCGAGCGCGGGACGGTGCTCGGCGAGGTCACCCAGCGCATCGACGGGCTCGCGCCCCCGGGCCCCAGGCCCCCGTACGCCAGGGTCGTCCGGCCGGCGACGGCGGACGACCTGCGCGCCCACCAGGAGAACGCGCGGCGGGAGGCCGACGCCCAGGCCTTCTGCCTCGCCCGGATCGAGGCGCGGAAGCTCCCGATGAAGCTCGTGCGGACCGAGGTCCTCCTCGACCGGAGCAAGTCGATCTTCTACTTCACCGCGGACGGCCGGATCGACTTCCGGGAGCTCGTCAAGGACCTGGCCCACGAGCTTCGGACCCGGATCGAGATGCGGCAGATCGGGGTCCGCGACGAGGCGCGGGTCGTCGGCGGGGTCGGGCCCTGCGGCAAGGAGCTGTGCTGCGCGGCGTTCCTGGCCGACTTCGAGCCGATCACGGTCCGGATGGCCAAGGACCAGCGGCTCGCCCTGAACCCGGCCAAGCTCTCGGGCGTGTGCGGTCGCCTCATGTGCTGCCTCATCTACGAGCACGACTCGTATTCGCGGAACCGGGGGCGGGAACGGTGCCCGGCGCGTCCCTGCGCCCCGGCGCCGGCGGAGGCCGCGCCGGACGAGGGCGAGGACCTCTCCTTCCGCTTCGACGACGAGGAGGGACAGGCGTGAAGGGGACGTTCTACATCACGACGCCCATCTACTACGTGAACGACGTCCCGCACATCGGCCACGCCTACACGACGATCGCCGCCGACGCGGTGGCGCGGTACCACCGGATGCGGGGACGGAAGGTCTTCTTCCTGACCGGGACCGACGAGCACGGCGAGAAGGTGCAGAAGAGCGCCGCCCTCCAGGGGATGTCGCCGCGGGAGCTCGCCGACCGCGTCGTCACCCGGTTCCAGGGGCTCACCCCCGCGCTCGGCATCACGAACGACGACTTCATCCGGACGTCGGAGCCGCGCCACTACGCCTCCGTCCAGGCCCTCTTCCGGAAATCGCTCGCCAACGGCGACATCTACCTCGGCGAGTACGAGGGGTGGTACTGCGTTCCCGACGAGGCGTACTGGACCGAGCTGCAGCTCGCCGACGGGAAGTGCCCGACGTGCGGCCGCGCCGTCGAGAAGCGGAAGGAGCCGTCGTACTTCTTCCGCCTCTCGAAATACCAGCGGCCGCTCCTCGACTACTACGAGAGGAACCCGACGTTCATCCGCCCCGAAAGCCGGCGCAACGAGGTCGTCGCCTTCGTCGCGGGGGGCCTGAACGACCTCTCCCTCTCCCGCACGTCGCTGACGTGGGGAATCCCGGTCCCGGACCACCCCGGCCACGTGATCTACGTCTGGTACGACGCGCTGACGAACTACATCACCGGCGTCGGCTACCCCGACGGCGGCGCGCTCTTCGACACGTTCTGGCCCGCGGACATCCACCTCGTCGGGAAGGACATCCTGCGGTTCCACGCCGTCTACTGGCCGGCGTTCCTCATGTCCGCCGGAGTCGCCCCGCCGCTCGGCGTGTTCGCGCACGGGTGGTGGACGGTCGAGGGGCAGAAGATGAGCAAGTCGCTCGGCAACGTCGTCGACCCGTACGAGATGGTGCAGACGTACGGGGCGGACGCGTTCCGCTACTTCCTCCTGCGCGAGGTCCCGTTCGGCCTCGACGGCGACTTCTCCCGGAAGGCGCTCGTCCACCGGGTCAACTCCGAGCTCGCCAACGACTTCGGCAACCTCATCAACCGGACGCTGGGGATGCTGGGGAAATATTTCGGCGGCGCCGTCCCCGCGCCGGCCCCGCCCGGCGAGGAGGACCTCGCGCTCGCCGCCAAGTCCCGCGAGGTCATGGCCGCGGTCGATGCGGCGATGGAGGATCTCGAGTTCCACAAGGCCCTCGGGGCGGCGTGGGAGCTCGTCAAGGCCGGCAACAAGTACGTGGACGTTTCCGCGCCCTGGACCCTGGCGAAGGACCCGGCCCGCAGGGAGCGGCTCGGGACCGTCCTCTACAACATCCTCGAGACCGCCCGGATCTGCGTCCTCCTCGCGGCCCCCTTCGTCCCCGCCGCCGCCCAGAAGATGTGGGAAGCGCTCGGCTGCGACGGGCGGGTGGAGGCCGCGGTCCTGGACAAGGCCGGGGCGTGGGGGGGCCTGAAGATCGGCGCGATTCTCCCGAAATCGGCGGTCGCGTTTCCCCGCATCGAGGAGTAGCGGAGTCCCTCCAGCCGGTGTATTTCGACACCCACGCCCATCTCGACCTCGACCCTCTCCGCGGCATGGAAGCCGACGTGGTGCGGCGCGCCCGCGAGGCGGGGGTCTCGCGGATCGTCACCATCGGCATCGACCCGGAAAGCTCAGAACGGGCGATTGAAATCGCGCACCGCCACGCGGGGGTCTACGCGGCCGTCGGGCTCCATCCGCACGACGCCGCCTCCTGCTCCGACGCGGCGATCGAGCGGCTCGACCGCCTCTCCCGCTGCGACAAGGTCGTCGGGATCGGCGAGACGGGCCTCGATTTCTACAGGGACCGGTCGCCGCGGGACGCCCAGCGGGCCGCCTTCCGCGAGCAGATCCGCCTCGCGCGGCGCCGCGGCCTCCCCGTCATCGTCCACGACCGGGACGCCCACGACGAGACGCTCGCCATACTCGCCGAGGAGAAGGCGCACGAGGCGGGGGGAATCATCCACTGCTTCTCGGGCGACCTCGCGATAGCCCGCAAGGCCGTCGGCCTGAACTTCCTCGTCTC
Organism: Gemmatimonadota bacterium; assembly: GCA_050257455.1. Classification (GTDB taxonomy): domain Bacteria; phylum Desulfobacterota; class Deferrimicrobia; order Deferrimicrobiales; family Deferrimicrobiaceae; genus JBLMWX01. Next base: position 14,844 of record JBLMWX010000012.1, on the reverse strand, counting down.
GATCCCGGGGGCGATCACCTACAAGGGGTCGGGGGCGCAGGCGGAGGCAGTCGCGCGGCTCCCGCTGGAGAAGCTCCTCGTCGAGACCGACTGCCCGTTCCTCGCGCCGCTGCCGCACCGCGGGAAGCCGAACGAGCCGTCGTACGTTCCCCTCGTCGCCCGGAAGATCGCCGAGATCAAGGGGCTGTCGCCCGGGGACGTCGGCCGGGTCACGACGCTGAACGCGCTGCGGATCTTCCGGATCCCCGCGGAGGAGGAGGTGCGCGTCTCCTACCGGATTCGAAACTCCCTCTACCTCAACGTCACGAACCGGTGCACGAACGCGTGCGTCTTCTGCGCGAAGCGGACCGACTACCACGTGAAGGGACACTACCTCAAGCTCCCGGCCGAGCCGTCCGTCGCGGAGATCCTCGCCGAGGTCGGAGACCCGTCCGCCGCGGACGAGATCGTCTTCTGCGGCTTCGGCGAGCCGCTGCTGCGGCTCGACGACGTCAAGGCCGTCGCCCGGGCGCTCAAAGCCAGGGGCGCCCGGATCCGGATCAACACGGACGGGCTGGCCAACCTCGTGCACGGGCGTGACATTCTCCCGGAGCTCGCGGGCCTCGTCGACGCCCTCTCGGTCTCCCTCAACGCCCCCGACGCCGAGACGTACGCCCGGATCTGCCCCAACCGGTACGGGGCGGCCTCGTTCCCCGCCCTCCTCGACTTCCTCCGAAGGGCGCCCCGGCACGTCCCGTCCGTCGTCGCTACCGCCGTGGCGCTCCCGGAGCTCGATCACGACGCGGTCCGGCGGCTGGCCGAGTCGATCCCCGGCGTCTCGTTCCGGCTCCGGTCGTTCGACGAAGTGGGATAGGGCGTCCGAATCGCCTAAAGTTCCTCCGCGCGGCCGCCGAACAAGCCACAATCCGCGGGTTGACGCGACACCCCGCGACGCGAAGGGATCGCCGGAACGTGTTCGCCCTTCTCCGCTTCGTGGCCGCCTTGTCACGGAACGCCATGCCGACCCCATGGGCCCTCGCCCTCCTTTGCGTGAAACCGTTCGAGATCGCGAACCTGTTCGCCCGACGGCGCCCGGAGGCAAGACGATGAAGAAGACGGTCGGCGTTTTCCTTATGTTTTTCACCTGCTTCCTGCTGGTCGGCCTCAACTGGGCCGGGGGCGATTCCGAGGGGCCGCTGGCGATGAAGAGTTTTTCCGTCAACGCGCCGCGGGGATGGACCGTGGAGAGGGCCGGCGACGACCGGGTCGTCTTCAGGACGGCGGAGCCCCGGTCCGGCGAGGCCGTCATCGTCGTCGCGGCCGACGCCGTCCCGGTCCCGGATGGCCGGGAGGACGAGTGGCGGCAGACGCGGTCGGCGGCCGCCTACAGGAACGGGGTCGTCGACGAGGGGGAGGTCCGCGCGCCGGGCGGGACGTGGCGGAAGATCGTCTACGGCGACGAGATCGGCGGGACGAAGCTGCGGTGCGCCGCCCTCGTCTTCCAGCAGGGCGGGACCCGGTGCCTGATCCGGTTCTCCTGCCCGGAGAACCGGTTCGACGCGATGGTCCCCTACCTCGACGCCGTCAGGGAATCGGTCGCCCTCGCCGCCGGCACGAGGACCTGAACGGCGGCGCTACCCCTTCGGCTCCCGCGGCCCCGCGTAGAGGTAGCGCTCGAACATCCGCTGGTAGTCGGTCCAGCGCGCCCCGGCGCGCAGGTCGTCCATCGCCTCCAGGAACGCGTTCGCCTTGGCGTCCATGTTCTCCACGAAGTGGAGCAGGATCGCCTCCATCGTCTTGGGGCGCTTGGGCGAGCCGTACTCGAGCTCCCCGTGGTGCGACAGGATCATGTGCTTGAGGAGCATCGCCGTCTCCGCGGGGAAGCCGGCGATCTTCGCGCACTCGCCCGACACCCACTCCGCCCCCATGTAGAGGTGGCCGAGCAGGCGTCCCTCGTCGGTGTAGTCGAACGCCCCCTCGTAGGAGAGCTCCTCCACCTTCCCGATGTCGTGGAGAAGCGCCCCGGCGACGAGCAGGTCCCCGTTCACCCCCTCGTAATGCCCGGCCAGGAACCGGCAGACGGACGCCACCGAGACCGTGTGCTCGAGGAGCCCGCCGATGTAGTCGTGGTGCATGCTCTTTCCCCCCGGGGCCTGCCGGAAACGGCGCGCCGTCTCCGTCCCGGGAGGATCCGGGAAGACCCGCGCCAGGAGCGCGCGCAGGTGCTCGTCCCGGACGCCGGCGACCAGCCCCTGGAGCTCTCTCCAGAGCGGGTCGATCCCCTTCTTCGTCACGGGGAGGAATTCCGAGAGGTCGGCCCTCTCCCCTTCCGCCTTCCGGACGTCGTGCACCTTGAGCTGGATCCGCCCCTGGTACAGGATGGCGCTGCCGGACGCCTCGACGATGTCGTCCCGGTCGAACCGCCGGGCGATCTCGTCGGCGCGGTCCCAGACGCGGCACTCGATCTGCCCCGTCCGGTCGCGAAGCGCGAGACTCATGTACGGCTTCCCCGCGTTGCTCGACAGGAGCGCCTTGGCCGCCACGAGGAAGAGGTCCCGGACCTGCTCCCCTTCCTTGATGTCCTTCACGTACCTGACCTTCGGCATCCGGCCCTCCATCGTCATGTCGCGAGTTTTTCGAGGATCCTCAGCGCCGCGCGGATCCCGTCCACGGCGGAGGAGACGATTCCGCCCGCGTGCCCCGCCCCCTCCCCCGCAGGATACAGCCCTTCGACGCCCCCGGATTCGTAATTGTCGCGCGCCATCCTCACGGGCGACGACGTGCGCGACTCGACGGCGTACAGCGTCGCCTCCTGAGTGAGGAACCCGCGCATCGACGCGCCGAAGGCGTTCACCCCGAACCGGACGGCGTCCTCCACGTCCCGCGGGAGGATGCCGGAGAGGTTCGCCCGGACCACCCGGGGCGCCAGCACCCTGCCGCGGGAGAGGTTCAGGTCCTTCCCGCGGACGAAGGCCAGGAGGTTCGCCGCCGGCACGCCGAATCCTCCCCCGCCCCTTTGGAACGCCCGGGCCTCGATCGTCTCCTGGAACCGGACGCCCGCGAGGGCGTCGCCGACGCCGAAATCGCTTGCCGTCACCGCCGCGACGATCCCGCTGTTGGCCATCCCCGAGCGGCGGGCGCGGGTGCTCATCCCGTTCACCGGCATCTCCCCGGGCGCGGACGGCGCCGCCATGACCTCGCCGCCGGGACACATGCAGAACGAGTATACGCCGCGGCCGGCGGGGTCGCGCGCCGCCAGCCGGTAGTCGGCGGGGGGAAGGCCCGGGCGGCCCGCCATTTTCCCATACTGGATGCGGTCGATCAACTCCTGCGGATGCTCGACCCGGAAACCCACGGCGAACGGCTTGGCCGCCATGGGGACGCCGCGGGCGAGAAGCATTCGGACGGTGTCCCGCGCCGAGTGGCCGACGGCGAGCACCAGATGGGCGCACGGGACCTCCCCGCCCCCGGCCAGCCGCACGCTCCGCACCGCCCGGCCCTCCGTCACGAGGTCCGCGACCCTCGCCCCGAACCGCACCTCGGCGCCCAGCCCGATGAGCTCTTCGCGCATCCGGACGCAGAAGTCCCGGAGGCGGTCCGTGCCCACGTGCGGCTTCGCGTCCTGCGCAAGTCCCGGCAGCCGCGCGAACTCGGCGAAGACGCCGACCACGTGCTCGACGAGGGGGTCCCCGATCCGGGTGGAAAGCTTCCCGTCCGAGAACGTTCCCGCCCCCCCCTCGCCGAACTGCACGTTGCTCTCGGGATCGAGCGCGCCCTTCGTCCAGAACGCCGCGGCGTCCCGGGCCCGCTCGTCGACCGGCCGCCCGCGCTCCAGGACCACCGGCGGGGCGCCGAACCGGGCCAGCGTCAGCGCCGCGAACAGTCCCGCGGGGCCGGCCCCCACGACGACCGGGCGCACGGCCGGCGGGCGGATCCGGCGCGTGGGGAACGGGTCGGGCGGCGGCTCGCGCCGCCTCGCGGACGGGACGCGGGCGCAGACGGCGTCTTCGAGGGCACCCTCCCGCAGGGAGAGGTCCACCGCGAAGACGCGCCGGACGGCCCCCTTCCGGCGGGCGTCGAGGCCGCGCCGCGCCACCGAAAACCGTACCACCTCTCCGGCAGGGACTCCTATAATGGAGAGGACCCGGGACAGGAGCTCGTCTTCCGGGAGATCGACGGGGACCCGGACGTCGGACAATCGAATGGCCAAGCGCTTCCTCCTCATCCTCGCGCTGCTTCCGGCAGCGGTTTCGCCGCTCTCCTGCACGTCCCTCATCCGGGAAGCGTTCCGGGCGCCGCGGGTCCGGGTGATCGACTTCGCGTTCACCTCGAATCCCCTCGTCGACCCCGGGCTCCCGTGGACGGCGGTCGTGAGCCTCGAAGTGAACAACCCCAACGACTACGCGCTCACGGTGGTCCACGTCGCGTACTCGGCGATCATGGACACCCGGACCGTGGCCGAGGGGGAGCGGGCCGAGGAGACCCGGATCGGCGCGTCGGGGATCACCGTCGTCAGGATCCCGGTCACGTTCCGGCCCGAGGCGTTCGCTGAAGCCGCGCGCCGGGTCTTCGCGAAGCGCTCCCTGCACTACGAGCTGAACGGCTCCGCGGCCCTCCGCGCGCCCATCGCGGGGACGGTGCGGATCCCCTTCTCCAAGACCGGCACGTTCGACGCCGCCGAGATCCTCAGGAAGAAGGGGCTGGAGCTCAATTGACGGGATGCGGGGGCTCGGCCCCCGCGAGAACCGCGAGAAGGTTCTCCGCGGCGAGCCGTCCCATCGCCTCCCGCGCTTCCCGGGTCGCGCTCCCGATATGCGGGACGAGGATCGCGCCCGGCGCCGCGAGCAGGTCCGGGTGGACCTCGGGCTCCCGCTCGTAGACATCGCACCCGGCCGCGAAGATCCGCCCCTCCGCGAGCGCAGCCGCCAGGGCGGCCTCGTCCACGACTTCCCCCCGGGCCACGTTGACGAGCACCGCGCCGGGCTTCATCCGCGCCAGCCGCTCCGGCCCGATGAGCCGCCGGGTGGCGTCCGTGAGCGGGACGCACAGCACGACGAAGTCGCTGGCCGGCAAAAGGTCGTCGAGCGGGGCGTAGGCGGCCATCAGCGACCGTTCCCGCTCCTCCGGCAGGCGCCCGCGGCTGTTGTAGAGGATCCGCATCGCGAACCCCCGCGCCCGCGCCGCGACGGCGGTCCCGATCTTCCCCATCCCCACGATTCCCAGCGTCTTCCCGAAGACCGGGACGCCCAAAAACCCCCAGGGGTCCCACCCGTGGAACCGCCCCGCCCGCAACGACCTCTCCGCCTCGGAGAACCGGCGGGCCGCCGAAAGCATCAGGGCGAACGCGAGGTCGGCCGTGGCGTCGGTGAGGACGCCGGGGGTGTTGCACACCCGGACGCCGCGGCGCGTCGCCTCGGGCACGTCGATGTTGTTGACGCCGACGGCGTAATTCGAGACGACGCGGAGCGACGGCCCGGCCGCGTCCAGAAGGGCCGCGTCGACGCGGTCGGCCAGGGTGCACAGGATCCCCGCGGCGCCCGGCGCGAGGCGGAGCAGCTCGTCCCGCGCCATCGGCCCGTCCGGAGGGGGAGCCGCAAGGACCGCCGTCTCCCCGATCCGCTCCACGGAGACGCCCGGCAGCAGCCGGGTGATGACCACCTTCGGTTTCCCCGCCAACGGGCCCGCCGCCCCCATCCGGAAAATGTGTGGAAAGAAAAACGTCTTCATTATAGCAGGCGGAACGATTTGACAGGGCCGCGGACGGGGGTATAATTGGGTCTTCCCGCTTTTCCTTGAACAATACCAACCACTCGCGCCAGGAGGGGAGAAATGGCTGTCAAGGTCGGCATCAACGGGTTCGGCCGGATCGGGCGGAATTTCTTCCGCGCCGCGTACAAGGATCCCGCGCTGGAAATCGTCGCCGTCAACGACATCACGGACGCCAAGACGCTCGCCCACCTGCTCAGGTACGACTCGGTCCACGGCCGGTTCGACGAAGATGTCGCGGTGGCCGACGGGGCCCTCGCGGTCGCGGGAAGGAAGGTCCAGGTCCTCGCCGCCAAGGACCCCGGGGAGCTGCCGTGGGGAAAGCTCGGGGTGGAAGTCGTCGTGGAATCGACCGGAAAGTTCACCGAGCGCGAGGGCGCCGAGAAGCACCTCGCGGCGGGGGCGAAGCGCGTCCTCATCTCGGCGCCGGCCAAGAATCCCGACGCGACCTTCGTGATGGGGGTCAACGAGAAGACGTTCGACCCGGCGAAGCACCGGATCATCTCCAACGCGTCGTGCACGACGAACTGCCTCGCACCCGTGGCCAAGGTCATCCTCGACGCGTTCGGGATCGAGCGGGGGCTCATGACCACGATCCACGCCTACACGAACGACCAGCGGATCCTCGACTTGCCGCACAAGGACCTGCGGCGGGCGCGGGCGGCCGCGGTCTCGATGATCCCGACCACGACCGGCGCGGCCAAGGCGGTCGCGCTCGTCATCCCGGAGCTCAAAGGCAAGCTCGACGGCGGCGCGATCCGGGTCCCGACCCCCAACGTCTCGGTGGTGGACCTGACGGTCGAGCTGTCCAGGGAGGCCACGGCCGAGGCGGTCAACGCCGCGGTCAAGAAGGCCGCGGAAGGTCCCTTGAAGGGCATCCTGCGCTACGTCGAGGAGCCGCTCGTGTCCGTGGACTTCAACCACTCCCCGTACTCCTCGGAGTTCGACGCCCCCTCCACCAAGGTCATCGGCGGGAAACTGCTCAAGGTCCTCGCCTGGTACGACAACGAGTGGGGCTACTCCTGCCGGATGCTCGACCTGGCGAAGTTCGTGTCGCGGGGGAAGTAGGCGGATGCGCACGCCGCTCATCGCCGGCAACTGGAAGATGTACAAGACCGCCGCCGAGGCCGCGGCCTTCGCGCGGGAGTTCCTTCCCCTCGTGTCGGGGGTGAGCGGCGTCGAGATCGTCCTCGCGCCCCCGTACCTCGCGATCCGGGCGGTGGCGGACGCGGTCCGCGGCAGCGGGATCGGCGTGGCGTCGCAGAACGTCCATTTCGCCCCCGAGGGGGCGTTCACGGGGGAAGTCTCCCCCGGGATGGTCAAGGAGGCCGGGGCGACGCACGCGATCATCGGCCACTCGGAAAGGCGGCAATATTTCGCCGAGACCGACGAGGCGGTGAACCGCAAGGTCAAGGCCGCGCTGGAGGCGGGTCTCACGCCGATCATGTGCCTGGGCGAGACGCTCGCGGAACGGGAGTCGGGGAAGACGTTCGATGTCGTGGAGCGCCAGCTGCGCGACGGGCTCTCCGGCGTGCCCGCATCGGCGGCGGCGCAGGTCGTCGTGGCGTACGAGCCCGTCTGGGCCATCGGGACAGGCCGGACCGCGACCCCCGCGCAGGCCCAGGAGGTCCACGCCCTGCTGCGCAAGGGGCTCGCGGGCGCGTGGGGAACCGGGGCCGCCGCCTCGGTCCGGATCCTCTACGGGGGGTCGGTCAAGCCGGACAACGTCGACACGCTCATGGCGCAGGGCGACATCGACGGAGCGCTGGTCGGAGGAGCGAGCCTGAAAGCCGAGTCGTTTGCCCGGATCGTGAAGTTCACCTGACGGAGGAATCGTCGTTCGCCATGTACACGCTGGTCGTCATCCTGCACATCGTCGTTTCCGTTGCGCTCATCCTCATCATCCTGCTCCAGACGGGAAAGGGCGCCGACATCGGGGCCGTCTTCGGCGGCGGGTCGTCCCAGACCCTGTTCGGGTCGAGCGGCCCCACGAGCTTCCTGAGCAAGCTGACCGCCGTCGCCGCCGTCGTCTTCATGTGCACCTCCCTGTACCTCGCCTACTTCTCCGGCGCCAGACCCGCGTCCAGCATCATGCGGGGCGGGGCGGCGGCGCCCGCGATGCCGGCGCCCGTGGGCCAGCAGCCGGTGCCGCCCCAGGGGATGCCACCCGCGCAGGCGCCGACGGCTCCCGCGCAGGCCCCGCCGGCAGCCCCCGCCCGCTGATCCGCACGACCTGCCGGGTTCGTCGCGAAGCGCGGGAGACGGAAGAGCGGAAGGCGCGAACAGTTCAGGAACGTCCCCGGACTTTCGCGTCGGAGCGGAGCTCCCGCGTGAGTTGGTGCGCGCGCCGGGCGGGATCGGGGAGCCGGTACGCCGAGCAGAGGCGGAGCACGAGGGCGATCGCCGTGGGGAGGTCCGCCCGGTGCCCCGGCGAGACGAACACGGGCTTGACGCCCCGCCTCGTCCGGAGCACCGCGCCGACGGTCTTCCCGTCGATCGAGAGCGGCGCCCAGTCGCCCCGGTCCGGCCCCGGCTCCCCGTGCTCGCCGACGAGCCGCTTCTTCGCGCACCCCACGCTCGGGACCGACAGCACGACCCCCATGTGGGAGGCGATCCCGAAGCGGCGGGGATGGGCGATCCCGTGCCCGTCGAACAGCATCGCGTCGGGCTTCCGCCGCAGTGTTCTCCAGGCCGCCAGGACGGCGGGCCCTTCCCGGAAGGTGAGGTAACCGGGGACGTACGGGAACGCGGTGCGGACCGTGGCCGTCCGCTCCTCGACGACCGCCCCGGTGGCAGCGTCGACCACGACGATGGCCGCGGCGACGGTCTCCTTCTCCTCCACGTAGGTGACGTCCGCCGCTCCGACCAAGCGGACCCGCTCCGCCGGAAGCGGCACCAGCCGCACCCGGCCCTTCAGGCGCTCCTGCAGGGCGCGGGCCGCCGCGACGGTCTTCGGGAACGGGGGACTCGGGTTCCGGGGGAACATGTCCTCGAAAAACAAAACCCCGGCGGGGGTCCGCCGGGGTTTTCGGAGTCGGGGTTGTACCCTTCGGGGCGGCCCGTCAGGACACCTTGACGACGTTTGCGGCCTGCGGCCCCTTGGGGCCTTCCGTGATCTCGAACTCGACGCGCTCGCCCTCCTTGAGCGACTTGAACCCTTCGGCCTTGATCGCGCTGAAGTGCACGAAGACGTCCGGCCCGCCCTCCTGAGCGATGAACCCGTAACCTTTCGCGTCATTGAACCACTTCACTGTGCCCTGAGCCACTTGCCTTTACCTCCTTCCGGATATGCTGCTGCCATCCCGTTGCACCGCGCGACGGTCCCGCAACAGAACAGCCGTCACCTTACCAGCCGCCCGGGGGGCTGTCAAGGTCCAACCCCGCAGGCCGAACCCCGCGGGGCCGAAACCGGCGCGGAACAATGCAACGCCCGGAATGGTAAAATGGTTTCGTGGTTTCTCCCCGGCTGATCAGCGCGTCGCGGCGCACCGACATCCCGGCGTTCTTCCCGGACTGGTTCTCCGGCTGCCTGTCGCGGAGGAGCGCCGAGTACCGCAACCCGTATTCGGGACGCCCCGCGTCCATTTCGCTTGAGCGGGACGACGTGGCGGCGTTCGTGTTCTGGACCCGGAATCCCCGGCCGTTCCTCCCGGTCGTGGACCGCCTGGAGCGCGGCGGATACCGGTCCGTCTTCCACGTGACCGTGACCGGGTACCCGCGGGAGCTCGAGCCGTCGGCGCCGCCCCTCGAGGAGGCGCTCGCCGCGTTCCGGGAGCTTTCGGAGACCGTCGGGACGCAGCGGGTCCTCTGGAGATTCGATCCGATCCTCCCCGGCGAGGAGCCCCGGGAGATCGTCGCCCGGTTCGAGCGGATCTCGGCCCGCCTGGAAGGGCTCTCGGGGCGGTGCACGCTGAGCGTCGCGCAGCCGTACCGCAAGAGCGTCAGGGCGACGCGTCACGCGCCGGGGTTGTGGCGGCCCTCGGCGGGGCTGCGCGGCGCGGTGGACCGGATCGCCGCCATCGGCCGCGCGCGCGGATTCCGCACGGTGTCCTGCTGCTCGCCCCTCCTGCGGGACTGGGGAATCCCCGGCGCGGCGTGCATCGACATCGGGCACCTGTCGGCGGTCTACCCGGAGATGCCCGCCTGCGCCGCCCCGTCGCCGGTCCGCGAGGGGTGCCTCTGCGCGGCGTCCCGGGACATCGGCACCTACCGGACGTGCCGCCACGGCTGCCTTTACTGCTATGCGGCGTGACGACCGGACCGCCCCGAGGCGCGCGTACTCGATCCGGGAGGTCGCGGCCGGCGGCGGGATCGACTACGAAAAGGTCCTGAACCCGCGCCAGGCGGAGGCGGTCCTGCACGGCGACGGGCCGCTCCTCGCCGTCGCCGGGGCGGGCACGGGGAAGACCCGCACGCTCATCTACCGCGTGGCGCGGCTCGTGGAGACGGGCCACCCGCCCCCGTCCATCCTCCTGCTGACCTTCACGCGCCGGGCGGCCGAGGAGATGCTCCGGCGGGCTTCGCTCCTCCTCGACCGCCGGTGCGACAGGGTGTCCGGCGGCACCTTCCACTCCTTTGCCAACACGATCCTGCGCCGCCACGCCGCCGCCGCGGGGTTCGGCGAGAACTTCACCATCCTGGACCGCGCCGACGCGGAGGACCTGGTGGGGCTCGTGCGTCACGAGGTCCACGCCGCCCACCGTGCCGCGCGGTTCCCGAAGAAGGAGACGCTCGCCGAGCTCATCAGCCGGGCGGTGAACCGGGAGGAGGCGCTGGAGGACGCGGTCGCCCGGGACGCGCCGCACTTCCTGTACTGCCTCGACGGCATCCTCGAAGTCCAGCGGCTCTATGCCGCCGCCAAGCGCGGCCGGAACCTGATGGACTACGACGACCTGCTCGTCCACCTGGCCGCCCTGCTCCGCGACGACGAGGCGATCCGCCGGGCCGTCTCCGCGTCGTACCGGCACGTGCTCGTCGACGAGTACCAGGACACCAACCGGATCCAGGCGGAGATCCTGCGGCTGCTCGCCGCCGGGCACGACAACGTCATGGCCGTCGGGGACGACGCGCAGAGCATCTACTCGTTCCGCGGGGCCCGCTTCCGGAACATCATGGATTTTCCCGCCGACTTCCCGGGGACAAAGGTGGTCTACCTGGAGGAGAACTACCGGAGCGTCCAGCCGATCCTGGACGTGACGAACGCGATCATCGCCGGGGCCGCCGAGAAGTTCCCGAAGCGCCTCGTCGCGGCCCGGGGCGGCGGCGACAGGCCGTCGGTCCTGTCGGCGCCGAACGAGCGGATCCAGTCCGCCTTCGTCGCGGACCGGATCCTGGAACTCCACGAGGAGCACGGCATCCCCCTCTCGGAGATCGCCGTCCTCTTCCGCGCCGCCTACCTGTCGTTCGACCTCGAGGTGGAGCTCGCGAAGCGCCACGTTCCGTACCGGAAGTACGGCGGCTTCAAGTTCCTGGAGACCGCCCACGTCAAGGACGTGGTCGCCCACCTGCGGCTCCTCGACAACCCGCGGGACACGCTGAGCCTGTCCCGGGCCCTCATGCTCGTGCCCGGCGTCGGCCGGAAGCGGAGCGCCGACCTCGCCGCCCGGGCGCACGCGGACGCGTCCCTCCTCCCGGTGCTCGCGTCCCTGGGGGCCATGAGGGCATCGGAGGGCGCCGGGCGGCTGGCGCGGCTGATCGGGGAGATCGGCGACGCGGGCGGCCTCGCCGTCACCGAGACCGTGGCCCGCGTGATCGCCTACTACCGGCCGCTCCTGGAAGCGAGGTTCGACGACTACCCGCGGCGCCTCAAGGACCTCGACCACCTGGAGGCGCTGTGCGCGCGGTACCGCACGCTCTCCTCCTTCCTCTCGGAGATCGCGCTGGAGCCGCCGCAGGCGTCCGTCGACGACATCGCGGCGCCCGAGGGGGAGGACGAGACGCTCACGCTGTCCACGATCCACTCCGCCAAGGGGATGGAATGGCGGGCGGTCTTCATCATCTGGGCGCTGGACGGGAAGCTGCCGCTCGCCCGCGCGGCCGGGGACGGCGAGGACATGGAGGAGGAGCGCCGCCTCCTCTACGTGGCGGCGACGCGGGCCAAGGACACGCTCGTCCTCACGTACCCGATCAATATCTTCGAGAGGTCGACCGGGACCGTGCTGTCGCGCCCGTCCCGGTTCCTGGAGGATGTCCCGGCGGCCGTCCTGCCGCGCTACGCGCTGATCGAGTAGGCCCGGGGGGGGGCGCCTCTTACCGCCGCTTCGGGTCCTCCCACATCCTGCCGCACCAGGCGCAGTAGGTCGCCTCGACGGGGAGCCAGTGGAGGCACTGGGGGCACTGCTTCTCGGTCCGGGGCTTGGCGCCCTCCTCCTCCTCGCCGGTCCCATCCCACATCTCTTCATCGTATTTCCAGTCGTCGCGGCCCAAGGACACCTCCGGGACCATTCTACACCGGGACGCACCGAATCGGAGCGGCCGTGTCGCGGCGCGGCGGCGACGCCGACGCGGCGGGGCCGCCCGTTAAGGGGCGCGAATGCGCAGCCCGGGCGGCGGCGCGACAAGAAACGACGACCTGAAAAAAAAGAGATGGACAATCGCCCCTGCTCTCACGATAATGGGTCCTCATCGCAGTTAGGCTTTCCGGGGTATCTCGAGAGCCGGTTTCCAGACCGGAAGCCCCCGCGTTCCTCCCGGGCGCTTCCGCCCGCGGCAAACGGACGACAAAATTTGACCCGTTCCTCGCCTCGAAAAAAACCGGTTGACATCTCCGCACCCCGCGGGCGCATACTGTATACAATTATCCCGACCAGATTGCTGGTGTTGAACTGCCGTACCGACGACCTTCAGAGGCGAGTCTTTTCCCGAAGGAATGAAGAGCACGCCTTTCCAGCCGAGCTGTCCCTGTCCCCGGAGAACCGGCCGCGCCGCCGCGCGGCATGCCACGCACCCTAAGAAGGGGGTTCGAGCAATGAAGAGGCTTCCTCACTTTCTGCTCGTCGCGCTGCTGATCTTGGGGATTGGCGCTCCCCCTGCGCGGGCCGCGACCCTGAGCGGACGGGCGTCCACCCAGGCGTTCTGGTTCGCGGACGAGTTCGGCTCGGACCACATCGACGTCGCGCAGTACCTCCGCTTCGCGGCGCGGCAGCTCGACGCGAACGATACCCTCCGGCTCAACGGCTACGGCCGCGCCTGGGGGGACACCGCGATCGGCGGTGTGCAGGGGCGGCTCTACAACCTCTACCTCGACAAGAAGGAGATCGTGAAGGGGACCAACGTCCGGGTCGGCCGCCAGTTCTTCTTCGTCGGCGCGGGGGCGGGGATCGTCGACGGCGCCCGCATCGACACGCGGGCCGTCGGCCCGCTGGCGATCACCGTCGTCGGGGGACGCGACGTCATCTTCGACACGACCGGCGAGGCGACCCACGGGGGGGACATCGCCGCGGCGGTCCAGGTCGGGCTCACGAACATCCCGGACGGCGCCATCGACCTGTCGTACTACCTGAAATACGACGAGAGCGACCTCGCGCGGGAGACCTACGGCCTCACGGCCAACAAGCGGTTCGGGGGGATCGGCGAGCTCTACACCGAGATCCGGTTCGACGCGATCTCGGAGGTGTTCAGCGAGATCCAGGTCGGCGCCCGCACCGCGATCATCCCCCGGCTGATGCTCAACGCCGAGTTTTTCCGGAGCATCCCGGTCTTCGACGCCTCGTCGATCTTCGCCGTCTTCGCCGTGGACCGGTTCCAGGAGATCGTGCTGCGGGCGGACTACGACCTCTCCGCGCTCGTCGCCCTGCACGGGGAGTACCGGAACGAGAGCTACGGCGGCGGCGACACGGCCAACGTCGGCGAGGCGGGGGTCCGCTACCGGCCCATGGACGGGACGAGCATCTACGGGGCGGCGATCTGGCGGGTCGGCACCGGCGGGAATCTCTACGGGTTCGAGCTGTCGGCGGACCGGGTGTTCCTCAAGAAGTACACGCTGGCCGCCGGCATCCAGCGCGACAGCTTCAAGCGAGAGCTGATGAACGACTACGACGACGCGACCCGGTTCTACGTGGGCGGCGAGGCGCGGCTGCTGAAAAACGTCTCCGTGGCGGCCCGGGTCGAGGACACGATCAGCGACCAGGTCAGCAAGGACCTCAGGGCCCGCCTCGCCCTGAACTTCGATTTCTAAGGGAGGGGACGACGTGAAAAGACTCCTTCTCATCGTGATCGTCGGTTCGCTGGGCGCGGCGGCGGTCGCCCTCCTGGCGGGAACCGAGCCGCTCTACGCCCGGGAGGACCACCGGGCCTACAACGGCATGAAGCCGGCCGAGTGCAACGAGTGCCACGTGGGGTCCAACGTCTCGCCGAACCACCAGGCCGCCTGGAACGTCCAGCACCGGCTGATCGCCGTGAAGCCCGACGCCCCGTGCGCGGACTGTCACGACCAGGCGTACTGCGAGGACTGCCATTACGGGGGCGGGATCGCCGCGGACCTCCACAAGTCGAACGACCGGGGACCCAACTACAAGCCGAAGAGCCACCGGTCGAGCTTCCTGGAGATCCACCCGATCTCGGCGTTCGACAACCCGACCTCGTGCGAGCGGTGCCACGACGCGTCCTTCTGCAAGGACTGCCACGCCCGGTTCCGGCCCGAGGACCTGATGTTCCAGTCGCACCGCAAGGGGTGGTCGAACCTGACCACGTTCCCCGGAGGCCCGATGCACTCCACCTTCTCCCCGAGCTCGTGCCAGACGTGCCACCCGGGGTCGGTGCTGCCGGCGCACGAATGGGCGGGCGCCCACGCCCAGGAGGCGCGCCGGAACCTGCCGACGTGCCAGGCGTGCCACGCCGACGGGGACATCTGCCTCAAGTGCCACAGCGCCAAGACGGGGCTGCGGGTGAACCCCCACCCCGACAACTGGAACGACATCAAGGGCAACCTCAACAAGGCCGCGGGACAACGCACCTGCGTGAAATGCCATTAAAGAAAGGAGGCATGACGATATGAAACGGCATCGGAAGCTTTTCGTTCTCGCGGCCCTCGGGCTGGCGATCGTTCTCGCCGGCTGCTGGGGAAGCGAAAAGAGCGCCACGGTCGACCTGACCCCCGCC
>JBLMWX010000011.1:0-4014 GCA_050257455.1 Gemmatimonadota bacterium | reverse complement strand
GACGGCGGGAACGACGGACAGGAACGAGGAAGAACGGCCGGTGCGGTCCATTTCATGGCACCCAGATCGTGTCGCCGGGCATCAGGAGATAGTTCCCCTCCCCCGCGCCCTCGACCAGGTTGTAGTAGTTGATCTTCCGGACTTCCTGCTTCGTTCCCAGCCCCCGGACGAGCCGGATGCTTCGCGGGGACGCGAACTGCGTGAACCCGCCCGCCAGCGAGAGCGCCTGCAGGACCGACGTGTCGCTCCTCAGGGGGAACGCGCCGGGCTTGGCGACGTTTCCGAGGACGTAGATCTTCGGCGCATTGATCTGGGTCACGATGACCGAGACCTGGGGATCCTTGATGAAGGGAAGCAGCTTCTGGTGGATGACGTCGCCGAGCTGGGCCGCCGTCAGTCCCTCCGCCTGGACATCCTGGATCAGCGGGAACGAGATCTTCCCGTCCGGCCGGACGACGACGTCGAGCGTGAGATCCTTGTTGTCCCAGACGGAAACGTGGAGCACGTCCTCGGCCCCGATCCGGTACTGGGGGCCGGACAGCACGGGCGCCCCGGAACCGTTAGCCCCCCCTTTCGGCGCCGACGCGGCCGTCTCCTTCGGCGCAACCGGCGCGGCCGCGCAGCCGGCGAAGGGCCCGGAAACGATCCCGATCGCCAGCACCGAACAGGCTACCGCCCATATGGCTTTCACCATTCCTCCTCCCCCTGCCCCGATCTGCGTACACCCCAAAACTTCAGCCCGTCAATTCCGCGAACCCGAAATCGGATCCCCCGCGCTTTAATCCTGGTTCAGCCCGCACTCCTTGATCTTGTAGAGCAGCGCCTTGTAGCTGATGTCGAGAATCTGGGCCGCCTTGCGGCGGTTCCAGCGGGTCTGCCGGAGCACCCGGTCGATCAGGTCGCGCTCCGCGTTCCGTTGCGCGATCTTGGCCACTTCCTTGAGCGTGGCCTTGTCGGGGAGCAGCACTTCCGGCGGCGCGTCCGCCCTGCGCGGCGCCGCGGCGGCGACGGCGACGGGCACCGGCTCGAGCTCCGGCCTGCGGCTGTTCCGGCCGTTCATGTCCGGGAACGAGAGGTACGTGCCGTTTTCGCGCTTCCGGGTGAACTCCGCGATGAGCTGCGCCTCGTTGCCCAGGATGATGAACCGCTTGATGTTGTTCTCGAGCTCCCGGACGTTGCCGGGCCAGGAGTAGTCGAGGAACATCTCCATCAGACGCGGCGAGATCCGGGACGGTTCCCTGTTGTACATATCGGAATAGCGCGACAAAAAATAATCGACGAGAAGGGGGATGTCGTCCTTGCGCTCCCGGAGCGGGGGGACGACGATGTTCACCACGTTGATCCTGTAGAAGAGGTCGCGGCGGAACCGCCCCTCGTCGACCATCGATTCCAGGTTCTTGTTGGTGGCGGTCAGGATCCGGCAGTTGACCTTCACGTCGCGCTCGCCGCCGATCCGCATGAACTGCTTCTCCTGGAGCACGTGGAGGAGCTTCGACTGGAGGTCGGCGTGCATCTCGCTGATCTCGTCGAGGAAGATGGTCCCGTTCTGGGCCATCTCGAACCGGCCGTACTTCCTGCGGTGCGCCCCCGTGAACGCCCCCTTCTCGAAGCCGAACAGCTCGCTCTCCAGGAGCTCGCGCGGAAGCGCCGCGCAGTTGACCTTGACGAACGGCTCCCCGGCCCGCTCGGATGCCTTGTGGAGCGCCTTCGCCACCAGCTCCTTGCCCGTTCCGCTCTCGCCGGTGATGAGGACGGTGATGTCGGTGTTCGCCACCTGGTCGACGATCGCCTGGACCTTGCTCATCCGGTCGCTCAAAGAGAAGAGAAGCTTGTACTCCTCCTCCGCCCGGACCTTGCTCTTGAGCTCCGCGAGCTCCCACTTGGTCTGGCTGCTCTCGAGGACCATCTCGATCTTGAGGATGAGCTCTTCGCCGCGGAACGGCTTCTTGATGTAGTCGTTCGCGCCGTCCTTCATGGCGCGCACGACTTCCTCCACCTCGCTCTGACCCGAGACCATGATGATGGGGGTGTTCGCCCCGGCGGCCCGGATTGGCTTGATGAGGTCCACCCCGCTGCCGTCGGGAAGGAAGATGTCGAGGATGGCGCACGAGGGGTGGTGCCGCTCGAACAGGTCGAGCCCCTCCGCCTTGTTGAAGGCGGTCACCACCTTCATCCCCTTCTCCGTCAGCAGATTCTGGGTGAACTGGGTGAAGATCGGATCGTCGTCGACGAGCAGGATCAGATGCGGGTTCATTCGACCCCCTCCTGGGACTGGCGGGAAGGTAGGCAAACGGCATGCCCCCCGGGAAAAAAGGGTAAAGCTCCGCATATTGTTCTGGCTTTTTCTCCATAATTCAAGGCCTTAATGAGGATCTTTTTCGTAGCCGGCGCCGGCCGGTATGACAGGAAGGTAATAAGTGCTGGATCTTGAGGGAGAATACTGGACACTAAATTCTACAGAAAGGGTAATGATTTACCGTGGGAGGGAGAAATAGGCCGTCGTCCCTTTGCCGGGATTGCTTTCGATCCAGACCTTGCCGCTCTGGGCCTCGATCAGCGTCTTGCAGATGCTCAAGCCGAGCCCAATGCGCCCGTTGCCATCCTTGCTTGTCGCGATCTCCTTGCTGTCGAAGATCTTCTTCAAAACCGGCTTCGGAATGCCCGGCCCCGTGTCGCGGACCCACACCGCGGCGGATCCATCGTTCTCGGCCCGCGCGCCGATGCGGATGATTCCCCCGGGAGGGGTGAACTTGACGGCGTTATAAAGGATGTTGTCGAGGACCTCCGTGACGCGCGCCGGGTCGGCGTTGACGACGAGGGCGGGGACGTGGTCCTCGGCGTCCAGGTCCACCTTCTTCTGGGCCGCGTAGGGCCGGTAGAAGCGCGCGCACTCCTTGACCACCGTGTCGATCGAAAACCGCTCCGCGAGGATCTTGAGCTCCCCCCGGTCGGCGGCTTCGTAGTCGAGCAGCGTGGACGTCATCGTCCGGAGGCGGTAGATCGACCGCCGGGCCTGTTCGAGAAGCGCAAGGGGCTCGGCCGCGCGGCAGCCGTCGCATTTTTCCCGGATGATCTGGTGGTACCCGTCGAGGACGGTGAGGAGCGACTTGATGTCGTGCGACGCCGTCGAGATCAGGAAGCCCTTGAAATCAGAAATGGTTTTCAGCTTCTTGGTCTCGGTGCGGCTCCGTGCGAGAAGGTCCCGTCCCTCCTTCTCCTGCTTCTCGCCCTCCAGACTCAGGTTGAGCTTCTCGACGGAGCGGGCCACCGAGTGCCGCAGGATCCCGGGGTCGACCGGCTTTCTCAGGAAGTCGTACGCGCCCTGCTTGAGGGCCCCGATGACGGACTCGAGCGGCGGCGCGCTGGTCAGGAAGACGAAGGGAATGTGCGGGTGGTCCTTGAGCGTCTTCGAGAGGAAGTCGAGGCCGCTCTCCCCGCCGACGTGAAGCTCCGACACGACGACGGCCTTGCCCCTGGCGCGCGCCAGCGCCGCGCCGGCCTTGTCGAAGTCGGAGACGGCCGTGACCTGGTATCTGGCCGAGGACAGCGTCTTCTCGGCCTGCGCGAGGAAGTCGGGGTCGTCGTCGACGAGGAGAACGCGCAGATACTTCATCGCCGGGCGGCTTCCGGTGCCGTTCTCGTTACACTATGCATTATCGTTATGCTGCTCATCCTCGTTTCCGGCAAGGGCACACTCCGCCGTGCCCTGTTCTTCCGATGCAGTAATACGTCAGGCGTTGGAAAAAGTTTGGTGGCGGTGCAGGGAATTGCCCGCCTGGGCCTCGGCGATCACGCCTTCGGCCACGGCGGCGCGGCCCGGGGCTGACGCCCTCCGCAACGTCGGGCTTTTCCTCCCTGCCCGGTCGGTGACCGACCCAGCCCCCAGGCTCCTCTGACGGGCGACAAGGCGGAAATCCCGCAGGGAGCGCCTTTCACCCAAGAGCGGGGCGCCCCGGTCCGGTTCAATTCCCTCGATCGGCGCCACGGGAAAATGTTGGTGGCGGTGCAGGGAAT
>JBLMWX010000010.1:0-10218 GCA_050257455.1 Gemmatimonadota bacterium | reverse complement strand
GGACCTTGAGGAACGCCGAGGCGATCGCCGTCGCGCGGGATAGAGCCCGGGAACGTCCCTGAACCGTCAATGGCGGATGACGTCTTCGGCCGCGTCGGCGACGGCCGGCGGCCCGGGGGGCGCGGCCTGCTCGGCCGGCCTTGCGTCGGCCGGCATCTCGATCGCCGCCGCGATCACCTCGTCCATGTGGCCGACGAAGATGATCTTGAGGCTCTTCCGGATCTTGGCCGGGATCTCGACGAGGTCCTTCTCGTTCTCCGCCGGCAGGATCACGGTCTTGATCCCGCCCCGGTGGGCCGCCAGGAGCTTCTCCTTGACCCCGCCGATCGGCAGCACGCGCCCGCGCAGGGTGATCTCCCCCGTCATCGCCAGGTCGTTCCGCGCCGGGACCTTGAGGAACGCCGAGGCGAGCGCCGTCGCCATCGTGATTCCCGCCGACGGGCCGTCCTTCGGGATCGCCCCCTCCGGCACGTGGATGTGGATGTCGAGCTTCTGGTAGAAATCCTTCTCCAGGCCCATGCGCTCCGCCCGGGTCCGGATGTACGAGAGGGCCGCGTGGGCCGACTCCTGCATCACCTCGCCGAGCTTGCCCGTGACCTTGAGGTTCCCCTTGCCGGGCATGATGGCCGCCTCGATCAGCAGAAGCTCGCCGCCGACCTCCGTCCACGCGAGCCCGGTCGCCAGCCCGACCTGCCGCTTCTCCTCGGCCTCCCCGTACCGGTACTTCGTCGGGCCCAGGTACCTGCGGACCAGCGGCGGGCTCACCCGCACGGTCGCGGTCTCCGGGTGCCTGACGACCTCCCGGGCGATCTTCCGGCAGATCCCCGCGATCTCGCGCTCCAGGTTCCGCACGCCGGCCTCCCGCGTGTAGTAGCGGACGACCTGCAGGATCGCGCCGTCGCCGAACGACACCCGGTCCGCGGACAGCCCGTGCTCCTCCAGCTTCTTCGGGATCAGGTGCCGCCGGGCGATGTGGAGCTTCTCGATCTCGGTGTAGCCGGGCAGGCGGATGATCTCCATCCGGTCCTGCAGCGCCGGCGGGATGCCGTGGAGCATGTTCGCCGTCGTGATGAACATGACGTCGGACAGGTCGTAGTCCACGTCGAGGTAGTGGTCGTTGAACGTGTTGTTCTGCTCGGGGTCGAGGACCTCGAGGAGCGCCGCCGACGGGTCGCCCCGGAAATCCATCGACATCTTGTCGACCTCGTCGAGCAGGAACACCGGGTTCACGGTCCCGGCCTTCTTCATCTGCTGGAGGATCTTGCCGGGGAGCGCGCCGATGTACGTGCGCCGGTGGCCGCGGATCTCGGCCTCGTCCCGGACCCCGCCCAGCGACATGCGCACGAACTTCCGCCCCGTGGACCGCGCGATCGACCGGGCGAGGGAGGTCTTCCCCACCCCCGGCGGACCGACGAAGCAGAGGATCGGGCCCTTGAGCTTCGTCACGAGCTTGCGGACCGCGAGGTACTCGAGGATCCGCTCCTTGACCTTCTCCAGGCCGTAATGGTCCTCGTTCAGGATCTTCTCGGCGGCGTCGATGTCGAGCTTGTCGTCGGTGCGCTCCGCCCAGGGGATGGAGACGAGCCAGTCGATGTAGTTGCGGCTGACGGTGGCCTCCGCGGACATCGGGGACATCATCCGGAGCTTCTTGATCTCCTTCTCCGCCTTCTGGAGCGCCTCCTTGCTCATCCCCTTCTTCTTGACCTTCTCCTCGAGGTCGTCGATGTCGGAACGCCCCTCGTCCCCGTGGCCCAGCTCCTTCTGGATGGCCCGCATCTGCTCGTTCAGGTAGAACTCCCGCTGGGTCCGCTCCATCTGCTTCTTGACGCGGCCCCGGATCCGGCGCTCGATCTCGAGGATCTCGATCTCGGCCTCCATGAGCGTGAGCAGCTTCTCGAGCTGCTCCCGGACCGTCTCCATCTCCAGGACGGACTGCTTGTCGGACAGCTTGACCGGCAGGTGGGAGGCGATCGTGTCGGCGAGCTTCGACGGGTCGTCGATCGCGGCGACCTGGGCGAGGATCTCCGCCGGGATCTTCTTGCTCAGCTTGGCGAAGTTCTCGAACGACGCGTGGACGTTGCGGACCAGCGCCTCGCCGTGGGCGCCCCCGACGCGCTGGAGCGAACAGTCCTCGATGCTCACCTGGAAATACCGGTCGTTGGGGAGGTAGTGCAGCACCCGCGCCCGGTAACGCCCCTCCACGAGGACCTTGACCGTCCCGTCCGGGAGCTTGAGGAGCTGCATGACGTGCGAGACCGTGCCGACCCGGAAGATGTCGTCCTCGAGCGGCTCGTTGGTGGAAGCGTCCCTCTGGGCGGCCAGGAAGATCAGGCGGTCCTGGGCCAGGGCGGCCTCCAGCGACGCGATCGACTTGTCGCGTCCCACGAACAGGGGGGCCACCATGTGCGGAAACACGACGATGTCGCGCAACGGGAGCAGAGGCAGGATTCTCTTCCTGTCTTCCATGAGGCCCTCCGCGGTCGGAATCCTACGCCAGTTCGGCCTTCTTGCCCTGGACGATCTCGGGGGGGATCCTGCCGTTCACGACGTCGTCGGAGATGATGCACTTCTTGATGTTGCTCTGGGACGGGATCTCGTACATGACGTCGAGCATGATGTGCTCGAGGATGGACCGCAAGCCCCGCGCGCCCGCCTTCCGCTCGATCGCCTGGCGCGCGATGGCGCGAAGCGCCTCTTCCGTGAACTCGAGCTTGACGTTCTCGAAATCGAACAGCCGCTGGTATTGGCGGACCAGGGCATTCTTCGGCCGCGTGAGGATCTGCACCAGCGCGTCCTCGTCGAGCTCGTGCAGGGTCGCGGTCACGGGGAGGCGGCCGACGAACTCCGGGATGAGGCCGTACCGGATGAGGTCCTCGGGCTGGACCGATTCGAGGATCCGGCCGATGCTCTTCTCAGCGCGGGACACGATGTCGGCCCCGAACCCCATCGTCTTCTTCGCGGTGCGGCGCTCGACGATGCTGTCCAGGCCGACGAACGCCCCGCCGCAGATGAAGAGGATGTTGGTCGTGTCGACCTTGATGAAGTCCTGCTGCGGGTGCTTGCGGCCCCCCTTCGGCGGGACGTTGGCGACCGTGCCCTCGAGGATCTTGAGGAGCGCCTGCTGGACCCCCTCGCCCGACACGTCCCGGGTGATGGAGGGGTTCTCCGACTTCCGCGCGATCTTGTCGATCTCGTCGATGTAGACGATCCCCTTCTGGGCCTTCTCCACGTCGTAATCGGCGGCCTGGAGCAGCGCGAGGATGATGTTCTCGACGTCCTCCCCGACGTATCCCGCCTCGGTCAGCGTCGTCGCGTCCGCGATCGTGAAGGGGACGTTGAGAATCCGGGCGAGCGTCTGGGCCAGGAGCGTCTTGCCGCTGCCCGTGGGGCCGAGGAGCAGGATGTTCGACTTCTGGAGCTCGACGCCCTCGCCGGTCCGGGACTCGATGCGCTTGTAATGGTTGTAGACCGCCACCGAGAGGATCTTCTTGGCCCGCTCCTGGCCGACGACGTACTCGTCGAGGGTCTTCTTGATCTCGGTGGGCTTGGGAAGCCGGCGCCGCTTCTCGTCTAACGAATCCTCGACTTCGTACTCCTCGGTGATGATGTCGTTGCACAGCTCGACGCATTCGTCGCAGATGTACACGGTCGGCCCCGCGATGAGCTTGCGCACCTCGTTCTGCGCCTTCCCGCAGAACGAGCACACGAGGAGATTCGCCTTGTCGTTGGGTTTCCGGGTCAATTCGGGGCCTCCGTCAGTCGGTGAGCGGCTTCGCCGAAGCCGGCCGCTTCTCGACCACGTTGTCGATTATACCATACGCCTTCGCCTGCTCCGCCGACATGAAATAGTCCCGCTCCGTGTCGGCCGCGATCCGCTCCAGGGGCTGTCCCGAGTGCCGGGACAGGATCCGGTTGAGCTCCTCCCGCATCCTCAGGATCTCCTTGGCGTGGATCTCGATCTCGGTCGCCTGTCCGCGCGCCCCTCCCAGCGGCTGGTGGATCAGGATCCGGGCGTTGGGCAGCGCCGTGCGCTTTCCGCGCGCGCCGCCGGCCAGGAGGACCGCCGCCATCGAGGCGGCCTGGCCGATGCACACGGTGGCCGTCTGCGGCTTGATGAACTGCATCGTGTCGTAGATGGCCATCCCGGCCGTCACCAGCCCGCCCGGCGAGTTGATGTAGATGTTGATGTCCTTGTCCGGGTCCTCCGCCTCGAGGAAGAGCAGCTGGGCGATGACGAGGTTGGCGACATCGTCGTCGATCCCGCTGCCGATGAACACGATCCGGTCCTTGAGCAGCCGGGAGTAGATGTCGTAGGAGCGTTCGCCGCGGGCCGTCTGCTCGACGACGATCGGAACGAGATTCATCGGGACTCCCCTCCTTCCTTCGTCTCGGCGTTCGCGAGAAGGAACTCCATCACCTTGCGCCCGACGAGCCGGCTCCGGAGGTCGTCCATCCGCGCCTCGTCCCCGTACATCTCCCGGACCTTCTCGTAGTCCATCCGCAGGCCTTCCGCGATCGCCTTCATTTCCGCCTCGATCTCCGCGAACGGAACGTCGATGTTCTCCTTCCGCGCGATCGCCTCGAGGATGAGGGAAACCCTGACGGCCCGCTCCGCGTTGGGCGCGAACCGCTCCCTCATCTTTTCGTAATCCAGGTTGATTTTCTTTAGGTCGATCCCCTGGGAGGCCATCCGGCTCGCCGCGTCCTCCATCATCGAGACGATCTGGCGGTCCACCAGCGTTCCCGGGACCTCGAACGGGATCCTCTCCACGAGACCCTTGCGGACGTCCTCCTCGGCCCCGAGACGGGACCGCTCCTCCGCCTCGCGGCGGAGCCGCTCCCGCATCTTCCCGCGCAGGTCCGCGACGCCCGAGATGTCGGAGAAGTTGCGCGCGAATTCGTCGTCGATCTCGGGGAGCCGCTTCTCCCGGACGGCGTTCACCGTCACCGCGAAGGACACCGGCTTCCCGGCGTATTTCCTGTCGGGGAACTCCTCGGGGAACGTCACGTCGAACGCCTTCTCCTGGCCGGCGACCGCCCCCGACAGCGCGGCCTCGAACTCCTTCCCGAACGGGAGCCCGCCCCCGAGCACCGCGGTCCCCGAGTCGCTCTTCTCGACGACCTCGCCCCCCGCCGAGGCGACGAACCCGTACTCGACGAGGTCGCCCTCCGCGGCGCCGCGCCCGGAGACGGCGTGGTACCGGGCGAAGGATTCGCGGAGCTTCCCGATCGCCCCGTCGACGTCCGCGTCCGTGACCTCGACCGTCTCGCGGGTCACCGGGATCCCCTTGTACCCGTCGGGGGCGATCTCGGGAACCACCTCGACGGTGGCGGTGAAGACGAACTCCTCGCCTTCCCTGAGCTTCCCCCCGTCGATCTTCGGCATCGACAGGACCCGGATGTCGTTCCGGCGGATCGCGTCGGCGAGCGACTCCCGCACCAGGTGCTCGGCCACGTCGGACTCGACGGACTCCCGGAAGACCCGCCTGACCATCGACATGGGGGCCTTGCCCTTCCGGAACCCCTTGAGGGGAGCCAGCTTCCGCACCTCGACATAACCTTCCTCGATCCGCCGGGACACCTCGTCCGCGGGGACCTCGACGCGGATCCTCTTCTCGATGCCGCTGACGGCTTCAACGTTCGTCTTCATCGCCTTCGTCTCTCCTATGAGATGGCCACGCGTCATTGTCTGGTGCGAGAGGAGGGACTTGAACCCTCACGGTTGCCCACCGGATCCTAAGTCCGGCGCGTCTGCCATTCCGCCACTCTCGCGGCCACGCAGGGATGGTGTCGCCAAGGGATATGAAACGCAAAACTATAGTATATACGAATGCTTCCGGCTGACAAGCCAAAAAGTGCAGCCGAAAAGTGCGGGTTCGCGGCGGGCTACTCGAGGAAGAGCCACTCCTTGAAAGCGTCCGACGGCTCGTCGAACTGCATGCCGAAGACGTAGGAGCCCTCCGGGTGGTCGGCGGCGCGGAACCAGACCACCTTTCCGGTGACCCGGATCGGGGGACGGCCCTCCGGAAAGACGGTCGCGTCGATGCGGTTGCGCGTCGTCATCAGCGTGTCGTACATGACGTGGATGCCGTCCGGCGCGATCTTCGAGGTCACCACGGACATCCCGAACGTCGAGAAGTCCCGGGCCACCGCGTCGACCGGGGAGGAAATCCTGCTCGGATTCTTGCCGCTTTGAACGGTGAAGACGACGTTGGCCATCCGCTTCGACCTCTCCCTCCGCCTCCGCTCTTTCGAAAACAGGGTCATCGCAGGGTCTTGTCCTTGGTTTCCTCGTCGATCCGCCTAAACCCTTCCAGTATAAGCTGCATCTCGTCCATCGCAATAGTCCGTTGCTCGGACGTCTGCCCGTGCGCGATCACGAAGGGCCCCTCCTGCCACCGGAGGATCCGGTAGAACGCCTCCTCGCCCGAGAGGTTGCCGACCTGGGCGTGCCGGATCCGGCCGTTCACGAAATAGACGCGCCCCTCCTCGCCCGCCGGCCCCTGGATCGTCACCGACGCGGTCTTCAGGCCCAGGTGGAGCGTCTGGGCGATCTCCGGGATGCTCAGGTTCTTGAGGTCGCCGATGACCCCGGGGTTCGACGCCAGGGGCGCGGCGCTCTTCCGGCGCCGCGCATCCCGCCGGACGATGTTCCGGATCCGCGCGGCGAGCTCCTTGAGATCGATCGGCTTGGTGAGGTAATCCTCGGCGCCCAGGTGGAGGGCCTCCACCTTCATCCCGGTCTCCCCCTTGCCCGAGAGGAAGATGAGCGGGATCTCCGCTCCCCCGCCGGCGTCCTTCATCCGGCGGAACATCTCGACGCCGTCCATCCCCGGCATCACCACGTCGGAGACGACGAGGTCCGGCTTCTCCCGCTCGATCAGCGCGAGGGCGTCCATCCCGTTGTCGGTCGCGATCACGTCGAACCCCTCGTTCACGAGCTTGAGCTTGAGCAGGGTCAGGTAGTCGATCTCGTCGTCGACCATCAGGACCTTCGGCTTGGCCCCGAGGCCCCGGAAGTAGAACTTCTTTTCCACGATGGCGCTGAAGATCTCGACGATCTCGGGGTCGAACTGGGTTCCCACGTTCTTGTGGAGCTCCTTGATCGCCTCCTCGCGGGCGAGGCTCTTGCGGTACGGCCGGTTCGAGGTCATTGCCGCGAAGGCGTCGACGACGGCGAGGATGCGCGCGCCCACGGGGATCTCCCGTCCCTTCAGCCCCCCGGGGTAACCCTTGCCGTCGTACCGCTCGTGGTGGTGGACGATGATCGGCTTGACCTTCCACGGGAAATCGATCGTGTCGAGGATCTTGGCCCCGTTCTCGCAGTGCGACTTGACGGTGTTGAACTCGTTCTCCGAGATCTTGGGCTTCTCCGAGAGGATCTCGTTCTTGACCCCGACCCGCCCGATGTCGTGCAGCAGGGACGCGAGGACGATTTCGTCGACCATCTCCTGGGAGAGCTTCATCTCCTCGGCCACCGCGCGGGCGTACTCCATGGTGATGTGGGAGTTTCCCCCGAAGAAGGGATCGTTCACCTCGAGCAGGCCGACGAGGGTGTCGATCGTATCGATGAGGCATCTCTTGAGCCGGTCGTCCGTCAGGGGAGGCTCCACGGGAAGGCGGTCGTCCCCCGCCGCGTTGATGAGCTCCAGGATCTCCCGCTGGTCGAGAATGAAGTCCGAGCCCCCGAAGCGCAGCACGTCGTCGGAGCTGCGGATGACGGTGAAGGACGCGGCGACGATCGCGCGCGCCTGCGGCGCGAGGCGCCGGATCCGGCGCTTGAGCTCCACGCCGGAGCAGTCGGGGAGAAAGAGGTCGACGAGGACGTAGTCCGGAGGCGCGCTGGCGACGATCTTGACCGCGTCCGCCCCGGTCCCGGCGAGCGTCACGCGGTACCCCTCCTCGGTCAGGAGGTTCATGAGCATGTCCTGGACCGCCGGGTCGTTGTTGATGACGAGAACCGACTTCTGCATCATCCGGTTCGCCTCTCCCGGCTACCGCTCGCGGATGCTCGTGCCCGTCATCTCGGCCGGCCGGGGAATCCCGAGCATCTCGAGGATCGTGGGCGCGACGTCGGACAGCGCGCGGCCCGGGCGCAGCGCCGCGCCCTTCCCCGAGGGGTCCGCGTAGACGAACGGGACGGGATCCGTCGTGTGGGCGGTGTGCGGCCCTCCCGTCTCCGGGTCGACCATCAGCTCGCAGTTGCCGTGGTCGGCGGTCACCAGCGCCGCGCCGCCGACCTCCCAGACCTTTTCGACGACGCGCCTGAGATTGGCGTCCACGGCCTCGACGGCCCGGATCGCGGCGGGCAGGACGCCGGTGTGGCCGACCATGTCGCAGTTGGCGAAGTTCAGGACGAGGACGTCGTGCTTCCCGGACGCGACCTCGGCGCACGCCTTCTCCCCGACCTCGTACGCGCTCATCTCGGGCTTGAGGTCGTAGGTGGCGACCGGGGGCGACGGGACGAGGATCCGCGACTCGCCCGGGAACACCTTCTCCGCGCCGCCGTTGAAGAAGTAGGTGACGTGGGCATACTTCTCCGTCTCGGCCATCCGGAGGTTCCGGACCCCGTGGGCGGCGAAGACGTCGGCCAGGAGGCGCTCCATGGTCTGCGGCGGAAAGGCGACCGGCAGGCCGAACGTCTCGTCGTACTGCGTCATGCACGCGTACTCGAGGCCCAGCCGCTCGGGACGCGGAAACCGGTCGAAGTCGTCCCGGGTCAGGGCCCGCGTCAGCTGCCGCGCCCTGTCCGCGCGGAAGTTGAAGAACAGGACCGAATCGCCCGGACCGATGCGCCCCACCGGGCGGCCGTCCCGCACGATCACCACGGGCTCGATGAACTCGTCCGTCTTGCCCCGGGCGTAGGAGTCCCGGACGGCCTCCACCGGATCGCGGGCGGTCCCCCCCTCGCCCCGCACCATGGCCCGGTACGCCCGCTCGATGCGGTCCCAGCGGTTGTCGCGGTCCATGGCGTAGTACCGGCCCCCGACGGTCGCGATCTCCCCCAGCCCCGTCTCGCGGATCTTCCCGAGAAGGTTCTCGAGGTGCCGGACGCCGCTCGTCGGCGGCGTGTCCCGCCCGTCGAAGATGGGGTGGACGAACAGCCGCGTGACCCCCCGCTCCCGGGCCATCTCGAGAAGCGCGTACAGGTGGGTGTGGAGCGAATGGACGCCGCCGTCCGAGAGGAGGCCGACGAGGTGAAGCGCCTTGCCGTCGTCCCGGGCGGCGTCCATGACGCGGCGAAGGACCGGGTTCCGGAAGAACTCCCCGTCCCGGATCGCCTTGGAGATCCTCACGATGTCCTGGTAGACGACGCGGCCCGCCCCCAGGTTCAGGTGCCCGACCTCGGAGTTCCCCATCTGGCCGGCGGGGAGCCCCACCCACTCCTCGGACGCGTTGATCAGCGTGCGGGGAAACTCCGCCCACAGGCGGTCGAAGAAGGGAGTGGACGCCAGGGCGACGGCGTTGGCCTCCGTCTCCTCGCGGTATCCCCAGCCGTCGAGCACGACGAGTGCGACGAACCTCCGGTTCATCCTAAAGATTATAGAACACTCCCTTCCCCTCGAAGCGCGCCGCCGGCCCGAGCTCCTCCTCGATCCGCAGGAGCTGGTTGTACTTCGCCATCCGGTCCGTCCTCGAGGCGGAGCCCGTCTTGATCTGGCCGGTGTTCAGCGCCACCACGAGGTCGGCGATCGTGCTGTCCTCGGTCTCTCCCGACCGGTGGGAGACCACCGCCGTCCATCCCGCGCGCTTGGCCGTCTCGACCGCCTCGACCGTCTCGCTCACGGTGCCGATCTGGTTCAGCTTGATGAGGATGGAGTTGGCGATTCCCCCGGCGATCCCCTTGCGGAGGATCTTCGGGTTGGTGACGAAGACGTCGTCGCCCACGATCTGGATCTTCTTCCCCATCGCGTCCGTGAACATCTTCCAGCCCGCCCAGTCGTCCTCGGAGAACCCGTCCTCGATGGAGAGGATCGGGTACTGCCGGCAGAGCCCCTCGTAGTACTTCACCATTCCCTCGGCGTCCTTCCGCGACCCGTCCGACTTCCGGAACACGTATTTCCCCTTCTCGTGGAATTCGGAGGCCGCGGCATCGAGGGCGATGCCGATCTCCTTCCCCGGGGCGTAGCCCGCCTTCCCGATCGCCTCGAGGATGACCTCGATCGCCTCGGCGTTGGACTTGAGGAGGGGGGCGAACCCGCCTTCGTCGCCGACGTT
>JBLMWX010000009.1:0-9626 GCA_050257455.1 Gemmatimonadota bacterium | reverse complement strand
GTCACCGCGTCCGTGGGCGTTGCGTGCTGCCCGGATGACGGTCGGACCGCGGCCGAGATCGTCGGGCGGGCGGACGAGGCCCTCTACCGGTCGAAGGAAGGGGGCCGCGACCGCGTCACCGCGTACTGAGGGAACCGTTCCTAGTATCTGTATATTCTTAACTATCAATTGACAGAAAATGCGTCCCCGTGGTACGTCAGTATCAGCCTTTTTGCCACGGGGAGGCTTCGCGATGAAACGCATCGGCAAGGTGAAGTGGTTCAACGAGACCAAAGGGTACGGATTCATCGAACAGGACGGCGACAAGGACGTATTTGTCCACTATACCGCGATACGCATGGACGGGTATCGGACCCTCAAAGAGGGTCAGTCCGTCGAGTTCGACCTGCTGGAAACGCCGAAAGGGCTCCAGGCGGCCGAGGTGGTCGCCACGCAATGATCCGCTGAGGCGTCGTCCTCCGGCGCATCCCGTCTCCCGGCCGGGGCCTGCGGGGCACGCCGGGGCTTTCGCCGGGCCCGGGGCATTGCCGGGACCGCCGGCCCACGCCTCCTTCCTCATTCGGGCGCGTCCCCGCCTTATCCGTTGACTTCCCGTCAACGGGGTTATATTTTACTCATTTTATTACCCATTTCCGCGTTTCGGGGAGGGGCGTGGACGTACGCGGTCTGGCCGAAGCCGTCATCCGCGCGGGAATCAAGCGGAAATTGGCGGAGTGGGGGGCGGCCCCGGAGGTTTCCGTCGCGGTGGAGATCCCGCGGGTGGAGGCGCACGGGGATTTCTCCACGAACGCGGCGCTTCAGCTTGCCAAGCCGCTCGGCAGGAAGCCGCGCGAGGTGGCGCAGGAGCTCGTGGCCGCGATCCGCGCGGTGGACGACCGCGGCTGGTTCGGGGACCTTTCCGTCGCGGGACCGGGCTTCATCAACGTCGTCCTCTCGGACGACGCATGGCGCGAGGTCCTGGCGACCGCCCTCGAAATGGGGGAGCGGTTCGGTTCGTCCGACATCGGCCGGGGCAAAAAGGTTCTGCTCGAATTCGTTTCGGCCAACCCCACCGGCCCTCTCCACGTCGGGCACGGACGGGGGGCGGCGGTGGGCGACGCGCTCGCGAGGCTGATGGCGTTCACGGGCCACGACGTGGTCACGGAATACTACGTGAACGACGTCGGGAATCAGATGGACAATCTCGGGCGCTCCCTCTTCGCGCGCTACCTCCAGGCGTGCGGCCGGGAGGCGGCGCTGCCGGAGGACGGCTACCGGGGCGACTATCTCGCGTCCATGGCCCGCGAGCTGGTGGCCGAGTTCGGGGAACGGCTGGCGGGGCCCGGGGAGGCGGAGGCCCTCCCCACGTTCCGGAAGATCGCCTGCGACCGGATCCTCGCTGGAATCCGGGCGGACCTCGAGACGTTCAACGTCCGATTCGACAGCTGGTTTCGGGAAGAGAGCCTTCACCGCGGCGCCGTGTCGGCCGCCGTCGAGGAACTGCGGACGCGGGGCCAGCTCTACGAGGCCGACGGCGCCGTGTATTTCCGCAGCGAATCGCATGGCGACGAGAAGGACAGGGTCCTCGTCCGCTCGGACGGACGCACGACCTATTTCGCGGCCGACGTCGCGTACCACCGGGACAAGTACCGGCGGACGTTCGACCGGCTGATCGACGTCTGGGGAGCCGACCACCATGGGTACGCCCCCAGGCTCGCCGCGGCGCTTCAGGGACTCGGGGAGGACCCGGGGCGCCTGGAGATCCTTCTGGTCCAGTTCGTCACCCTCGTCCGGGAGGGGAAAGCGGTCCAGATGTCCACCCGTTCGGGCGAATTCACCACGCTGCGGGAAGTGCTGGACGAGGTGGGGATCGACGCGGCGCGGTTCTTTTACCTGCTGAGGAGCTTCCACTCGCATCTCGAATTCGATCTGACCCTTGCGAAGACCCGGTCGAGCGAAAACCCCGTCTATTACATCCAGTACGTCCACGCCAGGATCTGCAGCATCTTCCGGGAGGCGGCGGAACGGGGGACGCCGGTCGCCGACCGGCCCTCGCTGGCGGCGCTCACCCTCTCGGACGAGGTGGGGTTGATGAAGAAGCTGGCCCGTTTCCCGGACGTCGTCTCGGAGGCCGCGCGGTTGCGCGAGCCCCACCGGATCCCGTTCTACCTGCTCGAGCTCGCCCGGGAGTTCCACGCCTTCTACCACAATCACAGGTTCCTCGGCGAAGCGCCCGAGCGGACGCAGGGACGGCTGGCTTTGGCGCACGGCGTCCGCAACGTCGTCGCCACGGGGCTGGCGCTGATCGGGGTCTCCGCGCCGGAGCGAATGTGAAAACGCTGTACAATAGAAGATACCGCGGCGGAAACGGGGAGCGGCGCTCGTTCGCGTTCTTCGCCGTCGGCGGGCTCGCGGTCCTGGCCGCGGTGTTCGTCATCGGACTGCAGGTCGGCCGGTACGTCGAGAAGACCGGCACACCCCGCGAAGGGCAGGCCGACCGGCCGGCGCGGGACAACGCGGCCGATATCCGGAAGGATCTGGGGGCGTTTTCCGAGGAGGCCGCCGGAGTGCGGGCCGTTCCGCCTCCCGACGCGAAAGACGATGCGAGGGCGACGGAACGGAGCGTGACCTTCCCCGAGACTTTGGCGCGGAAGGACCCGGGGCCGATGGCTCTCGTTCGCCCGCGGGGCGCAAAGGCGGCGGCCGGGAGGCCCGCCGCGCCGCCGGACAAGCCGTTCCTGGTCCAGTCGGCCGTGTTCCGGAACAAGGGATCGGCCCAGGACATGAGAGCCAGGCTCCTCAAGGCGGGGTTCCCGGCGAAAATCGTCGAGTCCCGGGGAACGAAGGGGGTCCTGTTCCGGGTGCTCGTGGGGCCCTTCGCCGCGCGGGATGCCGCCGTGAAGACGGTCCGGAAGCTCAAGAGCGAGATGAAGATCGACGCGGTCATCGTGAGGGGGTAGCGGAAGGGCGATGTTCCGGCCGACGAAGGACGAGTTTCTCTCCAAGGCGGGTCCGGGATGCGTGATCCCGGTGTGGCAGGAGTTCCACGCGGACCTCGAAACGCCCGTTTCCGCGTATCTCAAGATCGCGGCCCGGTTTCCCGCGGACCACTTTCTCCTCGAGAGCGTGGAGGGGGGCGAGAAGTGGGCCCGGTACTCCTTCATCGGATTCGATCCGTACATCCGCTTCCGCGCCGACGGGACGAAGGTTTCGATCCGCAAGGGAAGCGAGGAGATCGAGCGGACCGGAACCGGAGATCCGCTGGAGGAGCTTCGGGCGCTGCTCGGGAAGATGCGGTACCTTCCCGGCGAAGGCCTTCCGCGCCTGTCCGGAGGAGCGGTCGGGTTCATCGGGTACGACTACGCGCGGCGGATCGAGGCGCTCCCCGACCGGCATCCGCCGGATGGAACGCCCGATGCCATGTTCGTCTTCCCCTCCAGGCTCGTCATCTTCGACAACGTCAAGCACACGGTCGTCGTCGTCGCTCATGGAGAGATCGACGACGCGCGGGACGCGGCCGCGGTCTACGAGCGGTGCCGGCGCTCGATCGGGGAGGTCCGGGAGGCATTGCACGCGCCCCTTCGCTGGTCCGAGGTCCCCGGGCCGGGCGAGCAGGAGGGACGCCCCCGGTTTGACGCGCCGCGCGATGCGTTCGTCGGCGCAGTCCGGAAGGCGAAGGAGCACATCGCGAACGGGGACATCATCCAGGCCGTCCTGTCGAGCCGGGCCCGCGTCACGACGCGGCGCGCCCCGTCCGACGTCTACCGCGTCCTGCGGGCGATCAATCCGTCCCCCTACATGTTCCTGATGCGGTTCGGAGACCTCTCGGTCGTCGGCTCCTCCCCGGAGGTTCTGGTCCGGCTGGAGGGCGACCTCGTCCAGCTTCGGCCCATCGCAGGGACGCGGCCGCGGGGGGCGACCCCGGAGGAGGACAGGCGTCTCGAGGCCGAGCTCCTGTCGGACCCCAAGGAGATCGCCGAGCACGTCATGCTCGTGGACCTGGGCCGAAACGATGTCGGCCGGGTGGCGCAGTGGGGGACGGTGAAGGTGGACGAACAGATGACGGTCGAGCGGTATTCCCACGTCATGCACATCGTCTCCAACGTCGTCGGAAGGCTCCGGCCGGGGATGACGGCGTTCGACGTCCTGCGCGCCGCCTTTCCCGCGGGCACCGTGACCGGGGCGCCCAAGATCCGGGCCATGGAGATCATCGAGGAGCTCGAACCGTCGCGGCGGGGGATCTACGCCGGGGCCGTCGGCTACTTCGACCTCCAGGGAAACATGGACTTCTGCATCACGATCCGCACGATCGTCATGCGCGGCGACGAGGCGATCGTCCAGGCGGGCGCCGGCATCGTGGCCGATTCCGACCCGGACCGGGAGTGGGAGGAGGTCGGCAGCAAGACGAAGATCCTCTTCCGCGCCCTCGGGGCGGGGACGGAGGAGGAGCGCCCGTGATCGCCGTCATCGACAATTACGACTCCTTCACGTACAACCTCGTCCAGTACCTGTGCGAGCTCGGCGCCGAGGTCCGCGTGTTCCGCAACGACAGGATCTCGGCGGGGGAGCTCGCGGCCATGGGGCCCGAAGGGCTCGTCATCTCCCCGGGCCCCGGGGGGCCGGACGATGCGGGGATCTCGCTGGAGGCGATCCGGGCGCTCTCCGACCGCGTCCCGATCCTCGGCGTCTGCCTCGGCCACCAGTGCATCGGGCAGGCCTTCGGCGGGAAAGTCGTCCGGGCGCGGGCGCTCATGCACGGAAAGACCTCGAGAATCCGGCACAACGGCAAGGGGATCTTCTCGATGGTCGAGAATCCCATGACCGCGACGCGATACCATTCGCTTGCGCTGGACAGGGCGTCGCTCCCCGCGGAGCTCGAGGTCAGCGCGGAATCCGAGGACGGGGAGGTGATGGGCGTCCGCCACGTGTCCCGGCCCATCTTCGGAGTCCAGTTCCACCCCGAGTCGATCCTGACGCAGTACGGGATGCGGATCCTCGAGAACTTCCTGTCGCTGATCAACCCGGCCCAGCCGGTGCTCCGCTGTTTCGGGAACATGCGTGAGGCGATCTCGGCCGTCTCGACCGGCAAGGACCTCTCGGCCGACGGGATGCGCGACGCGATGCGGATGATCATGGGGGGCGAGGCGACGGCGGCGCAGATCGCGGCGTTTCTGACCGGCCTCGCCATCAAGGGGGAGACGACCGCCGAGATCGCCGCGGCGTCGGACGTGATGCGGCAGAAGGCGACGCGGATCGCGTCACCGCCGGGGGAGAGGGTCCTGGACACGTGCGGAACGGGCGGCGACAGGGCCGGGACGTTCAACATCTCGACAACGGTCGCCTTCGTGGCCGCCGGGGCCGGGATCCTGGTGGCCAAGCACGGCAACCGCTCGGTGACCAGCCGGTCGGGAAGCGCCGACGTCCTCGAGGCGCTCGGGATGGACCTGAACGCGCCCGTCGCCTCGGTGCAGCGCGCCCTCGACGAGGCTGGGATCACGTTCATGTTCGCCCCGAAGTTCCACGCCGCGATGAAGTACGCGATCGCCCCGCGGCGCGAGATCGGCATCCGGACCGTCTTCAACATCCTGGGCCCCTTGAGCAACCCCGCAGGCGCGACCTGCCAGGTCGTGGGCGTCTTCAGCGAGGAGCTGGGAGAAACGTACGCCCGGGTGCTCGCGGAGCTGGGACACGAGCGCGCATTCGTCGTTCACGGGACCGACGGCCTGGACGAGGTGACGCTGGCCGCCCCCACCATCGTGTGGGACGTGGCGCGCGGGAAGGTGAAGCGGTACCTCTTCGATCCCCGCTCCGTGGGCTTCGAATACGCGCCCATGGACGCGGTGAAGGGCGGCGACGCGGCTGCCAACGCCCGCATCCTCGGGGGGATTCTCGGCGGCGAGCCGGGGCCCCGGCGGCAGGCGGTCGTCCTCAACGGGGCGTTCGCCATGGTCGCGGGCGGAAAGGCCGGGGACATCCGCGAAGGCGTGGCAGTGGCGGCGCGGTCCATCGATACCGGGGCGGCGGCGGCGAAGCTCGCGGCGTTCCTCGGGGTGCTGGGACGAAAGGGAGGCGGCTGAGGCATGGCGCCGACGCACCTGGACCGGATCGTCGCAGGCGTCCGGGAAGAGCTGGAGGCCCGGAGGTCCGCGGCCCCTTTCGGCGTCGTCGCCGCGCGCGCGCGCGCCAACGCCGTGCGGCGCGACCTCGGGGCGCGCCGCGGGGGGGAGCCGGGAATCATCGCCGAGATCAAGAGGGCGTCGCCGTCCCGCGGATGGATCCGCAGGGAGCTGGACGCCGCCGCGACCGCCCGGACCTACGCGAACGCCGGGGCGTGCGCCGTCTCCGTGCTGACCGAGGGACGCCGGTTCGGGGGATCCCTCGCCGATCTCGAGGCGGCGAGCCGGGCGTGCGGCGCGGTCCCGGTCCTGAGGAAGGATTTCGTTCTCGACGAGTACATGCTGGCGGAATCGAGAGCCTTCGGCGCCGACCTCGTCCTGCTCATGGTCGCCGTGCTGGGGGATGCGACGGCGGAGATGGTCGCCCTCGCGCGCGTTCACGGCCTCGAGCCGCTCGTGGAGGTCCATGACGAGGGGCAGATGGAGATCGCGGCGGCGTCCGGCGCGGCCGTGATCGGGATCAACAACCGGGATCTCGCGACGCTGCGCGTCGACCTGTGCGTGTCGGAGCGGCTTCTGCCGAAAGCGCCCCGCGGGGCGGTCAAGGTCGTGGAGAGCGGCATCGCGAGGCGGGACGACGTCGTGCGGCTGGCGGCGCTGGGCGCGGACGCCTTCCTCGTCGGGGAGGCGCTGGCCGGAGCCGCGGACCCGGGCGAGGCCGTCCGACGCCTGCGGGGCGACGACGAGGCGCCACAACGTGTAAAGGAGCGAGCGTGATGGAGACGAAGTTCATCCTGAAGGACTCCGAGATTCCGAGGTCGTGGTACAACGTGATGGCCGACATGCCGCATCCCCCTGCGGCCGTCCTGCACCCGGGTACCGGGAAGCCGATCGCGCCGGACGACCTGGCGCCCCTGTTCCCGATGGCCCTGATCGAACAGGAAGTGGCGTCGCAGCGGTCCATCCCGATCCCGGACGAAGTCCGGCGGATCTACGCCCTGTGGCGCCCCACGCCGATGGTCCGGGCGTCGCGCCTGGAAGCGGCGATCGGCACGCGCTCGAAGATCTATTACAAGTACGAAGGCGTGAGTCCCGCGGGAAGCCACAAGCCGAACACGTCCATTCCGCAGGCCTACTACAACAAGATGGCCGGGAGGAAGCGCATCGCGACGGAGACGGGGGCGGGGCAGTGGGGATCGGCGCTGGCGCTGGGCGCCTGCTTCTTCGGGCTCGAGGCCAAGGTCTACATGGTCAACGTGAGCTACCGGCAGAAGCCGTACCGCCGGATGCTGATGGAGGCGTACGGGGCTTCGGTCGTCCCCTCGCCGAGCGCCGACACGGAGTGCGGCCGGGCGATCCTCGCCGCCACGCCCGATTCGCCGGGATCCCTCGGGATCGCGATCAGCGAGGCGGTCGAGGACGCCGCGACCCGGGACGACACCAGCTATGCCCTCGGGTCGGTCCTGAACCACGTCCTGCTTCACCAGACGGTCATCGGCCAGGAGTGCGTGGAGCAGATGAAGCTCGCCGGCGACTACCCGGACGTCGTCATCGGGTGCTGCGGGGGAGGAAGCAACCTCGCCGGCATCGGCTTCCCGTTCCTGCGCGACAAGATCGCGGGGTCGAAGAACCCGAGGATCGTCGCCGTCGAGCCGGCGTCGTGCCCGACGCTCACGAAGGGCGTGTACGCCTACGATTTCGGGGACACGGCCCGCCTCACGCCGCTCGTCAAGATGTATACCCTCGGGCACGACTTCGTCCCCCCCGGCATCCACGCGGGCGGGTTGAGGTACCACGGCGATTCCCCCCTCGTCAGCCAGCTTTGCCACGAGGGGCTCATCGAGGCGCAGGCGTACCATCAGAGCGCGATATTCGCCAGCGCCCTGACCTTCGCGCGCTCCGAGGGGCTGCTTCCGGCTCCCGAGTCCGCCCACGCGATCCACGCGGCGATCGTGGAGGCGGGGAAGGCCGACGCCGAGGGGAGGACCAGGACGATCCTCTTCAACCTCAGCGGACACGGATTCTTCGACCTTGCGGCGTACGACGACTATAAGGCCGGACGGCTTTCCGACTACGAGCACCCCGAGTCGATGATCCGGGAAGCCCTGGCCAGGCTCCCGCAGGTGGAATGACCGGTCCGGGAGCCGGGGCCAGGCCGATGTTCCGGGTCAAGATCTGCGGCGTCACGAGCGCCGGGGACGCCGGGTTCGCCGCGGCTTCGGGTGCGGATGCCGTCGGCGTCAACTTCTTCGCCGGGTCCCGCCGCCGCGTTCCGCCGGGTGCCGCGGCGGCGATCGTCCGCGCGGCTCGCGACGGGGGGGCGACCCCGGTGGGCGTCTTCGTCGACGAGCGGCCCGAGGTTGTGGCGGCGATCTGCCGGGAGCTCGGGATCGACGTGGTGCAGCTGTCGGGGAACGAGCCGGCGGAGGAGGCGGGGCGGCTCCCGTTCCGGCGGATCAAGGCCGTGCGGCTCGCGGGCGGCTTCGACGCGGAGGCGCTGAACGCGTATCCGTGCGAGGGATTCCTCGTGGATGCGGGCGGCCCGGGGGAGTTCGGCGGGACCGGGCGCACGCTGGAATGGGCCGGAATCCCCGGGTCCCGCCTGCGAAGGCCGTGGATTCTCGCGGGGGGGCTGACCCCGGAAAACGTGAGGACCGCGATCGGGCTGGCGCACCCCGGCGGCGTGGACGTGGCGTCGGGAGTGGAGGACAGCCCCGGGCGCAAGAACCCGGCAAAGGTAAGGCTTTTCATCAAGAATGCGTTGGAAGGGCTCAATATTGAAAGACGTTAGGTATCGGCGGGGGCCGGACCGGTCGGGGCATTTCGGGCCCTTCGGGGGGCGGTACGTTTCCGAGACCCTGATGACGGCGCTCACCGACCTTGAGACGGGCTACCGGAGGGCGCGGGGCGACCGCCGGTTCCGCGAGGAGCTCGATGCGCTGCTGCGCCACTACGCGGGCCGCCCGACTCCGCTGTATTTCGCCCGCAGGCTCACCGAGAAGGCCGGGGGCGCGAGGATCTATCTCAAGCGCGAGGATCTCGCCCACACGGGGTCCCACAAGATCAACAACACCCTCGGCCAGGGTCTGCTCGCGGGCCGCATGGGGAAGCGGCGCGTCATCGCGGAGACGGGGGCCGGCCAGCACGGGGTGGCCACCGCGACGGTCTGCGCGATGATGGACCTCGCGTGCGACGTGTACATGGGATCCGAGGACGTCCGGCGGCAGGAACTGAACGTGTTCCGGATGCGCCTCCTCGGCGCGCGGGTGATCCCCGTCGAAGCCGGGAGCCGGACGCTCAAGGACGCGATGAACGAGGCGCTGCGGGACTGGGTCACCAACGTTCGCACGACCTACTACCTCATCGGGTCGACCGCCGGGCCGCACCCGTATCCGGCGATGGTCCGGGATTTCCAGTCCGTCATCGGCAAGGAGTGCCTCCGCCAGTTCCGCGCTTCGGCCGGCGGGCTGCCCGCCGCCGTCGTCGCGTGCGTCGGGGGCGGGAGCAACGCGATGGGGATCTTCACCCCCT
>JBLMWX010000008.1:0-27214 GCA_050257455.1 Gemmatimonadota bacterium | reverse complement strand
GCGCTCAAGCGCGCGGGGTTCCTGACGCGGGACGCCCGCGTGAAGGAACGGAAGAAATACGGCCGCCCGGGAGCGAGGAAACGGTTCCAGTTCTCCAAGCGGTAAGCACCGGGGGCCCGAGGCGCCCCGTCGAACGATTCCCGAAGGGGAAGGCCGCCATCGCCGCCTTCCCCTTCTTTTTTGGCGCGAGGAGGCAAAGACGATGAAAAAGGTGGCGATCTACGGGGCGACGGGCTACACGGGCTTCGAGCTCATCCGCCTCCTGCTGTCGCATCCCCGCGCGAAGATCGCGGTCCTCTCCTCCGAGCAGTACGCGGACCAGCCGGCGGACCGGGCCTTCGCCCCGTACAAGGGACGGCTCGGAAAGGCGACGTTCGGGAAGATGGAGCGGCTGCTCGACGCCGCGGTGGACGCCGCCTTCCTGGCCCTGCCGCACACGGTGTCGTCCTCCGTGGTCCCGGGGCTCCTCGATCGCGGCGTCGCGGTCGTCGACCTGTCCGCGGACTTCCGGTTCCGGAGCATTCCCCTCTACGAATCGGTCTACAAGGCCGCGCACCGGAGCCCGGAGCTATCCGCAAGGGCGGTCTACGGCCTCCCCGAGGTTCACCGGGAGGCGCTCCGGAAGACGCGCCTTGCCGCGGTTCCCGGCTGCTTCCCGACGTCGGTCATCCTCGCGCTCTACCCGCTGCTCAAGGACGGCCTCGTCGACCGGAAGGGAATCGTGGCCGACTGCAAGACGGGCGTGTCGGGAGGCGGCCGCGGCCCGTCCCTGGGCTTCCATTACCCGGAGGTCGAGGGGGGCGTGCGCCCTTACGGGCTGCCGGGCCACCGGCACAACCCGGAAATGGACCAGGAGCTCTCGCTTGCGGCGGGGGAGAAGGTCGCGGTCACGTTCGTGCCGCACCTGATGCCGATGGTCCGGGGGATCCTCGCCACCTGTTACGCCGTCTTGAAGCCGAAGGCGACGGCACGGGAGGCGGAGGCGGCGTACAGGGCGCATTACGGGACCGAGCCGTTCGTCCGGCTGTGTCCGCCCGGCGTGCTGCCGTCCACCAAGGACGTCCGCGGCAGCAACTTCTGCGACATCGCCGTCCGCGTCGACGAGCGGAGCCGCCGGGTGATCGTCGCCTCGGCGATCGACAACCTCGTCAAGGGGGCGTCGGGCGCCGCCGTCCAGTGCTTCAACCTCATGATGGGCTTCCCCGAGGACGACGGGTTGCGGGCGGCCCCGGTGTTCCCGTGACCGCGGGCGTCCCGAAGGTCGCGGTGGTCATCCCCGCGCGTTACGGCGCGACGCGGCTTCCGGGCAAGCCCCTGGCTCAAATAGACGGTCGGCCGTTGATATGGTATGTTTGGGAAAAGGCGAAGGTTTCGGCGTGCGCGTCGCGCGTGGTCGTGGCCACCGACGACGAGCGGATCGCCGCCGCGGTGCGGGCCTTCGGCGGCGAGGCGGTGATGACATCTCCGGCCTGCGCGTCCGGGACGGATCGCGTGGCCGAGGCGGCCCGGGGTCTTTCCGAGGAGATCGTCATCAATCTCCAGGGCGACGAGCCGCTCATGCACCCCTCGGTGATCGACGCCGTCGCGGAACCGCTGATCCTGGACCCGGCGGTCCTGATGGCGACGGCCGCGATGCCCCAGGAGGGGCCGGACGACTACCTCCGCCCCTCGGTGGTGAAGGTCGTGACCGACGGCAGGGGCGACGCGCTCTACTTCTCGCGGGCCCCCATTCCCCATTACAGGGACGCCGGGACGGGCCGGTACCGGAAGCACCTCGGCGTCTACGGCTACCGGAAGGAGTTCCTGTTCCAGGTGGCCGCCCTGCCGCCGTCGCCGCTCGAGGAGGCCGAGCGGCTGGAGCAGCTCCGGGTCCTGCACCACGGATTCAGGATCCGCGTCGTGGACGTGCGGCACGACTCGGTGGGCGTGGACACCCCCGAGGACCTCCGGGCGGTCGAGGAGAGGATATGCGGCCGGAAAGGACCGTGAAGCCCAAGTACATATTCGTGACCGGAGGCGTGGTCTCGTCCCTGGGGAAGGGGTTGGCGGCGGCCTCGATCGGGGCCCTGCTGGAGGCCCGGGGCCTGCGGATCACGATGCTCAAGCTCGACCCCTACATCAACGTCGACCCGGGCACGATGAACCCGTTCCAGCACGGGGAGGTGTTCGTGACCGACGACGGGGCGGAGACCGACCTCGACCTCGGCCACTACGAGCGGTACACCTCCACCCGGATGGGGAAGAAGAACAACTGCACGACGGGCAAGATCTACCACTCCGTCATCACGAAGGAGCGCCGCGGCGACTACCTCGGGGGGACGGTCCAGGTCATCCCCCACATCACCGACGAGATCAAGCGGGTCATCTACGCGGCGGCGCAGGGGTTCGACCTCGCCATCGTCGAGGTGGGCGGGACGGTGGGCGACATCGAGAGCCTGCCGTTCCTCGAGGCGATCCGGCAGGTGCGGACCGACCGGGGGAAGGAGAACGTCCTGTACGTCCACGTGACCCTCGTTCCCCACATCCGGACCGCCGGGGAGCTGAAGACCAAGCCGACGCAGCACAGCGTCAAGGAGCTGCGGTCCATCGGCATCCAGCCGGACATCCTGCTGTGCCGCACCGACCGGTCCCTCCCCAAGGACATCAAGGCCAAGATCGCCCTGTTCTGCAACGTCACCGAGGACGCGGTCATCACCGCGCGGGACGTGGAGCTCATCTACGAGGTGCCGCTCGTCTTCCGCCAGGAGGGGCTCGACGACAAGATCATGGAGCTCCTGAACATCTGGGCGGGCGAGCCGCGCCTGGACGCCTGGGCGCAGGTCGTCGACCGCTGGAAGAACCCGGTCGGCGAGGTGACGATCGCGATCGTCGGCAAGTACGTCAACCTCAAGGAGTCGTACAAGAGTCTCAACGAGGCGCTCACGCACGGCGGGATCGCCCACAAGCTCCGGGTCCTCCACCGGTACGTGGACTCCGAGGAGGTGGAGCGGCAGGGGGCCGAGGCGCTCCTCAAGGGCGCGGACGGCATCCTCGTCCCGGGTGGCTTCGGGTCGCGCGGCGTCGAGGGGAAGATCGCCGCGGTCCGCTACGCCCGGGAGAACGGGATCCCGTATCTCGGGATCTGCCTCGGGATGCAGGTGGCCGTCCTCGAGTTCGCGCGGCACGTCTGCGGCCTCCCCGCCGCGACCAGCCGCGAGCTCGACTCCGAGAGCGAGTGCCCGGTCATCGACCTCATGCCCGAGCAGCGCTCGGTGCAGGAGAAGGGGGCGACGATGCGGCTGGGCGCCTACCCGTGCCTGCTCGCCGAGAAGTCGCTCGCGCGCAGGGCGTACGGGGTCGCGGAGGTGTCGGAGCGGCACCGCCACAGGTACGAGTTCAACAACGAGTACCGGGAGCTCCTGGCGGCGAAGGGGATGCGGATCACGGGGCTGTCGCCGGACGGGCGCCTCGTCGAGATCGTCGAGATCCCCGACCACCCGTGGTTCCTCGGCTGCCAGTTCCACCCCGAGTTCCAGTCGCGCCCCCTCGATCCGCACCCGCTGTTCCGGGATTTCATCGGCGCGGCCCACGCCTTCGCCCGCCAGTCCCAGAAGGTCGCCGTGCGGGAGGAGCCCGCGTGATCGCCCAGGCGGTGATCGCCGGCCGGATCCGGGTCGGCGGCGGGTCTCCGCCCGTCTTCATCGCCGGGCCGTGCGTCCTCGAGTCGGAGGGCCTCGCCCTGACCGTCGCCGGCTTCCTCGCCGACCTCGGCGCGCGGCTGTCCGCGGCCGTCGTCTTCAAGGGCTCGTTCGACAAGGCCAACCGCTCCGCGGCGTCGTCGTATCGGGGGCCGGGCATCGGGGAGGGGCTGCGCATCCTGGAGGAGGTGAAGCGGCGATCCGGCCTCCCCGTGACGACCGACGTGCACGACCCCGCCCAGGCCCGCGCCGCCGCGAAGACCGTCGACATGCTCCAGATCCCCGCCTTCCTGTGCCGGCAGACCGACCTCCTCACCGCCGCCGGGGAGACGGGCCTGCCGGTCAACATCAAGAAGGGGCAGTTCATGGCGCCGTGGGACATGGCCAACGCCGTGGACAAGATCGTCCGGACGGGAAACCGGAACGTCCTCGTCACCGAGCGCGGGACGACCTTCGGGTACAACAATCTCGTCGTCGACTTCCGGGCCCTGCCGGCCATCCGGGAGGCGATCTGCCCCGTCGTCTTCGACGCCACCCACAGCGTGCAGCTCCCCGGTGGCGCCGGCACGGCGTCGTCGGGCGACCGGCGGTTCGTCGCGCCTCTCGCCCGCGCGGCCATCGCCGCCGGCGTGGACGGCATCTTCCTCGAGGTCCACCCCGATCCCGACAAGGCCCTCTCCGACGGACCCAACAGCCTGCCCCTCGCCGAGGTGGAGCGGCTGTGGCGCACCCTCCTGGAGATCCGGGCCGCGGCGGCGCAGGCGGGGGCCGCCGGGGGGGCGTCCCGGTGAGGCGCGACCTCTCCGAGCGCGCGGTCCGGGTCCTCGCCATCGAGGCGGACGCCATCTCCGCCCTCAAGGACAAGCTCGACAGCAATTTCTCGCGGGCGGTCGGGGTGCTGATGAACGCGGCCGGAAAGGTCATCGTCACGGGGATGGGGAAATCGGGGCTGATCGGCCGCAAGATCGCGGCGACGCTCGCGTCCACGGGGACGCCGGCCTTCTTCCTCCACCCGGCGGAGGGGATCCACGGCGACATCGGGATGGTCGGCCGGGGCGACGTGGTCGTCGCCCTGTCGAATTCGGGAGAGACGCCCGAGATCGTGCGGCTCCTGCCGGAGTTCAAGAGGCTCGGCCTCTCTCTCATCGCCCTGACCGGGAGCCCCGGGTCGACGCTCGCCCGCCACGCGGACGTCACCCTCGACGTGGGCGTCCGGGAGGAGGCGTGCCCGCTGGGGCTGGCGCCCACGGCCTCGACCACGGCGGCCCTCGCGATGGGCGACGCCCTGGCGGTCGTGCTCTTCGAGGAGAAGGGCTTCTCCGCGGAGGACTTCGCGCAGTTCCACCCCGGCGGCGCGCTCGGAAGGAAGCTCCAGACCGTCGAGGACCTGATGCACGCGGGCGACGAGATCCCCCTCGTCGCCGCGGAAACCCCGCTCAAGGACGCCCTGTTCACGATCAGCGCCAAGCGGCTGGGCGTGACCGGGGTCGTGGCCGGGGACGGGGCGCTCGTGGGGATCATCACGGACGGCGATGTCCGCCGCGCCGTCGGGCGGGGGGTCGATTTCTTCCGGGCGACCGCGGGCGAGGTCATGACCGCCGACCCCAAGCGGATCCTGTCGTCCGAGCTTGCGGCGTCGGCGCTCCGGAAGATGGAGGAGCACGCGATCACCAGCCTCTTCGTCTTCGACGCGAACGAGCGGAGGAAGCCGGTCGGCATCGTCCACGTCCACGATCTGCTGAAGGCAGGCGTGCGGTGACGGCGCCGGTCGCGCGCCCCGGGGCCGCGGGGAAGGCCGCCCGGGTGACGCTTCTCCTCCTCGACGTGGACGGCGTCCTGACCGACGGCGGGATCGTCTACGACGACGAGGGGCGCGAGATCAAGCGGTTCCACGTCCGCGACGGCCACGGGATCAAGATGCTCCAGCGCGCGGGGGTCGCCGTCGGCATCATCACGGGACGGACGTCGGGCGTCGTGGCCGTGCGCGCGAAGGAACTGGGCATCTCCCTCGTCCGCCAGGGGGCGGTGGACAAGGTGGCCGCGTGGCGCGAGATCCTGGCCTCGCGGGGCGACGAGCCCGCGGCCACGGCCTACGTCGGCGACGACATCGTGGACGTCCCGCTCATGAGAAGCGTCGGGTTCGCTGCGGCGCCGGCGGACGCCGAGCCGTACGTGCTCGAAGCGGCGGACTTCGTCTCGTCGCGGGCCGGCGGGCACGGCGCGGTGCGGGAGATCGTCGAGTTCATCCTCCGGTCGGGGGGGCGATGGGACGACGCGGCGTCGCGGTACTTCGCGGAGGGGCCCCGATGAGAAGGGCCCTGCCCGTGCTCGGGACCCTCGTCGTCGCGCTGGCCGCGCTCGGTGCCGCGACCGCCATGCTCGGAGGGTGCCGGAGCCGCGCGTCCCGGGACGCATCGTTCCGGAGACCGGCGGAGGGCCC
Source organism: Gemmatimonadota bacterium (assembly GCA_050257455.1). Lineage (GTDB taxonomy): Bacteria > Desulfobacterota > Deferrimicrobia > Deferrimicrobiales > Deferrimicrobiaceae > JBLMWX01. The sequence continues at coordinate 21,097 of JBLMWX010000008.1, read as the reverse complement.
GACGCTGGTGCTCCAGGGGGTCGATTTCACCGAGATCCGCCCGGGGGGGGCGCGGATCCGCCTCCGGTCGGACCGCGCGTCGTACGCGATCCTGGCGCGCCACCTGTCGGCCGGGGAGGTGACGGTCACCCTCCCGGAGCCCGACGGGGAGATCGTCGTGCAGGCCCCCCTGGCCTCGTGGGACATGGACGCCGGCGTCGTCCTCCTTCCCCGGGGGGGCCACGGCGCCGGCGCCGGGGGATGGTCCGTCTCCGTCCCCGAGGCGCGGCTCGACCTCGCCGCCCGCGAGATGACGGCGGGCGACGCGTCCGTTTCGGGACCGGGCGTCGCCGCCCGGGGACGCGACCTCGTCTGGAGGTGGAAGGATGGCACGCTGGCCCTCGACGCGGCCAGCGGCCGCGTGCTCCCGGCGAAGGCGGCGCGGCGCCGTGGATAGGGCCCGGGCAGGCTTCCCGCGGGCGGCGCGCGCGGCCGCGGCCGGCCTCGCGCTCCTCGCGCTCCTGCTTTCCGGGGCCCCGCGCGACGCAGGCGGCGCGGAGCGCCCCGCGATCCGGCCGGCGGAGTTCGGCAAGACCCCCATCGACATCACCGCCGACCACCTGTCCGCCGACAGCGCGAACGACTCCGTCACCTTCGAGGGGAACGTGGTCGTGAAGCAGGACGACGTGACGCTGTACGCGGACCGGGTCTTCGCCCGGTATTCGCGGGAGGCCCGGACGATCGAGAAGATCACGGCCGAGGGGAACGTCCGGGTGATCCAGCCGGGGCGCGAGGCCCGGGCGGCGCGGGCCGTCTTCTACAACGTCGAGCAGCGGATCGTGCTGTCCGGGGGGGCCGAGCTCGCCTACGAGGGGAACACCCTGCAGGGAGAGACGATGACCATCTACCTCCGCGAGAACCGGTCCGTGGTGACGGGAGGGGAGGGCGGCCGCGTCCGGGCCGTCATCCAGCCCAGGGGGATCCCGGGCCTGGGCGGGACGCCCGCCCCCGGGGGGAAGGACGGTCCGTGATCTCCCTGGCCGTGCGCGACCTGAGGAAGCGGTACCACAACCGCGAAGTCGTCAAGGGGGTCTCGCTCGAGATCGCCCCCGGCGAGGTCGTCGGCCTTCTCGGGCCCAACGGCGCGGGCAAGACGACGATCTTCTACATGATGGTCGGCCTCGTCCGGCCGGACGGGGGATCCGTGTGGCTCGCCGGCGAGGACGTGACGCGCCTGCCGATGCACCGGCGGGCCCGGCTCGGGCTCGGGTACCTCCCGCAGGAGCCGTCGGTCTTCCGGAAGCTCACCGTCCGCGACAACATCATGGCCTTCCTCGAGGAGACGTCCCTCTCCCGGCGCGAGCGGGAGGAGCGGCTCGCGCAGCTGCTTTCGGAGATGCGGATCGAACACGTCGCCGGGATCGCCGGGCATTCCCTCTCGGGCGGCGAGCGCCGCCGGGTCGAGATCGCCCGGGCCCTCGTGCTCTCGCCGTCCTTCCTCCTGCTGGACGAGCCGTTCGCCGGCATCGACCCGATCTCGGTCGCGGACCTGCAGCAGGTAATCCTCGGATTAAAAGAGAAGGAGATCGGGGTTATAATAACGGATCATAACGTGCGCGACACCCTCAGGGTGTGCGACCGGGCATACATCATCTCCGACGGGGAGATCCTCCTGTCCGGGCTCCCGGAGGAGATCGCGGGGTCGCCGCGCGTGCGGGAAATCTATCTCGGGGAGCGGTTCTCCCTGTAGAAGACCGGGAGCGGGATGGCGTTAGAGCTCAGACAGTCCCTCAAGATGAGCCAGCAGCTGGTGATGACCCCCCAGCTCCAGCAGGCGATCAAGCTCCTGCAGCTCTCCCGCCTCGAGCTCCAGCAGGCCGTCCGGGAGGAGCTCGAGATCAACCCGGTCCTCGAGGAGGTCGCCGAGGACGCTCCCGAGGACGCGACGCAGCGGGCCGCGAACGCGGGCGCCGCCGAGGACGAGGCGCCCCCCCCCGGAAAGGACGGCCTCATCGACCGGGTCGACTGGAACTACTACTTCGACGACAGCGCGCCCCAGGGGGGGCGGTCGGAGCGGGAGCGCGAGGACGAGGACGGCCGGCCGTACTACGAGAACCTCCTGACGCGGAAGCCGTCGCTCTCGGAATACCTCGAGTGGCAGGTGAACCTTTCGGCCGCGGACGGGTCGCTCCGCGAGGTCGCGCGGTACCTGATCGGGAACATCGACGAGGACGGCTACCTCAAGGTCTCCGCGGAAGAGACGGCCGAGGCGCTCGGAAAGCCGCTCGAGGAGATCGAGCGCGCCATCGCCGTCATCCAGGGTCTCGATCCGTCCGGGGTGGGCGCCCGCGACCTGCGCGAGTGCCTCATGATCCAGGCCCGGGAGCGGGGGGACGACTTCGCGCTCCCCCTGGCCATCCTCTCCGACCAATTCGACCTGTTCTCGAAGGGGGACGTCGCCGGGATCGCGCGGCGCCTCCGGATTCCGAAGGAAACGGTCAAGGACGCCTTCCAGAGGCTCGTGACCCTGTGGCCGAAGCCCGGCCGGGCCTTCTTGGGCGACGACGTCCAGTACATCACCCCGGACGTCTACGTGTTCAAGATGGACGGCCGCTGGATCATCACGTTGAACGAGGACGGCCAGCCGCGCCTGCGCCTGAGCGCCTACTACAGGGACCTGCTGTCGTCCCGCGACCGGCTCGCGAAGGCGGACAAGGAGTTCCTCAAGCAGAAGGTCAACTCGGCCCTCTGGTTCATCAAGAGCATCCAGCAGCGCCAGCGGACGATCTACAAGGTCGTCGAGAGCCTCCTCAAGCTCCAGGGCGACTTCCTGGAGAAGGGGCCGAAGTACCTCAAGCCGCTCACCCTGCGCGACGTCGCCGAGGACATCGGCATGCACGAGTCGACCGTGTCCCGCGTGACGAACGGGAAGTACGTCTACACGCCCCACGGCATCTTCGAGCTGAAGTTCTTCTTCAACTCGGGCCTGAACCGGGACGGCGGCGAGGAGGACATCGCCTCGAAGTCCGTCAAGGAGAAGATCCTGGAGATCCTGAAGACGGAAGGGAGGGACAAGCCGCTCTCCGACCAGGAGATCGTGCGCCTCCTCCGGAACCAGGGGATCCGGATCGCCCGCCGGACCGTCACCAAGTACAGGCAGGCCATGGGGGTTCTCCCCTCATCGAAGAGGAAGAAGCTGTTCTAGCGTTTCGGGCGGGGCGGGGACAGTTTTCCGAAAAAGGAGGAATCGGCAGTGGCCAACATCTCGGTGACCTTCCGGCACGTCGACCCGAGCCAGCCGCTCAAGGATTACGTGTCAGAGAAGCTCGGCAGGCTCCAGAAGATCTTCGACAAGCCGTTCGAAGCCAACGTGACGCTCTCCGTGGAGAAGTACCGCCACATCGCCGAGGTCTTTCTGGCCGGGAGGGGGATCACGATCAAGGCCTTCGAATCCACCGACGACCTCTACTCGGCGATCGACCTCGTCTGCGACAAGGTCGAGCGCCAGATGAAGAAGTACCGGGAGAAGCGGAAGGACAAGAGCCAGGGCGCCGTTCCCGCGCCGTTCGTGTCCGGCTCCTCGCTGACGGTCAGCGGAGGGGAAAGCGGCCCGCGCATCGTCCGCCACGACAACTTCCTCCACAAGCCGATGAGCGTCGAGGAGGCGGCGCGCCACCTCGACCTCCTGAAGGTCGACGTCGTGATGTTCGTCAACCAGGAGACGAACCAGCCGGGCGTCGTGTTCCGCCAGCAGGACGGCAACATCGGGTTCACGGAGTCGTCGGCCCGATGAGGATCTCGGAGATCGTGTCGCCGGAGGCCGTCGTCTCGGACCTCCGGGCGGAGACGAAGGAGGGGGTCCTCCGGGAGCTGTCGGAAGCCATCGCCGCGGCGATGCCCTCGCTGTCGGCGGACGCCGTGGCGGCGATCCTTTCGGAACGGGAAAGGCTCGGGAGCACGGGGATCGGCGGCGGGGCGGCGATCCCCCACGGCAAGGCCCCGGGAATCGACCGGATGGTGGCCGCCTTCGGCCGGAGCCGCGCGGGGGTTCCGTTCCAGTCGCTCGACGGCAAGCCCGCACATCTCTTCTTCGCCATCGTCGCCCCCGAGCAGTCGGCGGGGATGCACCTGAAGGCGCTGGCCCGCATCTCGCGTCTTCTCAAGGACGACCATTTCCGCCGGGCCCTCCTCGAGGCGGAAGACGCGGACGGCCTGCGCCGGGTGTTCCGGGAACACGACGACCGGGGCTGAGAGCGCGGTCCCCCCGGGGGAGATTCGAAATGCCCGTGACGGTCGACCGTTTCCAGCAGGCGTGCGCGGTTCCCCTCCGCATGAAGCTCCTGGCGGGCGCCGGCGGGCTCGGCCGCGAGATCGCCGACCAGCGCGTCCAGAAGACCGGCCTCGGGATCACCGGCGAGGTGGACTCGATCCACGAGGGGCGGATCCAGATCCTCGGCGAGACCGAGATCACCTACTTCATGAACCAGGACCCGGGCCGGCGCCCCGTGATCGCCGACCTGTTCTTCGGCCGCCCGATGGCGTGCGCCATCGCCGGCGGGGGGCAGGAGGTCCCCGAGGAGCTGGTCGCGGCGGCGGGGCGGCAAGGCGTTCCCCTGTTCTGCTCCGAACTGCCCACCTCCGCCCTCATCGACGAGACCGTCAAGCGGCTCGCGCTCCTGTTCTCGCAGACCGCGACGATCCACGGGGTCCTCGTCGAGGTGCTCGGGGTGGGCGTCCTCCTCATGGGCCGCAGCGGCATCGGGAAGAGCGAGTGCGCCCTGGACCTCATCGTGAGGGGGCACCGGTTCGTGGCGGACGACGTCATCCACCTCGAGAAGCGCGGGCCCGGGACGATTCTCGGCCGGGGGAGCGACCTGACGCGCCACCACATGGAAATCCGGGGCCTGGGGATCATCAACATCCGCGACCTCTTCGGCCCCCCGGCGATCGTCGATCTCAAGAAGATCGAGCTCGCCGTGCAGATCGAGGAGTGGGACGCCGGGAAGGAGTACGACCGGCTGGGGCTCGAGGACCGGCAGGCGGTGTTTCTCGACGTGGCCATCCCGTCGCTCCTCATTCCCGTCTCGCCGGCGCGCAACCTGGCGACGATCGTCGAAGTGGCGGTCCGGAACCACCTTCTCAAGGGGCAGGGGGTCTTCTCCGCGAAGGACATCGTCGCGCGGCAGCGGGCCCGCTCGGAAGAGGCCCCCCCGGAATGACCCGCCCCCGCTCCGCGCGCCGGGCGCGGATCGTCGTCGTGACGGGCCTGTCGGGCTCCGGCAAGAGCACCGCCATCAAGGTGTTCGAGGACCTCGGCTTCTTCTGCGTGGACAACCTTCCCCCCGTCCTTCTCCCCAAGATCGTCGACCTGGTGTCCGAGGCCCGCGGCGACGCGGCCCGGATCGCGCTCGTGGGCGACGTCCGGGGACGGGAATTCCTTCCCGATCTCGCGCGCGTGGTCGCGGAGATGCGGCGGGGCCGCCACGAGGTCAGGGTCCTGTTCCTCGACGCCTCCGACGACATGCTGCTGCGCCGGTTCAGCGAGACGCGCCGCCGGCATCCCCTGTCGGGCCGCGGGGGGGCGAAGGAGGCGATCCGCCGGGAACGGGAGGTCCTCTTCCCGCTCCGCGAGCTCGCCGACACGGTGCTCGACACCTCGCAGTACTCCGTCCACCAGCTGAGGGACGCCCTGCTGCGCCGCTTCCGCGAGCGCGGCGAGAACGCGCTCCAGGTCGGCATCGTCTCGTTCGGCTACCGGTACGGGATCCCGCAGGAGGCCGACATGGTCGTGGACGTGCGGTTCCTCCCGAACCCGAATTTCGTGCCGGAGCTGAAGGAGCGCACGGGCCTCGATGCGCGGGTCCGCGACTATGTCATGAAGTTCCGCGTGACGCAGCGGTTCTTCGAGCGGCTGACCTCCTTCTTGCGTTTCCTCCTTCCCCTTTATACAAAGGAAGGGAAGGCCTACTTCACGCTGGGCGTGGGGTGCACCGGGGGGAGGCACCGGTCGGTGGCCGTCGCCGAGGCGCTTGCCCGGGCCCTCTCGGGCCCCTCGGTGTCCGCGACCGTCCTCCACCGCGACCTCTCCAAGTCGTCCCTCCCCGGAAGGAGTTCGAAATGATCGGCGTCGTCCTCGTGTCCCACGGACAGCTGGCCACGGAAATGCTTCGCGCCGCCGAGATCATCGTCGGCAAGATCGAGAATGTCGTCGCCGTGGACATCGACCCGAGGACGTCGGTGGACGAGATCCACAAGGCCGTCGAGGGGGCGATCCGCACGGTCGACATGGGGAAGGGCGTCCTGCTCCTGACGGACATGTTCGGCGGCACCCCGTCGAACATCGGGCTGGCGTTCCTCGGGACCCACCAGGTCGAGGTGCTGACCGGGGTCAACCTCCCGATGATGATCAAGCTGCCCGCGGCCCGGGCGGCGATGCCGCTCCCGGAGCTGGCGCGCCACCTCCAGGAGTGCGGCCAGAAGAACATCACGATTCCGGCCGACATGCTGAAGAAGCGGCCGGACAAGAAGTAGCCATGTCGATCGTTCTCGTCCGGGTCGACTGCAGGCTCGTCCACGGTCAGGTCCTCGAGACGTGGGTGCCCCACACGGGGGCGAACTGCCTCCTGGTGGCCAACGACAGCCTCGAAGCCGCTCCCCTCGCGAAGTCGGTGATGGAGATCGCGGTCCCGTCGTCCCTCCATGCGGTCTTCTGCCGGGTCGACGAGGTCGCGGCGGCGCTGGCCCAGATCGAGCGGAAGAACGAGCGCGCGATCGTTCTGTGCGCGGCGCTGGCGGACGCGCTCCGGATATTCCGCGCCGGGGTCCGGTTCCCCGCGCTCAACGTCGGCAACCTGCACTTCGCGGCGGGGAAGGTGGAGGTGACCCCCTCCGTCTACTTCGGTCCCGAGGACTTCGAGGCCGTGGAGACCCTGTCGCGCCTCGGGGTCTCGGTCACGATCCGCTCGACCCCGTTCGAGGCGGCGGCGCCCTACCGCCGCTGCCGGGGGGGGTGATCCGGGATGGCGTGGCGAATCGTCGTCATGGGCCTGCTGGGGGCGCTCTGCTATCTCGACCGGACGGCGGCGTTCCAGCTCATGTTCCACCGTCCCCTCGTCGTGGCGTCGCTGGCGGGGGCCGTGTTCGGGGACTTCGCGGCGGGGGCGCAGGTGGGGGCCGTGCTGGAGCTGCTCTACATCGCCCGCCTTCCGGTCGGCGCGTCCATCCCCCCGGACGACACCGGCGCGGCCCTCTTCGGCGGGGCGGCGGCCGCGACGGGCGCGTCCTCGATCGGCCTCGACCCGGGCAGCTTCTGCGCGATTCTCCTCTTCTCCGTGGCGAGCGCCGAGATCGGCAAGTTCGCGGACCGCTCCGTGCGCCGCATCAACGGGCGGATCGCGCACCTGGTCCTCGAGTCCGTGGACCGCGGCGATGCGGTGGCGGTCGAGAACGGCCTCCTGGCGGGGCTGACGCTGTTCGCCGTCTCCGGGATGGTGCTGGCGGCGCTCTTCTCCGGTCTCGGCGCGGCGACGTCCCGCCACGTGCTGCCGCTGTTCGGCCCCGGAAGCCGGCAGCAGTTCGCGGCGCTGCTGCCGGCTCTCCCGCTTCTCGGGGCGGCATCCGTCTTTTCCTGCAGCCGGACGGAGCGGACGTCGCCGGCCTTCTACCTGACGATGGCGGGCGTCTTTGCCGCCACCGTCGTGTTCCACTGGATCGCGTGATGCGGACGGAATCCGACAGGGTCCGGCGCAGGGTCTGGCTTCGCCAGTTCGCGATCCAGGGGTGCTGGAACTACGAGGGGATGCAGAACGTGGGGTTCGCCTACTGCATTCTCCCCGCGCTGCGGCACATGTACGCCGGCCGGCCCGACGACCTGATCCGGGCCCTGAGGCGCCATCTCGAATTCTTCAACACCAACCCGGTCCTGGCGGGGGTGATCCTGGGGGCGGCGATCCGGCTCGAGGAGCGCGCGGCCGCGGGCGAGACCGATCCGCGGGCGATCGGGACGTTCAAGGTGGGCCTCATGGGGTCCCTCGGGGCGATCGGCGACTCCTATTTCTGGGGGGCCCTGAAGCCGATGGCCTCGGCGGTCGGCGCGATCCTGGCCCTCGTGAATCCGCTCCTGGGGATCGTCGCGCTCCTCGTCCTTTACAACGCCTCGCACCTGGCGATCCGCCTCCGGGGGTTCGCGGCGGGGATGGGGGGGGAGGAGAGCGCCGTCCGGTACCTCAAGGAGGCCGCCTTCTCGGCCGCCACGGAGGACCGCAAGATGGTCGCCGCGGTCATGGGGGGCGCCTTCGCGGGCGTGATCGGGAGCCGGATGGCCCTCCACCTGGGGGACGCGCTGTCCGTCGCCGGGGTCTTCCTGGCCGCCGCCGTGGCCGTCCAGCTGTTCACGGCCCTCTTCCGGAAGGCCGTGTCGCCCTCCGAGGTGCTTCTCCTGCTGCTGGTCATCGGGGCGTTGATCCTGTGGCGATGACGCGGGACGACGGGGACATCCCGGGCATGGATGCGAAGCCGCCGGCCGCGGAACGCCCGTGCGAGATCCGGAACAGGCTGGGGCTGCACGCGCGGGCCGCCGCCAAGCTCGTCCATCTCTCCAACCGGTACGCGGCCGAGGTCCGGCTGGTCAAGGACGAGATCGAGGTCAACGGCAAGAGCATCATGGGCGTGCTCATGCTGGCGGCCCCCAGGGATTCGCGCATCGTCGTGCGCGCCGAGGGGCCGGACGCCCACGCGGCGGTCGAGGCCATCGCGGCCCTGATCGACGGAAAGTTCGGGGAGGAGTAGGAGCGTTGACGGACGGGGGCCGGCCGAAGATGAAGGTTCTCCGCGGGACCCCCGCGTCGGCGGGGGTCGCGATCGCCAAGGGGTACTTCCTGAACCGGGCCCTGCCGCGCTTCATCCAGTCGACGATTCCCCGGGAGAGCACGGACGAGGAGGTCTCCGCGTTCCTCAGGGCCGTGGCCCGCTCCAAGGAGCAGATCCGCGGGATCCGGGAGGGCGTCAAGAACCACTCCTCGGAGCACTACCAGATTCTCTCCGTCCACCTGGCGCTCCTCGAGGACTCGATGCTGGTCGACCAGACCGTCCGGCTCATCCGGGAGAACCAGTTCAAGGCGGACTGGGCGTTCAACAAGGTGCTCCAGGGCCTGCTCGAAACGTTCCACCGCATCGAGGACCAGTACCTCCGGGAGCGTGGCAACGACCTCCGGCAGATCGGCCACCGCGTGCTCGAGAACCTCGCGGGGCGGCAGCTCGACTCCATCGCCGCCATCGCCGAGCCCGTCGTCGTCATCGCGCACGACCTCTCGCCGGCCGACACGGCCCAGATCCTCAGGAGCCGCGTCGTCGGCTTCGCCACCGACGTGGGGAGCAAGACGTCGCACACCGCGATCACCGCCCGCTCCCTCGGCATCCCGGCCGTGGTGGGCATCGAGCGGCTGACCGAGGAATTCGTCGAGAACGAGGAGGTCATCGTGGACGGGGAGGAGGGGGTGGTGATCCTCCACCCCGGGCCCGACGCGCTCCGCGAATACACCGAGAAGAAGAAGGCGTACTCGGTGCGCGTGCGGGACCTGGCGCGGTTCGCCCGCCTTCCCGCGGTGACCCGGGACGGCAAGACCCTGTCCCTCCTCGCCAACATCGAGTTCCCGGAGGAGGCCGACGCGGCCATGAGGAGCGGCGGGGAGGGGATCGGCCTGTACAGGACCGAGTTTCTCTTCCTCAACCGGAAGGATCTCCCGTCCGAGGAGGAGCACTTCCAGACGTACCGCCGGGTGGCCGAGAAGTTCCCCCGCCACCCCGTCACCGTCCGGACATTCGACCTCGGGGGCGACAAGTTCGCCTCGGAGATCGAGCTCGCCGACGAGATGAACCCGGCGATGGGGCTCCGGGCGATCCGCTTCTGTCTCAGGGAGAAGGACATCTTCAAGAGCCAGATCCGGGCCATCCTCCGCGCGTCCGCCTACGGAAACGTCCACATGATGTTCCCGATGATCTCGGGCGTCGGCGAGCTGCGCGCGGCGCTGGCGATCGCCGACGAGGCGAAGGCGGAGCTCAGGAAGCGGCGCGTCGCCTTCAACAAGGAGATGCCCCTCGGCATCATGATCGAGACCCCGTCGGCGGCGGTCGTCGCCGACCTGCTGGCGAAGGAAGTGGACTTCTTCAGCATCGGGACGAACGACCTGATCCAGTACGCCATCGCCATCGACCGGGTGAACGAGCACGTGTCGTACCTGTACGAGCCGCTGCACCCGGCGATCCTCCGCCTGATCCGGAGAGTCGTCGACGCGGGGCATGACGCCGGGATCCGGGTGTCGATGTGCGGCGAGATGGCGGGGGAGCCGCTGTACGCGTACGTCCTCCTCGGCCTGGGGCTGGACGCGTTCAGCATGAACGTCACGTCCATCCCCCGGGTCAAGCGGATCATCCGGAAGTCGTCGGCCTACGAGGCCAAGGAGTTCGTCGGCGACCTCCTCCTGCGCGCGACGGCCGACGAGATCGGGAACGCCCTGCTGAAGAAGCTCGAGGACCTGTTCCCCGAAGAGCGTTTTTGACGTATAATCCGGAAGTTTTTCAATCTCTGCGCCGAGGAGCGGTGCGGCATGAGAGAGTTCCTGTTCACATCGGAGTCCGTGACCGGGGGACACCCCGACAAGGTGGCGGACCAGATTTCCGACGCGGTCCTCGACGAGATCATCCGGCAGGACCCCAGGGGACGGGTCGCGTGCGAGACGATGGTGACGACGGGCCTGGTCATGGTGGCCGGGGAGATCACGACCACGGCGATGCTCGACCTCGCGGCCATCGTGCGCGGGACGGTCGGCGCCATCGGCTACACCGGAGACGCCAAGGGGTTCGACGCGCACAACTGCGCGATCGTCACGGCCATCGACCGGCAGTCTCCCGACATCGCCCGGGGGGTCGACCGGGGAGCCGCGGAGAAGCAGGGCGCCGGCGACCAGGGGATGATGTTCGGCTTCGCCTGCGACGAGACGAAGGAGTTGATGCCGATGCCGATCGCGTTCGCCCACCGGATCTGCGGGCGCCTGACCGAGGCGCGGGAGAAGAAGGCGCTCCCGTGGCTCCGTCCCGACGGCAAGAGCCAGGTGACGGTGCGCTACGAGAGCGGCATCCCCCGCGAGGTCACGGCCGTGGTGTGCTCGGCCCAGCACGCCGATTCCGTGTCCCGCAGGGAGCTGACCGAGGGGATCGTCGAGGAGGTGGTCAGGAAGTCCATCCCGAAGCGGCTGCTGTCGCCCCGCGTCAGGTTCTACATCAATCCCACGGGGCGGTTCGTCGTGGGGGGGCCGCACGGCGACACCGGGCTCACGGGCCGGAAGATCATCGTCGACACGTACGGGGGATACAGCCGGCACGGCGGCGGGGCGTTCTCCGGAAAGGATCCGTCCAAGGTGGACCGGAGCGCCGCCTACATGGCGCGGTACGTCGCCAAGAACGTGGTCGCCGCGGGACTCGCCCGGAAGTGCGAGCTCCAGCTGGCCTACGCGATCGGCGTGGCGGAGCCCGTCTCCGTCATGGTGGAGACGTTCGGCACGGCGGCGGTCCCCGAGCGCACGATCGAGCGGCTGATCCGCGACACGTTCGACATGCGGCCGGCGATGATCATCCGGGCCCTCGACCTGCTCCGGCCCATCTACCGGAAGACGGCCGCCCTGGGGCATTTCGGACGGGAGCTGCCCGAGTTCACGTGGGAGAGGACCGACAAGGCCGGGACGCTCCGCCGGAAGGCGGGCCTCTGAAGCCGGACGGGAAGGGAGACGGGACGATGGGCCGAGGGACGGCGAGCGACATCCGGGACCCCCGCCTGGCGAAGGCGGGCCGGGACCGCATCGAGTGGGCGAAGAAGGACATGCCGGTCCTCCGGGCGATCGGCGACCGGTTCGCCCGCCGGAAGCCGCTCGAGGGGATCCGGATCGCGGCGTGCCTTCACGTCACCACCGAGACGGCCGCGCTCATGCAGGTCCTGGCGGCGGGAGGCGCCACGGTCAGTCTCTGCGCGTCGAACCCGCTGTCCACGCAGGACGACGCCGCGGCCTCGCTCGTCGCGCACGACGGCATCTCGGTGTACGCCATCAAGGGCGAGAACAGGAGAACCTATTACGCCCACATCCTCCAGGCGCTGGCCGCGGGGCCGCAGGTGACGATGGACGACGGGGCGGACCTCGTCTCCGTCATCCACACGCGGAAGACGGCGTGCCTCGCGAACGTCATCGGCGGGACCGAGGAGACGACGACCGGTGTCATCCGCCTGAGGGCAATGGCGGACAGGAACGTCCTGCGGTACCCCATCGTCGCCGTCAACGAGGCGAAGACCAAGCACTTCTTCGACAACCGTTACGGGACGGGCCAGTCGACGATCGACGGGATCCTCCGCGCGACCAACCGGCTCATCGCCGGGTCGTGCTTCGTCGTGGCCGGCTACGGGTGGTGCGGCCGGGGCCTGGCGATGCGCGCCCGGGGCATGGGAGCCCGCGTCCTGGTCACGGAGGTCGATCCGCTTCCCGCGCTCGAGGCCGTGATGGACGGGTTCGAGGTCGTGCCGATGGCCGAGGCGGCGCCGGCGGGGGACATCTTCTGCACCCTCACGGGGAACATCCACGTTCTCCGCGAGGAGCATTTCCGCAGGATGAAGGACGGGGCCATCGTCTGCAACTCGGGCCACTTCAACGTGGAGATCGACATCCCCGCCCTCGCCCGACGGGCGAAGTCGGTGCGGACCGTCCGGCCCTTCGTCCAGGAGTACCGGATGCGGGACGGGCGCTCGATCCACGTCCTGGCGGAGGGGCGGCTCGTCAACCTCGCGGCCGCCGAGGGTCACCCCGCCAACGTGATGGACATGAGCTTCGCCAACCAGGCGCTCGGCGTGGAGTACCTCCTGCGGGGCCGGGAGAAGCTCGAGAACAAGGTCTACCCGGTCCCCGTCCCGATCGACCGGGAGATCGCCCGCCTCAAGTTGCGCGCCCTCGGGAGCTCCGTCGACCGGTTGACGCCCGAGCAGGAGAAGTACCTCGCCTCGTGGGAGATGGGCACGTAGGCGCCGGGGCGGAAACGCGCGGGAAATCGGTCGCGTCCCGCGCGATACTTCCGGGTGCCCCGGGACATCCAAAGAGAGGGCCGGAAGTAGAGGAGCTTTCCCCTCCTTGAAGAGAGCGGGGGCCTTCGGGCCCCCGTCATTCTTCCGGCCACCGTCCCCCTTTCGGGGTGCGCCGCATCTTCAGCAAAAAATGCGATCGAAAACGGCAGGTTATCTGCGCGTTCCCCTGAGGAGGGACGCGCCGGCTGCGGCGAAGAGGACATCGGGCAGCCACGCCGCGGCGGCGGGCGGGAGCATCCCCTTGCGGCCCAGCGAGAGCGACGCCGACAGGGCCATCCAGCAGAAGAAGCCGACGAGGAGTCCCGTCCCGATGCTCCTCCAGACGCCCCCTTTCCGCGGCGCGTAAAGGGACAGCGGGATCGCGATCATGCTGATGATCACGTTCAGCAGGGGGTAGGAGATCTTGGCGTCGAGGTCGACCTCGTGGCGCCGGACGTCGTATCCGCGACCCCGCGCGTCCGCGATGTAATCCGCGAGCTGGGCGTACGTCATCTCGTCGGGCGGGGTCTCCCCGTCCAGGAACGTCTGGATCGTGGCCGGGAATTCGTAGACCCTCGCCTTGAAGGCGGATGCCTCGCCGGATCCGGGGAACGACCGCTCCTTCCCGTCCCAGAGCTTCCAGTGTCCCCCGGTCCCGGCCGTCGCGAGCCGTGCGTCGACGCGCCTGACGAGGCGGAAGTCGCGGTCGATCTCGAGATACTCGAAGCCGTGAAGCTCCCCGCGGGCCGCGTCCACCACCTGCGCGGAGAGAATCGCGTCGCCCGCACGCACCCAGTACCGGTTCAGGGAGAACTGGGCCGCCACCTCCTCGGGGCGCACGCGGACGCGCGCGATCTCCCGGGCCCCCCGGTTCGCGCGGGGGGCGAGGATCTCCGAGGTGCCGAGCGCCAGGACCGAGAACGCGGCGCAGCCCACGATCAGGGGCGCGCACGCGCGCAGCAGGCTGATCCCCCCCGAGAACAGGGCCGTGAACTCGTTGGCGCGGGCCCGCAGCGAGACCGTGATGAGAACGGCGAGGAGGACGACGACGGGCGAAATCATGACGAAGATGCTCGGCACGCGGTAGAGGTAGTAGCGGGCGATTTCGCCGGTGGCCGCGCCGTGCCGCAGGAAGTCGTCCGCCCGCTCGACGAAGTCGATCACGAGGAACAGGACGAGGAACCCCGCGGTGCACGCGGCCGCCATCTTGAGGAACTCCCGGGCCATGTAACGCGTGACGATGGTCATCACCGGCTTCCGAACCGGCCGAAAAGGGACGGCATGGAGATCATCCGCGATTCCGAGCGCCACAGGATCCACCCCGCGAGGCAGAGCCCGATCGCGTTCGGCAGCCAGAGGAGGAGCGCCATGAGGCCCGGCGCCGACGACTCGACGCTCCCGGCGGCGGCGATGAACATGTAGTAGGCGAGGATGATGGCGACGGTGAGCGCGAAAGCGGGCGACCGGCCCCGCGCGCGCTGGGAGAGGCCCAGCGGGATGGCGAGGAGCCCGAAGGCCAGGCAGGAGGCCGCGAGGGAGAGCCGCCGGTGGAAGTGGTACCGGTAGGCGGCCGCCTCGCCGCGTCCCCCGGCCTCCGCGATCTTCCGGAAGAGCTGCGGAAGCGAAAGCGACCGGGGCTCGTCGCGCCGGGCCGATGCGACGGCTTCCCGCGGGAGGCGGAATTCCATCGTCCGGAAGGAGGCCATCCGGTAGATCCCGGACGCCTCGTCCTCGTGATGGATGGTGCCGTCGTGGAGGGCGAGCCCCACCCCGCTCCCGTCCTTCCGCGCGGCGAACTCGCCGTCCTTCGCCAGGACGAGGACCGGCTCGCGTCCGGGGATGCGCTGGGAGAGCAGGACGCCCGTCATGCTCGTGCCGTCGGCCGATACCCGGTCCGGGAAGAGCAGGACGTCCGGCGCGATCTCGGTGAAGACGTGCTCGGACGCCCCGGCCCCCGCCCGGACCTCGAGGATCCGGGACAGCGTGGCATTCATCTCGCGCTGCCCCCAGGAGATTCCCTCCCAGGCGATGAAGAGGCTCGCGAGGAACGTCAGCACGCTCATGGCGAGGACCGGGGGCACGACGCCGCGCATGCCGACCCCGGCGGTGCAGAGCGCCGTCGTTTCCGAGTCGGCGCCGAGGCGCCCCATGGCGAGGAGGACCGCGAGCAGGAGGGCGGCGGGAAGGGTGATCTCGAGAAACGAGGGGAACATGGACAGCAGGAGCCGCCCGACCAGCTGCGGGGGAATCCCCTTGGCGACGATGAGGTCGGCCAGCCGGGAAAACCGCTGGAGGAGGACGACGAGGGTGAAGGTGAACAGGCCGATGAGGTAAGGGGCGTAGATCTCGGCCATAATATACTTGTGGATGATTTTCATGGTTCGGCGGCCATGCGGAATTTATGTATAGTATCATAACGGTCGGGGATGGGCGGCCCCGCGGAGGAGAGCCCCGGAATTGATCGTCGTTCACGGTTCGTCGGCTTTCGAGGCCCCGCCCGCCGTCTCGGTGACGATCGGGAATTTCGACGGCGTCCACCTCGGGCACAGGGAACTCCTCCGGCGGACGGTCGCGAAGGCGAGGGCCGCGGGGGCGGCGGCGGTCGCCATGACGTTCGCGCCGCATCCCGTCCGGTTCTTCTCCCCCCGATCGCGGTTTTACGAGATCACCGGGCCCGAGGAGAAGGCGGCCCTGATCGGGGAGACCGGGATCGACACCCTCGTCGTCGAGTCCTTCGACGGCGAGGTGGGGCGGATGTGGCCCGCCGATTTCGCGCGGGAGATCCTGGCGCGCCGGCTGCACGCCCGCTGGGTGGTCGTCGGGTACGACTTCACCTTCGGCCGGAACCGGACCGGGTTCCCGGCGGCGCTTTCGGAAATGGGGCGGGAGCTCGGGTTCGACGTGGAGGTGGTCCCCCCCCTCATGCGCGGGGGGGCGATCGTCAGTTCGAGCCGCATCCGGGAGCTTCTGCTGGCGGGCAGGGTGCGCGAGGCCGGGGAACTGCTGTGCCGCCCCTACAGGATCTCGGGCCCCGTGGTGACGGGCGCCGGCCGGGGGCGGAAGCTCGGCTTTCCCACGGCGAACATCCAGTTCGCGCAGGAGCTCGTTCCCCTGCCGGGGGTGTACGTCGTCGAGGCGGAGGTCGACGGGGAGCGGCGGCCGGGCGTCGCGAACGTCGGGTTCAACCCGACGTTCGGCGAGAACTCGCTCGGCGTCGAGGTGCACCTCCTCGAATTCGAGGGCGACCTCTACGGGAAGGCGGTGTCCGTGTTCTTCCGGGACCGGATCCGCGACGAAAGGAAATTCAAGACCGTGGACGAGCTCGCGCGGCAGATCGCGAAGGACGTGCAGTACGCCCGGGAGTTCGGGTGGAGGCCGCGGAGATGAGGCGGGCCGCGTTCCGGGGCCGCGGATCGGCCGGCCGCCGTCGCGCGGCGCGCGCCGCGGGACTCCTCGCCGCCGCCGTGCTTGTCGCGGCCTGCTCCGGCAAGGGGCAGGGCGGCGCGGACGGGGCCGGCGTCCAGCAGGCGATCGTCGCGGCCGTGGACCGGGCCGTGCCGGCGGTCGTGAACATCCGGACGGTCACGCGCTATCCCCGGCCGGGCGCCTTCCGCCCGGGCATCGAGAGCCAGCCGTGGAGCGAGTCGTTCGGCGACCTCCTCGACGAGAACGGGGGCTTCCGGGAGAGCTCCCTCGGCTCCGGCGTGGTCGTCGGGGACGACGGGCTCATCGTGACGAACGAGCACGTGGTCCGCGGGGCCGACGAGATCATCGTGCGCCTCGCGGACCGCTCCGAGTACCAGGCGCGCGTGGTCGGGGCCGACGCGAGGACGGACATCGCGCTCCTGCGCATCAAGGCCGGGAAGTCCCTTCCCGTGGCGGTGCTCGGCGATTCCTCGCGCCTCAAGGTCGGGGAATGGGCCATCGCCGTCGGCAACCCGTTCGGCCTCGAGAGCACGGTGACGCTCGGCGTGATCAGCGCCACGGGCCGGACGGATCTCGGCGTGGATTCCACGGACGACTTCATCCAGACCGACGCATCCATCAACCCCGGCAACTCGGGCGGGCCGCTTCTCAACGCGAGCGGCGAGGTCGTCGGGATCAACACCGCGATGATGTCCGCGGGGCAGGGGATCGGGTTCGCGATCCCGATCAACACGGTGCTCGCCGTGGAGCGGGAGCTCGCGAGCAAGGGGGCGATCCGCAGGGGATGGCTGGGCGTCGGGATCCAGCCGCTCACGCCGGAGCTGGCCGAGTCGTTCGGGGTCAAGGGAGAGAAGGGCGTCGTCGTCAACCGGGTGTTTCCCGACAGCCCCGCGAAGGCGGCCGGCCTTCGCGGGGGCGATATCATGATCGCCCTCGGCGGGGTTCGCGTGAACGGCGTCAAGGAATTCCAGAAGCAGGTCGCGGCCGTCGCGCCGGGGACGTCGGTGTCGCTGGAGATCCTGAGGGGGGGCCGGAGGGCGAAGGTCCAGGTGACGATCGCCGAGTTGGAAGGGAACGAGCCGCGCCCGCAGCCGCGGCGGGAGGCGGCGGACGCGTGGGGAATCGCAGTAAGGGCGCTCGACGCGCGGCTTCTGAGGGAGCTGGAGATCGGGGGCGGGGTCGAGGTGAGCTACGCCGATCCCGCGGGACCGGCGGCGGCGGGCGGAATCCGCGAGGGCGACATCCTCCTGCGGATCAACCACGTTCCGCTCTCCGGGGTCGAATCGTACCGGAAGGGCGCGGCGGCCGTTCCGCGCGGGCAGATGGTGTCCGTGCTCGTCTACCGGGACGGCGCGCAGTTGTATCTGGCGTTCCGGCAGAAATGAGTATATATAGTAGGGAAGCCCGGCCAGGAGGGGACGGATGGGGGTGGTCAAGGATCCCGACGTGGCCCGCCGCATCGCGCGGGCGGTCGTCTCGGACATCGCCCTGTACAACGCGAAGAAGATCGAGGAGGGGATCGAGCAGGACACGCTGTTCGAGCTTCTCCGGGACGAGATCGAGGAAGGGCAGAACTACTACCTGAGCCGCGTGGACCCCGAGATCGTCAGGAACACCAATTTCTTCAATCAGGCGCTGGTGGACCTCATCGTGAAGCCGGCGGGCCGCATCCCTTCCAAGATCTGGTGACGCTCGCAGGCGGCCCCCCGGAACGTTGACGACCACGCACAGGCTCACGGCGCCCCCCGGCGCCGCGGGGGAACGGCTTGACCGTTTTCTCGCCGCCGCGCTGCCCGGCCTCTCCCGTACGCGCATCCGGCAGCTGATCGACGACGGCCTGGTCTCCGTTCCGGACGGGGTCGCCAGGGCCTCGATGCGCCTGAAAGGACGCGAGGAGATCACGGTCCGCACGCCGCCCCCGCGCGCGTCGGAGCTCGTCGCCGAGGACAGGCCCCTGAACGTCCTGTTCCAGGACGTCCACCTGATGGTGGTCGAGAAACCGGCGGGGATGGTCGTCCACCCGGCTCCCGGCCACGCGGCGGGGACGCTCGTCCACGTTCTCCTCGCGCGGGCGGACGCGCTCTCAGGGGTAGGCGGCGTCGAGAGGCCCGGGATCGTGCATCGCCTCGACCGGGACACCTCCGGCCTCCTCGTCGCCGCGAAGAGCGACGCGGCCCACGCCCGTCTCTCGGCGCAGCTCGCCGCCCATCGCATGGCGCGCCGGTACCGCGGCATCGTCTGGGGGAGACCGGAACGCCCCGAAGGCACCGTGACGACGCAGGTGGGGCGGCACCCGGTCCACCGGAAGAAGATGGCGGTCCTCGCGGGCGGCGGGCGGCGCGCGGTGACCCATTACAGGTGCCTGGAGTCGTTCGGGGGCTTCACGCTCGCGGAGTTCCGCCTGGAGACCGGCCGCACGCACCAGGTCCGCCTTCACTGCGCCCACCTGGGTTGTCCCATCGTGGGGGACGACGTCTACGGCCGGCCCCGGAAAGTGCCGCTCGGCAAGGGGACGGGCGCGCCGGCGATCGTCGTCCCGCGCTTCCTGCTCCACGCGTTTCACCTCGGCTTCGCCCATCCCGCCTCCGGCGAGTGGATGGAATTCACGGTGCCGGATCCGCCCGAGTTCGAGGCGTTCCGAGCCGCCGTCCGCGCCGCGGGGCGATGATCCCCCCCCGCGTCGTCCAGTCCCCGGTGCTCCTCGGCGCCGCGGGGTACTACCACGCCTTCCTCGGGACCGACCCGCTCCCCGGGCGGGGGCGCGACGAGAGGCTCGGGGCCGTGTTCTCCGTGCCCCCCTCGCGGATCGGCCTCCTCGAGCAGGTCCACTCGGCGTCGGTGCTCGAGCTCGCCGACGGGGACCTCGACGGCGGCTCCCGGAGACGCGAGGGGGACGCGCTCATCACGATGCGTCCCGGGACCGGCGCCGGGGTCCATACCGCGGACTGCGTCCCGATCCTGATCGCGCGGCGCGGCGGCGCGGCATGCGCGGCCGTGCACGCCGGGTGGCGGGGACTCGCGCAGGGGGTGGTGGCGGAGACGGTCCGGCGCCTCCTGGACCGCCTCGGGACGGGGGCCGCGGCGGATCTCGCCGCGGCCGCGGGCCCCTCGGCCCGCGCCTGCTGCTACGAGGTCGGCGCGGAAGTGGCGGACCGCCTCCGGCCGCTGCCGGGAGGCGCCCGGCGCCTTCTCCGGGGGAAGGGGCCGGGGAAATGGAACGCCGACCTCCAGGGGCTCGCGGTGGACGCCCTGGTCGCCGCGGGCCTTTCGCCGGGCCGCGTCGAGGCGGCCGGCCCCTGCACGATCTGCTCCCCGTTCTTCCACTCCTACCGCCGAGAAAAGTCCTTGACCGGCCGTCAGCTAAGCTTTATCTATATACTCTGATTTCCGGGACCTGGACGTTTCGGGATCCTCCTTCCCTCGCGGAGACCCAATGGGCAGCGCCGAAACGAGAATCCGCATCGAGAACGAAATTCTGGGCAGGATCGAGAAGAAGTACTCGGAGGAGGAGCAGGGCAACCACCTGATGCACCTCCTCGTGGAGAACTACCGGCTCCGCTCCGCCTCGACGATCGCCGTCGAGGCCGGCGGCGACGACGTCTCCGTGTTCGCCCACCGGGGCCTTTCCGGCAACTTCATCAAGCAGATGTACACGCGCCGTTCCCTGCCGCTTCTCGCGGCCGCGATGCAGGGGGAGGTGGTGGTCCGGGCGGACGATCCCCGGGCGCAGGACCCGTCGTTCCGGCTGGAGCACGAATACAGGACGCTCTATGCCGCTCCCTGCCGGCTCCAGGGCGAAACCATCGGGGTGTTCGCGGCCGACTCCGGCGATCCCGAGCTCCTCACGGCCGAGACGCGGGCGGCGTTCTCGGCTTACGCGCGCCTGGCGACGCTGTTCCTCGCGATGCGGAACCTCCGGGCGAGGATCTCGCGGATTCCGGACGTCGACTCGGTCACCGGGCTGTCCACGTTCAAGTATTTCCACGAGGTCCTTCACCGCGAGCTCACGCGCGGGATGAAGTTCCATTACCCGGTGAGCATCGTCTTCGTCAAGGTCCGCCGCCTCCGCGAGATGAACGAGGTGTACGGGCACGTCGCCGCCGACGCGGCCCTCGCCGAGGTGGCCCGGCGGATCCGGGGAGCCCTGCGGGAAGTGGACTACGCGGCGCGGTCCGGCGGCAAGATCTACATCATGATGCCCAAGTTCGACAAGGCGGATGCCGCGGCGGCGATGAAGCGGGTCGTCGACGCGATGGACCTCTCCCCGGTCGGCCGGGGAGAGGTGGCGCTCCACGTGGCCGTCGGGATCGTGTCCTACCCCAAGGACGGGGACACCGAGAGGGTGCTCATCCCCTATTGCGACGCGATGGTCCTGGAATCGACCCGGATGGGCGGGAACGCGATCGCCGTCTTCAGGGACTGAAGAACGGGGCGGGGGCGGCTTCCTGATTTTCCTTGACATCCCGAAACCGTCCGGCGGAGAATGAATCTTACAGTTGGCTCGGGCACCTGCCGGAGTTTCTCTATCCATTCATTGGCAAAGCGGTCACCCAATCCAGACAACCCCACTAGGTCCGGGAGAACGTGCATGAACCT
>JBLMWX010000007.1:0-6743 GCA_050257455.1 Gemmatimonadota bacterium | reverse complement strand
TTCTCGGTCGGCTACATGCACGGCGATCCCCGGTACAGCCGGTTCTTCGCCTACCTGTCCATCTTCTCCTTCTCCATGCTCGGCCTCGTCCTGGCGGAGAGCTTCTTCTTCATCTACATCTTCTGGGAGCTCGTCGGCCTGTCCTCGTACCTTCTCATCGGGTTCTGGTTCGAGAAGAAGTCGGCCGCCGACGCGTGCAAGAAGGCGTTCGTCGTCAACCGCGTGGGCGACTTCGGGTTCCTGATCGGGTTCCTGATCCTCTACGCGTCGACCGGCGTCCTCGGCTACGACGAGGTGTTCAAGGCGATCGGCGACGGGAAGATCGGCGGCACGCTGCTGACGTTGGCCGGGATCGGGATCTTCTGCGGCGCCATCGGCAAGTCGGCCCAGTTCCCGCTCCACGTCTGGCTCCCCGACGCGATGGAGGGCCCGACCCCGGTCTCCGCGCTGATCCACGCGGCGACGATGGTCGCGGCGGGCGTCTACCTCGTGGGCCGGGTCTACCCGATCTTCACGCCGGACGCGTTCCTCTTCATCGCGTACATCGGGCTCATCACCCTGTTCATCGCGGCCACGATCGCCCTCACGGCCACGGACATCAAGAAGGTCCTCGCCTACTCGACCATCTCCCAGCTCGGGTACATGATCATGGGGCTCGGGGTCGGCGGCTACACCGCGGGGCTCGCGCACCTGACCACCCACGCGGCGTTCAAGGCGTGCCTGTTCCTCGGGTCCGGGTCGGTCATCCACGCGGTCCACAGCCAGGAGATCACGGACATGGGGGCGCTCCGGAAGAAGATGCCCATCACGTTCGTCACCTTCCTCGTCGCCACGCTCGCGATCGCCGGCGTTCCCCTCTTCTCCGGCTTCTACAGCAAGGACATGATCCTGGGCGCGGCCCTCGAGTTCGGGATGAAGAGCGCCAACCCCGTGCACATGATCCTGTTCGCCGGGTCGCTCCTGACGGCGGGGATGACCGCCTTCTACATGTTCCGCCTCGTGATCCTCACGTTCCTGGGCGCTCCCAAGGATCACCACAAGTTCGAGCATGCCCACGAGTCCCCGCCGAACATGTGGGTGCCGCTCGTCGTCCTGGCCGGGCTCTCGTTCTCCTTCTGGTACAGCGGCTGGTTCGGCAACCTCGTGAAGAAGCCCGCCGCCGTGATCCCCGTCGCGGTCCACGCGGAAGCGGTGCACGAAGCGGAGGCGGCGCCGTCGCCCGCGGAGGCCGCGTCCCGCGAGACGGCGGCGACGGGAGGCGGGCACGGCGCTCCGGCACCCGTCCACGCCGGGGCGCCCGCGGCCGGGCCCCACGGAACGCCGGCGCGGGCGGGAGAGCACATGGGAGCCGCGGGGGCGCACGACGAGCATGTCGCCCACGTCGCCCACAGGTGGGCCATGATCCTCTCGGTCATCTTCGGCTTCGGGGGGATCGGGCTGGCGTTTGTCGTCTACTCGTTCGGCTGGATCGACCCGGACCGCGTGGCGAACGCCGTTCGCCCCCTGTACGTGTTCCTGAAGAACAAGTGGTACTTCGACGAGCTGTACGACAAGACGGCCATCGCGTGGACCAAGGGACTGGCGCGGGCCATGGCCTGGTTCGACGACAACGTCGTGGACGGGCTCGTCAACCTCGTGGGGCGGCTCGGCGTGTGGGCGTCGTTCCTCGTCGGGAAATTCGACAACGCGGTCGTCGACGGCGCGGTGAACGGCGTGGCGACCGCGACGATCGAGAGCGGGTCGTTCATCCGCCGCCTCCAGACGGGCAAGCTCTACCATTACGTGTTCGTGCTGGCGGGCGGCGTGCTCATCATCTTCCTGGTGAAAGCTTTCTGACCGGAGGAGGTCTTCCGTGAATTTCGTGGACGCGCATATCCTGACGCTGATGACGTTCATCCCCCTGCTCGGGGCGCTCGCGCTGATCTGCGTGCCGAAGGGGAACGACAACGTCATCAGGATCATCGCCGCCGTGGCCTCGTTCATCCCGATCCCCCTCGCGGTCCGGCTCTGGTCCGCGTACAACTCCTCGGTGGCGGGCGTCAACGTCGCGAGCCAGTTCCAGTTCGTGGAGCACTACACGTGGATCCCCTCGATCAACGTCGAGTACTTCATGGGGGCCGACGGCATCTCGATGCCGATGCTCATCCTGACGGCGCTCCTGTCGTTCCTGGCGGTGGTCGGGTCGTGGGGCATCAACAACAAGGTCAAGGGGTACATGGCCCTCTTCCTCCTCCTCGAGACGGGGATGATGGGCGTCTTCGCGGCGCTCGACTTCTTCCTCTTCTACGTGTTCTGGGAAGTGATGCTCCTGCCGATGTACTTCCTCATCGGCATCTGGGGCGGCCCGCGCCGCGAGTACGCGGCGATCAAGTTCTTCCTGTACACCCTGCTCGGCTCGGTCCTGATGCTCCTGGTGATGCTCGCCCTGTACTTCAACACGACGAACCCGGAGACCGGCGGGCACACGTTCAACATGATGCACTTCATGGCGCAGGCGCAGCACAACGAGTGGCTGAAAGGGTTCGACATCCGGATCCTCCTGTTCCTGGGGCTGTTCATCGGCTTCGCCATCAAGGTGCCGATCTTCCCGTTCCACACGTGGCTCCCCGACGCCCACGTGGAGGCCCCGACCGCGATCTCCGTCATCCTGGCGGGCGTCCTGCTGAAGATGGGGACGTACGGCCTGATGCGGATCTCGTTCCCGATCTTCCCCGACGTGGCGAAGTGGTTCATCGTCCCCCTCGCCGTTCTCGGCGTGATCAACATCGTGTACGGGGCGCTGTGCGCCATGGCGCAGTCGGACCTGAAGAAGATGGTCGCCTATTCCTCGGTCAGCCACATGGGGTTCGTCCTGCTCGGGATGGCGGCGCTCACGCCGGCCGGGATGACCGGCGCGGCGTTCCAGATGTTCAACCACGGCACGATCACGGCCATGCTCTTCTTCCTGGTCGGCGTCGTCTACGACCGGGCGCACCACCGCCAGATCGACGGCTTCGGGGGGCTGGGGGCGGTCGTGCCCGTCTACACCTGCTTCGTGAGCGTGGCGTTCTTCGCGTCGCTGGGGCTGCCCGGGCTGTCGGGTTTCATCTCCGAGTCGATGGTCTTCATCGGGTCGTTCCCGGTGTTCCGGACGATCGTGATGATCTCGGCGACGGGCATCGTCATCGGCGCCGCGTACCACCTCTGGGCGCTGCAGCGGATCTTCCTGGGGCCCCTGAACCCGAAGTACGCCCAGCTCGAGGAGATCAACGGCCGCGAGATCTTCTGCCTCGCGCCGCTCGTCGTGATCGTCCTGTTCCTCGGGATCTGGCCGATGCCGGTCCTCGACCTGATGAGCACGTCGCTCAACCGGCTCGTCGACGTGGTCAAGATGGTGGTCTAGATGCCGCTTTCCAACCTGGACAGCCTCAAGTTCTTCCTGCCGGAGCTCGTCGTCACCGCGACGGTCCTGCTGCTCGTCGTCCTGCACGTGGCGACGAGGGACCGGCGGTCGGCCGCGCCGGCGCTGCTGTCGCTGGTGGGCGTGGGGACGGCGATCTTCTTCGCGTCCATGACGCCCCCCGCCGCGGGACGGACGCTCTTCGAGGGGATGGTCGCGTACGACGGCTTCGCGGTCTTCTTCAAGGTCCTGACCGCGCTCGCCACCCTGTTCGTCATCTTCATGTCGATGGACAGCGCGGAGCTCGCGGAGAGGAGCCAGGGCGAGTACTACGTCTTCCTCCTGTCGATCCTCCTCGGCATGTTCCTGCTCTCCTCGGCCACCGACATCGTGATGCTCTACCTTGCGCTCGAGATGGTGTCGATCCCGTCGTACCTGCTCGCCGGGTACCTCAAGGGCAAGGAGTCGTCGACCGAGGCGGCGATGAAGTACGTCGTCTACGGGGCGACCGCGTCCGGGGTCATGATCTACGGCTTCTCGATCCTCTACGGCCTGACGGGGACCACGCAGGTCGGCGCGATCGGCCGGGCCCTGGTCGCCGGCCAGGCGACGCTTTCCGTGTTCCTCGCAGCCGTGATGGTCACGGTGGGATTCGGGTACAAGATCGCCGCGGTCCCGTTCCACATGTGGAGCCCCGACGTGTACGAGGGGGCGCCCACGCCGGTGACGGCGTTTCTGTCCGTCGGCCCGAAGGCCGCGGGGTTCGCGGTGCTCGTCCGGTTCTTCTACACCGTGTTCGCCTCCCCCGACGGGCTCGCGGGGACGTGGAGGATCTCGGCGTCCGTCGACTGGACCCTTCTCTTCGCGATCCTGTCGGCGGTGACGATGACCGTCGGGAACCTGGTCGCCGTCAACCAGAAGAACGTGAAGCGCCTGCTCGCGTACTCCTCGATCGCCCACGCCGGGTACATGCTCATGGGCTTCGTCCTCCTGACGGCCGTGGGGCTCAAGGCGATCCTCTTCTACCTCGTGGTCTACCTGTTCATGAACCTGGGCGCCTTCTACGTGGTCGTCCTCGTCGCGAACGGCACGCGGAGCGAGGACATCGCCGACTACTCGGGGCTGGGAAGCCGCGCGCCGCTGGCGGCCGTCGCGCTCGCGATCTTCCTGTTCGCCCTGACGGGGATCCCCCCCTTCTCCGGGTTCATCGGGAAGGTCTACCTGTTCGCGGAGGTCATCAACCGGGGCGTCTACTGGCTCGCCGTCGTCGCGGCGCTGAACAGCGTCGTGTCGCTGTACTACTACGCCAGCATCGTCAAGGTCATGTTCCTCGAGGATCCGAAGGTCGCGACGGAGCTTCCCGTCGCGCCCCTGCCCCGGGTGATGGTGGTCCTGCTGGCGATCCCGACCCTGATCCTCGGGGTGTACTGGGAGCCGGTCGCCCGGGTCGCCGAGGCCTCGGTGCGGCTGCTGGCGAACTGAGAAAGGAGGAGCGCGGTGGCGGAGATCCTGGCGTCCATCCCGTTCTCGGACCCGTACTTCTCGGTCCTGCTCCTCCTCGTCATCGCCGTGGGGATGGCGGTGATGTTCGTCTTCATGTCCCAGGCGATCGGCCCGAAGATGTACGACCGGGTGAAATACAGCGTCTACGAGTGCGGCGTCGACCCGTTCACGTCGTCGGCGGTGCGCGTTTCGGTCAAGTTCTACCTGATCGCGCTCCTCTTCATCCTGTTCGACCTGGAGACCGCCTTCCTCTACCCGTGGGCGGTCCTGTTCCGCCAGCTCGGCCTCTTCGGCTTCATCGAGATGGCGATCTTCGTGCTGATCCTCTTGGCGGGGCTGTTCTACGCCTGGAAAAAGGGAGCGCTCGAATGGCAGTAGAGCGCAAGGGGCCCGGCGCCCCGGGGTACGCCCTTTCGACCCTCGAGTCGCTGGTCGCGTGGGGGCGGAAATATTCGCTCTACCCGTTCACCTTCGCCACCGCCTGCTGCGGCATCGAGGTGATGGGCGGGTTCGGGACGCACTACGACCTCTCGCGGTTCGGGGCCGAGGTCGTCCGCTTCTCGCCGCGCCAGGCGGACGTCCTGCTCGTCGCCGGAACGGTCAACTACAAGATGGCCCCCGTCCTCAAGCGGATCTACGAGCAGATGCTCGAGCCGAAGTGGGTCGTGGCGATGGGCGCCTGCGCGGCGTCCGGCTCGTCGCCCGAGACGCCGCCGCCGTAGAGCTTGAACTTGAGCCGGCCCTGGCTTTCCTTGTCCACTTCGTTCGCCCAATCGGTAATGATGTTCATCCAAGTCGAGCCGATCGGCGCGAGCGTGGCGAACTTGAGCATGTAGGCTTCCCCGGCGTGGGCGGCGGGAAACAGGAATAACGACAGCAGCAAGGCGACGGCTTTTCTCAAAACCATTCCGCTTCCCTGGCGAGCAGTCGTTTCGCCTTGTGTTGCGCGATGGCGTTGTCCAGCGCCATGTCAGGGTAAATATCCGCCGGCGTGTTGACCACGGCCGTGAGCCTGTCGTGGAATTGTTTGCGGTCGAGTTCCTGACGCGCGAGGTATTGCGCCTGCAGCAGATCGACGATCAGCAGCTTGCCCCCGGTAATGGCGCGCGCCCGGTCGAATTCCGCGGCTGATTTCTTGAAGTCGCCGCCCAGCATCGGCGGCCGGTTGCCGTAATAGACGCCGAAGAAGAGATGCGCGCCGCCATAATAATAGGTATCGTCGAGCTCGAGCACGCGCTGCATCAGCGCGACGGCCTTGCCCAGGTCGGCGAGCCGGGCGGGATCGTTGCGGTTCAGGTCGATCCACTTGGCCCAGCAGGAAGCGGCCCAGAACAGCGCCGGCACGGCGTGCCGGTCCAGAGCGGCCAGGCGATCCTTGAGCCCATCGAGCGGCATGGCCGCGACGTCGCCGTGGAGGCCGGAGACCTCGAGCGCCTTCAGCGCGTGGGCCAGTCCCCGCTGATAAAGCCGGGACGCACGGGCGCCGTTATCGTCCTCGACGAACCCGTAGGCGTAACCATAGAACCCCTGCGCGGCCTGGATGCGCAGCTCGGCGTTGTCGGGCAGTTCCTGGATCAGTCCTTCGATGAGCTTGAGGTTGGCGGGGATGGCGTCGCGCGCCAGCTCGAGGTCGGTCTCGCGGTTCATCGCCACGTTGCCGCTTTCGACCACCGGCAGCGAGGAACGCGCGACCATCTGTCCCACGGAGCAGGCGTTGAGCGCCAGCGCACACAAGCAGATCCCGGATATGCGCGCCACGCGCCGGCGCGTTACAACATGCCTGGACTCGGGCATTGCCAACGACACGAACCTGTACGGCATGACGGTATGGATGTATCCCGATTTATTGTATGCTTCGAGC
>JBLMWX010000006.1:0-4237 GCA_050257455.1 Gemmatimonadota bacterium | reverse complement strand
GAGGATCGCCTCGCCGGGGGGCACGAGCAGGAAGCTGCCGAACGTGCCCAGGTTGTCCCACGCGGGCCGGCCGTCCTGCCGCGCCGCGTCCGGGTTGAGCTGGACGTAGGCCAGGTTGCCGTCGATCTCGTCCCCGGCGAACACGGCGATCGAGCTGGTCCCGAGCACCAGGAGCGAGGGGAAGGAGTACCTCATGAACTCGCGCGTCATGATCGGCGTCGGCGCGATGACCATGTTGTCGACGCCGCCGGTCTCCTTGACCATCGCGTAATAGACGGGGCCGGAGGCCGCCCCCGTGTCGTCGGTCGCGGCCCAGGCGATGTGCGCGCGGTTCTGGTCGTCCAGCTTGAGGGACGGGACCGGGCGGAACCCGCGGGCCAGCGGGAACGTCGCGACCGTGGTGACGGCGACCGGGGTCGCGGCCTGGGCGTTGTCGAGCCCGACGCGGGCGAAGGAGATGTCGAACGGATCGGTCGGGGCGATCCGCGTGGCGTAGGCGACGCGCGCCGTCGCCGTGTTGTCCGCTCCGACCAGGGCGAATGAGACGTCCTCGACCTCTCCCGGCGCGATATCGAGGACCCGGTTGACGCGCTGCTCGACCACCGCGTTGTTGTCGAGCCGGACGCGGGCGCGGTAGAGGGCATACGGGTCCGAGGGGCCCGACGGCCTTGCCTGGAAGAAGATCACCGCCTCGGTCGCCGAGCGGACCGCGATCGCGGGGTGGCGGGCGTCGTAGTACGGGTCGTTGCCGGCGAGATCGGTGTTGTCCACGATCCCCGGGGGCGTAACGAAGATGGAGGCGCGCGCCAGCGCCGTGTTCGTGAAGTCGACCCCGCTGTTGACCGCGGCGTAGTAGACCCGGAACGGGCCGGCGGGGCCGGCCGCCCCGATGAAGGCGACGTGCGCGGTCGCGCCGGACATCGCGACCGACGGCTGGTCGAACACGCCCGCGGCGTCGTTGACCGGGAAGGTCAGCTCCGCGCGCGCGGCCGTTGCGGCGATCAGGGCCGCTCCCAGGGCGGCGAGGAGAATCCGGTACCGTGGCGTCATGGGTCCCCCGGCGGTCGGGCTTCGGTTGGCGCGGCTACTCGAGCCGCCAATAGCGCCATAGTATAACATTTCCGGTCCGGGTGCCCACGGAGTCGATGGTCCGCACCGTCCCCGCGACGTCGCCCGTCGCGCGGACGTGGAAATTGGCGCTCCGGACGTCGATCAGGCTCTTGAAGATCGTGCCGTAGATGTTGCCGAGCGTGGGGCTCACGGCCGCGAGGTCCGCCTTGAGGGTGGCCGCGCTCCGGAACGGCTTGTCCTGCCGCGAGGCGATGAGCGCGTCGGCCGTCTTCTCGTCGATCTCGCCCATCGCGGTTTCCCCCTGGCCCGCCGACAGCGCCATGAGGACCTCCTTCGGCGCCGTGTTGATGTTGACCCGCCCCGTCGAGTGCACGGTGACGTAGGGACGGAGCTTCTCGAAGACCTCGGCCGTCACGCCGCGCACGAGGCGCAGCTCCCCGAGCGTGTCGAAGAGGTCGTTCTTCGACTTGTACGGGTACGGCAGCGAGAGGTAGTAGGAACTCTCCGCGCCCCCGACGCGGGGCGACTCGTCGTTGTCGAGCCAGTCCAGGACCGCGTCCGCGACCGACGGGTCGATCGCGAGGATCTCGAGGAGGCGCCGGAAGACGGCCACGTTCTGGTCGTTCGGGGCGTTCCCCTGGGGCATCATGAGGTTGTTGAGGTTGATCTTCCGTTCCTCGTCCTCGATCGCGAGGGCGATCGTGCCGCCGCCGAGCTCGTACGGCGGCTGGGCGAGCGACCAGATGTCGTTCAGGGAGTCGAAGTCGTTGTCCTTCGCGTCCTCGCGCAGGATGACCTTGGCCGCCTGGGCGCCCGCCTCGGCGAGCAGCGCGGCGCGGATCGAGTCCCGGCCGTACGCCCCGCTCTGCGCGGCCCGGGCCCCCGCGTGGAAGATCTCCCAGACGAGGGCCATGATGAGGACCAGGGCGAGCAGGGTGACGACGAGCGCGACGCCCGCGTCGCCGGGCCGGCGCCGCGCCCTCATCGCGCGCCCCGCTTTCCCGAGAAGAGGACCGTCGCCTCCTGGCCCGCGAGGACCAGGGGGACGACCCGCCGGTACTCCGTCCCGCCCGCGTCCGTGAGAACGAGCGCGACCTTCGTCGGCAGCGCCGTGGCTTTCCGGCCGCCCGATGGCCAATCCTTGGCCCAGGCCGCCCCGTCCCACGCCTCGACCTTGAAGGCGAGGAGCCGTTCGGCGATGCGGACTTCCCGGGTCGGGATCCGGTTCTCGATCAGCGGGAGATCGGACTGCTCCCGGAACAGGGACAGGAAGGTGCCGTCGGGACCGAGCCGGGCCGAGTACTTGACCTTCACGATGTCGGTCGCGGGCCGGACTTCTCCCGGCTCCGGAAGGGAGAACGCGGTGAACACGAGCGTCGCCGCGGTCTTTCCCGAGAGGGTGTCGGTCCGCAGCGTCAGCGCCGACCCCTCGGCCCCGTCCGAGGCGAAGGCGCCCGAGAGGTCGGTCCCGATCCGGTCCAGCCCGGCGCGGATCTGCCGGTAGCCGTGGGACCTGTCCGAGAGGATCTCCCGGGCCCGCTCCGCGCCCGTGAAGGAGGCGACCAGGAGCACGAGGACGGTGGCGAAGATCGCGAACGCGAGGAGGAGCTCGAGGAGGGTGAACCCCGCGCGCGACGCGATGGCCCGGCGGGCCGGGCGGCCGGCGGTCATTTCACGGAGACGCCGGAGAGGGAGACCGTCTCCTCCTCCGTCCCGGACTTCCAGGTGACCGAGATCTCGACGATGCGCGCGTCCGCGTACAGGGCGGACTGCGTCACCGACCTCTTCCAGGAGAATTCCTCGAGGGGGGCCGCGAAGGTGCCGTCGGTCTCCTGGATCTCGGGAAAGGTCTCCGTGGTCTCGCGGAACAGGGTCTCGCCGAGGAGGGCGCATTCCGTCCATCGTTCCGCGCGGCTCTCGGCGGCCAGCGCGCCGGTCACGACCCGGTGGGCGAGGACCAGGGCGACCGACAGGATCGCCAGGGACACGAGGACCTCGAGGAGCGTGAACCCGTCCGCCGCCGCGGCCGCGCGGCGCGTCCTGCCGGCCCGGCTCATTCCGCCCCCGGCGCTTCGCGCGCGGCGCCGCCGGTCCTCTCGACGACGGCGAACAGCTCGGACGCCAGGTACCCGAGGGACAGGACGACGACGGCCCGCAGCGCGCCCCTGAGGATGTACAGGATCCCGGCCGAGAAGGTTCCGCCGCCCTGGAACGGGATGAAGAAGGTCACGCGGCGGAGAACGTCGTACGCGGCGTCCCCCGCGAACCAGATGAGGATTCCCCCTCCCGCGGCGAGAGCGGCGCAGGCGGCGGCATACGCCTCCCCGATCATGCGGGACGTGACGCCGGCGATGGGAATCAGGGTGAACCCCGCCTGCGGGAGGGCGGCGATGTCGCCGGCCCGCAGGAGCATCGCGTGGACGGCCATGTACGCGGCCGCCGCCAGGGAGAGCATGTAGACGATCCCGCCGGGAATGCCGCCGGCCTCGAGGTGCGACGTGAAGTTCCAGGCGTCCACGAACCCGACCAGGGCCGTCATCGCGGCGGCGGCGGCGGCGATCCGGACGCACAGCGCGAGCTGCTTCCGGAAGAAGGGTCCTTGCGCAAGGCGTTCGAGCACGGCGTTCATGAAGAGGTACTTGTTCATGCGGTTCTCCTTCCGTCGCTTCGGTCGGGTTCGTCCCCCGTCAGGCCACGCGGTGCCCTTCCTGGACGTCCACCGATCCGTCGAAGGGATTGATCGTCAGGGTCCACTCGGCGCCCTTGCCGTTTCCCCCGGTCTCCCGGAAGAAGATGCGGGTGAGGGGAACGCGTCCGCCAGGGCGGTAACGGATCTCGGTCGCCATGTCCGGCGGCCGCTCCTCGCCGTCGACCTGGACGCCGGAGATCGCGAGCCCGTTCCCGACCGTCCGCGTCTGCGACGCGTCCGCCTCGCGGCCGGCGGCCAGGAAGGCGTAGGTGCCCGCGACCGGGTCGATCACCAGGCGCACGTCCCGCTTCTCGAAGAGGGCGAGATCGAAGGCGGCCTCGGAGCCGCCGGCGAAGTCGCGGAAGACGGCGTCGCGGCTCCGCCCCCCGATCGTCGCGAGCCGCGGGGCGGCGATCCAGACGATCAGCCCGAGGACGAGGAGGACGACCGCGAGCTCGACCAGCGTGAAGCCGCGGT
>JBLMWX010000005.1:0-6184 GCA_050257455.1 Gemmatimonadota bacterium | reverse complement strand
AGGGGATCCTGCTCGCCTCCGAGGTCCTGTGCGAGGCGTTCCTCGCGTCCGGGTACGACGTGAAGAAGAGCGAGGTCCACGGGATGGCCCAGCGCGGCGGGGCGGTCACGACGCACCTGCGGTATGGCCGCAGGGTCTTCTCGCCGCTCATCGAGCCGGGGACCGCCGGGCTGCTCGTCGCGTTCGAGAAGATGGAGGCGCTGCGCTTTCTCCATTACCTGGCGCCCCGGGGGATCGTCGTCGTCAACGCCCAGGAGATCATGCCCCCCTCGGTGGCCACGGGCCGGGAAGCGTACCCGGCCGACGTGGAGGAGCGGCTCCGGAAGGCCACGCCGAACGTCTACGTGGTCGACGCCCTGGCCGCGGCGCTCGGGCTCCACGAGGTGCGCGCGGCGAACATCGTGATGATCGGGGCGGCCTCCCGCTTCCTGCCGCTGTCCGAGGAGGCGTGCCTCGGGGCGCTGCGGGCGCGGCTCCCCGAACGGATCGCGGCGGTGAACGCGGCGGCGTTTGCCGCGGGGAGGGGGCTCCTGCCGCGCGCGGCGGCCGCGCTTTGATCCATCGAACACCGGAAAGGGCGGAAACGACCGCCCTTCCGCACGGAGGACGAGGGATGATCTGGAACGACGAGTTCGAGACGCTGCCCCGGGAGGCGCTCGTCGCGCTGCAGGGGAAGCGGCTGCGCGACCTGGTCGAGCGGCTCCACGGCGCGGTGCCGTTCTACAGGAGGAAGCTCGCCGACGCGGGGTTCAGGCCGGGCGACGTCCGCGGCCTCGACGACCTGTCCCGGCTCCCCTTCACGACCAAGGACGACCTCCGGGAGACGTACCCCTTCGGCCTCTTCGCCGTCCCGATGGAGCGGGTTGTCCGGGTCCACGCCTCGTCCGGGACGACGGGCAAGCCCACGGTCGTCGGCTACACGCGGCGCGACATCGACACGTGGGCGGAGCTCATGGCCCGGTCGCTGGCGTGCGGCGGGACGACGAAGGGGGACGTGGTCCACAACGCGTACGGCTACGGCCTCTTCACCGGGGGGCTGGGGGCCCATTACGGCGCCGAGAAGATCGGGGCCGCCGTCATTCCCGCGTCCGGCGGCAATACGAAGCGCCAGATCATGCTCATCCAGGACTTCGGGGCCACGATCCTTCTGTGCACGCCCTCGTACGCCCTGAACATCGCGGAGGTGATGTCCGACGAAGGCGTGGATCCCGGAACGCTCAGGCTGAAATGCGGCATCTTCGGGGCCGAGCCGTGGACCGAGTCGATGCGCAAGGAGATCGAGAAGAAGCTCAAGATCGCGGCGCTCGACATCTACGGGCTCTCCGAGGTCATCGGCCCCGGCGTTTCCTGCGAGTGCATCGAGGAGAAACACGGGCTGCACGTCTTCGAGGACCACTTCATCCCGGAGATCATCGACCCGAAGACCGGCAAGGTGCTGCCGTACGGCGAGGTCGGGGAGCTCGTCTTCACCACGGTGACGAAGGAGGCGTTCCCGCTCATCCGTTACCGGACGCGGGACCTCTCGCGCCTGACCCTCAAGCCGTGCGCCTGCGGCAGGACCACGGTCCGGATGGACCGGATCTCGGGGCGGACCGACGACATGCTCATCATCCGCGGCGTGAACGTCTTCCCCTCCCAGATCGAGTCGGTCCTGATGACCGTGGAGGGGGTCGAGCCGCACTACCAGCTCATCGTCACGCGCGAAGGGTCGCTCGACGTCCTGGAGGTCCAGGTCGAGGTCAACGAGTCGGTCTTCTCGGACCAGATCAAGGGGCTCGAGACGCTCGCGAGGAAGATCGAGCACGAGATCAAGGACCTCCTGGGGGTGTCCTGCAAGGTGAAGCTCGTCGAGCCGAAGACGATCCAGCGGAGCGAGGGGAAGGCCAGGCGCGTCATCGACAAGCGCAAGCTCTGACAGGAGGGACGGCGATGAAGGTCGAGCAGATTTCGATTTTCCTGGAGAACAAGTCGGGCCGGCTGGCCGAGGTGACGAACATCCTCTCGCGCGGGGGCGTCAACATCCGGGCCCTCTCGCTCGCCGACACGGCGGACTTCGGGATCCTGCGCCTGATCGTCAACCAGACCGACAAGGCGAAGCAGATCCTCAAGGAGAACGGCTTCACCGTGGGGAAGACCGAGGTCATCGCCCTCGAGGTGCCGGACAAGCCCGGGGGGCTCGGCGGGATCCTCCAGATCCTGGACGCGGCGGGGATCAACGTGGAGTACATGTACGCGTTCGTGCAGCGCTCGGGGGACAACGCGATCATCATCTTCCGCTTCGACGAGCTGGACAAGGCCATCAAGGTCCTGACGGGCGCGGGCGTCCGGGTGTTGAAGGGGGAGGAGGTCTACGCGCTGTAGCGCGGCGGCTCCAAAAAACGCACCGGAAGGAGGGGGAGGAATGAAGGGAACAGCACGTGTCGTTTCGTTGGTCGTCGCAGTGGCCCTGGCGATCGGCGCGCAGGCGTTCGCGGCCGAGCCGATCAAGATCGGGGCGATCCTGGCGGTGACGGGCCCGGCGTCGTTTCTCGGCGCCCCCGAGGCGAAGACTCTCGAGATGCTCGTCGAGGAAACGAACAAGAAGGGGGGCATCCTCGGGCACAAGGTGGAGCTGATCGTCAAGGATTCGGGCGGCAGCCCCGAGAAGGCATTCTCGTTCGCGAAGCAGCTGATCGAGGAGGAGAAGGTGTTCGCCATCATCGGCCCGTCGACGAGCGGCGAGACGTTGAAGATCAAGAGCCTCGCCGAAGAAGGGAAGACCATCCTGCTGTCGTGCGCCGCGGCGGAGTTGATCGTGAACCCGGTCGCCAGGTGGGTGTTCAAGACGCCGCAGAAAGACAGCGACGCGGTCATCATGATCTTCGACCAGATGAAGAAGATGAAGATCTCGAAGATCGGGGTTCTCTCGAGCAATACCGGCTTCGGGAAGGCGGGGAAGGAGCAGATCGAGAAGCTGGCCCCGGCGCACGGCATCACGATCGTCGCGAACGAGGTCTACGACAGCAAGGCGAGCGACCTGACCGCCGAGGTGACCAAGCTCAAGGCCGCCAAGGTCCAGGCGATCGTCAACTGGTCGATCGAGCCGGCGCAGTCGACCGTGATCAAGAACGCGCGCCAGATCGGGTTCAAGGGCCCCATCTTCCAGAGCCACGGGTTCGGCAACATCAGGTACGTCGAGACCGCCGGCCCGGCCGCCGAGGGCGTGATGTTCCCCGCGGGGCGGTTGCTCGTCGCGGACGTGCTGTCGAAGAAGAATCCCCAGAAGGCGGTGCTCGTGAGCTACAAGAAAGACTACGAGAAGCGGTTCAAGGAGGATGCGAGCACGTTCGGGGGTCACGCCTACGATGCCTTCCTCATCCTCGAGAAGGGAATCGAGAAGGCCGGGAACGTCGACGAGGAGGCGGTGCGGACCGCCATCGAGAACCTCAAGGGCGTCGTCGGGACCGGGGGCATCTTCAACTTCTCGCCGACGGACCACAACGGGCTCACCATCGACGCGTTCGCGATGCTGACCGTCAGGAAGGGGAAGTTCGCCCTCCTGAAGCAGAAGTAGGCGGAACTGCGGCAGGACTAACACCGATCGGGAGTACCCGCGAAACGCGGGTACTCCCGATCGTTTGATGGAAGGAAACGGACCTGGACGTCGTCTTCCAGTACCTCGTCGCGGGGATCACTTACGGCACCATCTACGCGGTCGTCGCCATAGGTTTCAACATCATCTACAACGCGACGGGGATCATCAATTTCGCGCAGGGCGAGTTCGTCATGCTCGGGGGCATGACGGCGGTGACGCTCAGCGCGTTCCTTCCCCTGCCCCTGGCGATCCTGGGCGCGGTTGCCGCGACGGCCGTCGTGGGTGCGGTCGTCGAGATCGTCTTCATCCGCTGGCTGTACAGGCCGTCGGTCCTGCGGATGATCATCATCACGATCGGACTCTCGATCCTCATCCGCGAGACCGCCCTGCACCTCTGGGGGGAGAGCGTGCGCGCGCTGCCGTACTTCACGGGGACCTCGGTCACGGCCATCAACCTCGGCGGCGTCTACATCTCGCCCCAGGTCCTCTGGGCCGTCGGCGTCAGCGCCGTCGCCGTCGCCGCCCTGGGCGCCTACTTCAGCTACACCCTGCCGGGCCGGCAGATGCGCGCGTGCGCGGCGAACCGCGACGCGGCGCGCCTGTGCGGAGTGAACGCCGGCAACATGGTCACGCTCTCGTTCGTGCTCAGCGCCGCCATCGGCGCCCTCGGCGGGTGCGTCGTCTGTCCTATCACGTACGTCCAGTACGACAGCGGGACGCCGCTCGCCATCAAGGGCTTCACGGTCGCCATCCTCGGGGGGCTGGGAAACAGCGGGGGCGCGGTCGGCGCCGGCATGATCGTCGGCATTCTCGAGTCGTTCAGCATCTGGGTCCTGCCCGCGGCGTACAAGGAGGTCGTGTCGATCGCGATCCTGCTCGCCATCCTCTTCGTCCGTCCGAGCGGCATCTTCGGCAGCACCGAGGCGGCCCGGCTCAAGGAGTTCTGATGAGGGGGAGATATCTCCAGGTCGCCGCGTTCGCGGCCCTCGTCGTGGCGATCCAGGTCGCGACGCACCTCTCCGGGAACCCGTATCACTTGACGCAGCTCACGATGACCGCGTATTACTCGCTTCTCATCGTCGGCCTGTGCATGCTGATCGGGTACGCGGGGCAGATATCGCTGGGGCACGCCGGCTTCTTCGCGATCGGCGGCTACCTGTCGGCGCTTCTGACGACCCACGACCTGTCGGCGTACCAGGGGAACGCGCTCGTGTCGCTGCTCGCGGCGGCGGGAGGGCTCGTCACGCGGACGGACCCGTACGGGGGCCGTTTCCTCGTCGTTCACCCGTGGGTGGCGTGTCCAGTCGCGATCGTGGCAGCACTGGCCGTCGCGTGGCTCGTGGGAAAGCCGGTCCTGAAGCTCAAGGGCCACTACCTCGCCATGGCGACGCTCGGGTTCGGGATCATCGTTTACCGGGTCGCGCTGGCGACCGAGGTCCTCGGCGCCGCCGATGGGATCTCGGACGTCCCTGGCTTCCCCCTTCTGGGGGGGCTCGAGATCTCCGGCGGTGCCTCCGGGCGGATCGTCAACTATTATATGGCCTGGGGTCTCGTGACCGTCGGCATGGTCCTCCTCCTCAACCTGACCCACTCGCGGGTGGGCCGGGCGCTCGCGTCGATCCACGGCGCGGAGGACGCCGCGGACGCCATGGGAGTCCCGACGGCCCGCTACAAGCTGGGGGTCTTCGTCCTGAGCGCCGCGTTCGGCGCGCTGGCGGGCGTCCTTCTCACGCATTACAACGGGGGCATCGGGCCGTCGGAGGCCTCGGTCATGAAGTCGGTGCGGTACGTCGCGATCGTCGCCATCGGCGGCATGGCAAACCTCTGGGGCGCTCTCTCGATGAGCCTCGTCCTGAACTACCTCTCCCTCCGCGGGTATTTCGGATCCTTCGACGACGCCGTCTTCGGCGCCATCCTCATCCTGATCATGCTCTTCGCCCCCGACGGTCTTCTGCGCAGGGGGGCATGGCGCGACCTCAAGCGCCTCGCCGCGCGCGGCGCCCCCGGGGAGGAGGCGCCGTGACGCTCCTTTCGATCCGCGGCGTCAGCAAGCGGTTCGGCGGCCTCCACGCCGTGGACGACGTCTCGTTCGACGTCGGGCGCGGGGCGATCAAGGCGCTGATCGGGCCGAACGGCGCCGGGAAGACGACGCTCTTCAACCTGGTCTCCGGGAGCATGGCCCCGGACGCGGGGGAGATCACTTTCGACGGCGCCCCGATCCAGGGGCTCGCGCCCCACCGGGTCGCCGCCCGCGGGGTGTCGCGCACCTTCCAGCACATCCGGCTCTTCCCCAAGATGACGGTCCTGGAGAACGTCATGATGGGGCGGCACCTCCACAGCCGCGCCGGGTTCGTCGCCGGGATGCTGAACCTGCCCTCCACGTGGGCCGAGGAGCGCCGCATCCGGGAGAAGAGCCGCGGGATTCTCGACATGCTCGGGATCTCCGGGCTCGCGGCGGAGGAGGCGAGCCGTCTCGCGTACGGGCAGCAGCGCATCGTGGAGCTGGGCCGGGCGCTCGCCTGCGAGCCCCGGCTCCTGCTGCTCGACGAGCCCGCGGCGGGACTCAACATCCGCGAGACGGTCGGGATGGGCAGGACGATCGCGAAGATC
>JBLMWX010000004.1:0-31161 GCA_050257455.1 Gemmatimonadota bacterium | reverse complement strand
AGTTCCTCGGCAACCAGATGACCCTGTCGTCGTTCCTCGCGTCGGCGACGTTCCCGCGGGACGGCAAGAGTCTCCCGGACCTGCTGAAGGCCACCAACACGAAGTGCGAGAAGCAGAACCGGAGCCCCTTCCAGCGGATGCACCTCGAGGAAAAGCCGCTCTGGAACGCGTTCGACGTGCTCGTCGGGAAGCCGGAGTACTACGATTCGCTCCAGAAGGGGAAGGAGGTCCCGTACTTCCTCCGGATCCGGCGGATGCTCGGCCGCAACAGCCATTTCCGCCTCTCCGCCCAGATGTTCCTCAGGATGGTGGAGTCCGTGGCGCAGGACGTGATCACGCGGGTCGGCGACCGGGCGCTCGTCATCGTCGCCGGGCCGCGACCGGAGATCTACAAGCAGATCTTCCTGTCGTTCGGGCCCGACGCTCCCCCCGGCAAGAACATCTACCTCGTCGGGCAGTCGGGGACCACGCGGTTCGACTCCAAGAATCTCCTGTACGTGACGGCGAACGACGGCCGGCTCGCCACCTGCGAGATCGTCCTGTACCTCAAGGACAACGGCGCGTACGGCCTGTTCTCGCGCGACCGCAAGGACGAGGTCTTCGGCTTCAACACGGCGGACGAGTGGCTCATCGACATCATGATGGAGAAGCTGCAGGACACGTACAGACTCCAGGGGACGTTCTAGGGGACCGACGGATGCCGGACACTTCCACCGTCAAGCGCATTCTGATCTCGGATCCGGACCAGAGGACGCGGCAGTCCCTGGCGTACTTTCTCCGCGACAAGAAGATGGAGGTGGTCGAGACGCCCGACGGCGGCAAGGCGCTTTCCGAAACCCTCCTCAAGCGCCCCGACGTCATCCTCATGGACATGTCGATCGCGGTCCTTTCCGCCGACCGCCTCGTCCAGATCCTCCGGACGAACCCGACCACCCGCACGATTCCCATCGTCTTCATGAGCGAGCAGGAGCGGAACATCACAGGGTTCCGTCCCGGGATCGACGACTACATCCGGAAGCCGTTCCAGGAGGACGAAGTCTTTCTCCGGCTCCAGCGCAACCTCTTCCACGGCAACCTGCCGCAGGGGTTCTCCGGCGACTCCGAGATCAGCGGGAACCTCGCCCAGATGTTCCTGCCCGATCTCTGGCAGATGCTGACGCTGAACCAGAAGAGCGGGATCATCCAGATCGAGGGGGAGAGGGTCTCCGGGTCCATCTACGTGGAGAAGGGGAACATCGTCTCGGCCGTGTCGCAGAACGTCACGGGCGAGAAGGCCCTTTTCAGGCTGATCCCGCTCCGGGAAGGCCGCTTCCGGTTCATCCCGGGAAGCGCGGACGTGCACAAGACGATCAGCGCCCCGAGCCAGCACCTCATGCTCGAGGGGCTGCGGCAATTCGACGAGCTCAAGAAGCTCGAGCCGATGCTCCCGGCGCCGAACCATTCCGTCATGCTCGTCAAGGACGCCCGGGTGCTGGCGAGCGGCGGCGGCATCGTCCGCGAGGTCCTGCTGCTCGCGGAGTTCTGCTCGCGGATCGAGGAGATCGTGGACAACTGCAGCTTCCCGGACCTGGCCGTCTACGAGACCATCCTCCATCTCAAGGAGCGCGGCGTCCTCCGGATCGGGAAATTCGATGCGCGGCCCCTGAAGAACGAGTTCCTGCCCCCGGAGGACCTGGCGAAGCTCCGCGCGCGGATGGAGGAGGGCGGGGCGTTCTCGGACGGGCACATCGGGCGGATCATCCTCTTCCTTCCCGACCCGGTCCTCCTCGAGGAGGTCGTGCGCGCCCTCGGACACTTCAAGGAGTTCGAGACGGACACCGCGTTCTTCTCGCTCCGCCGGGAAGACAGCTCCCCGTTCGGCCTGTTCGGGAAGCTCCGCACCGGCGAGGGATCGCACCTGCTCCTGTACGCCTTCCCGTACCTGCGGAGCACGTCGCCGCTCTGGTACGCGCTGGCCCCGCACCCGATCGGCATCGTCGCGTTCCTCAAGGACGAGGTCTCGAGCTCCATCGAGGCGCTCATGGCCGTCTCCGATTACACGCGCGGCGCGGAGGCCAAGGTCGTGCTCGCCGTGATGGGAAAGACGTTCACCAACTTCGGCATGGGCGAGAACATCCTGCAGCTGTTCCAGAACCGGGTCGAGAAGCTCGGGTGCTCGCTCAAGGTCCAGGAAATGGAGCAGCTGTCGCCCGAGGAGATCCGGGAAGCGCTGTCGCGGGTCGTCCGCCAGTACCTCGAGGGATCCGCCAAGTGATCGATCTCCATATCCATTCGACGTTCAGCGACGGCGAGCTGATCCCGTCCGAGGTCGTCTCCAGGGCCCTGGCCGCCGGCTATACCCACCTGGCCATCACGGACCACGTGGACCCCTCCAACATCGAGTTCGTCGTCGACCGCATGGTGCGCGTCTGCCGGGAGCTGGCCGGAAAGGTCCGCGCGAAGGTCTACCCGGGCGTCGAGATCACCCACGTGCCGCCGCGGCTCATCGCGCCCCTGGCGGCCGCGGCGCGCGAACGGGGCGCGAAGATCGTCCTCGTGCACGGGGAGACGATCGTCGAACCGGTGCCGAAGGGAACGAACCGCGCCGCCATCGAGGGCGGCGTCGACATCCTGGCCCACCCGGGACTCATCTCCGAGGGCGAGGTCCGGCTCGCCAGGAAGCGGGGGGTCCTCCTCGAGATCAGCGCGCGCCGCGGGCACTCCCTGGCCAACGGCCACGTGGCCAGATTGGCGATGAAAATCGGCGCCGGGCTGGTGTACAATACCGACGCGCACGCCCCGGGCGACTTCACGCCATGGGACGCGGCGCAGAGGGTCATCCGGGGAGCGGGGCTCTCCGGGAACGACGCGGCCCGGATGCAGGAAAACGCGCGGAGACTCCTGGAAGGATAGAGGCGACCGATGGCCGAAAAGATCAGGTACACGCGGAAGGACCTCAAGGGGCCCGACGAGTTCATGTCCGCCCTCGGGCGGGCGGTCGCCTGGGCGCGCGACAACCGGCCCCGGCTCCTGCTCGCCGCCACGGCCGTCGCCCTGGTTCTCGCCGGCGTCGTGGGGACGGCGGCCTACCTGCGGTGGGAAGACGAGAAGGCCACGGCCGACCTGTGGCCGCACCTCAACAGGGCGAGGGAGTTCCTGCAGGCCCCGACCTCCGCGGACGCCGAGAAGCTCGCCCGGCTCCAGCAGTTCCTCGCGGCCTACGTGAACACGCACCCGAAGACGAAGGCCGCCCTCTACGCCTATTACTATTTGGGAAGCATCGCCTACCTTCGCGGGAACTACGGCATGAGCGCCCAGGCCTTCCGGATGGCCCTCGACAAGGCGAAGGACCAGCCGGACATGGCGTACCTCGTCCGCATCGGCCTGGGCCAGGCCTTCGAGGCGAACGGCGAGATGGCGAACGCGGCAGCCGCCTACAAGGAGGCGGCGGACTCCGCGTCGGGGGCCCTGCGCGCGGAGGCCCGCATGGGGCAGGCGAGGGCCCTCGCCGCGCTGGGACGGCGCGACGACGCCGCCGCGATCTACCGCGCGGTCATCGCCGAAAATCCCGACTCCCCGCAAAAGGAGATCGCGGAGCTCAAGCTTTCCCGCATGGGCTGACGGACAGAAAGACCGCCGGATGAAGCTTTACGTCTGCTTTCTCTGGCACATGCATCAGCCGTACTACAAGGACCCCGAGACGGGAACGTTCATCCTCCCGTGGGTCCGTCTCCACGCCATCAAGGACTACGTCGCCCTGCCGCGGATCTTCCGCGATTTCCCGGCCGTCCGCCACACCTTCAATCTCGTTCCGTCCCTCCTCGTCCAGGTGCGCGACTACGTCGAAGGCGGCGCCGAGGACGCGTTCCTCGCGGTGTCCCGCAAGAACGCCCTCGACCTGGACGGCGAGGAGGAGACGTTCATCCTCCGCAACTTCTTCTCGGCCTTCGCCCCGACGATGATCGCGCCGCAGCCGCGGTACGCGGACCTGTACGCCCGGCGGGAATCGGCCCTGCGCGCGGTCGGAAAGCCGGGGGCGCCCGGGGGATTCGGCGCGTCGGAATACACCGACCTCGTGACGCTGTTCAACCTCACCTGGTTTCACCCGATCCATCGCGAGGAGGATGCCGACCTGGCGCGCCTGTGGCGCAAGGGCCGCGGATACACGGAACGCGAAAAAGCGCTGGTCCTGGACCGCCAGATCGACATCATGGCGGAGGTCATCCCCGAGTACCGGAAGTTCCTGGACGAGGGCCGCGGAGAGCTGTCCTCGACTCCGATGTACCATCCGATCCTGCCGCTCCTCGTCGACAACCGGTCGGCCCAGGACGCCTGTCCGGGCGCCGCCCTTCCGAACGTCCCGTTCGCGAGCCCGGCGGATGCCGTCGAGCAGCTGCGGCGCGGGCGGGAGGAGTTCATGCGGATGTTCGGCCGATACCCGGCCGGCCTTTGGCCCTCCGAGGGCTCCGTGAGCCCGCCGGTGCTCGAAATGGCGTCCCGGGCGGGCTTTTCCTGGACGGCCACGGACGAGATCCTGCTCTCGCGCGTTCTCGGGGCCGCGGTCCGGCGGGACGCCCAGGGCGTTCCGGTCGAACCGGAGTGGCTCTACCATCCGTACCTGGCGAACACGCCCGGCGGCTCGCTCGGGGTGTTCTTCCGGGATCATCACCTGTCCGACCTGATCGGGTTCGAGTATTCCCGGTGGGATGCCTCCGACGCGGCGAACAACTTCGTCCACCACCTGCGCCTGATCTACGACCGGCTCGCGGCGGTTCCGGCCCCGGCCCGGCGGGAGGCGTACGTCGTTCCGGTCATCCTGGACGGCGAAAACGCATGGGAGTATTACCACGATTCCGGGCGGATCTTTCTCAGGTTCCTGCTGGAACGGCTGACCGCGCTTGCCCCGGATATCTCATGTATAACATTCAGTGAAGCACTGCATGTTCTCAATTACAGGGTGCCCTTACCCTCACTCCCAACCGGGTCATGGATCGACGGGACCTTCAACATCTGGATCGGGCACCCGGAAGACCGCGCGGCCTGGGAGATGCTGGCCCGGGCGAGATCGCGGTGGCACGCGAGGCACGAAGAGCTCCGCAAGGCGGGCCAGAAGGACTCCCCGGCCCTTTCGGAGGCCTACGAGCACCTCCTCGTCGCCGAGGGGTCGGACTGGTGCTGGTGGTACGGCGACGACCATTTCACGCCCCATGCCGCGGAGTTCGATCGACTCTTCCGTCACCAGGTGAAGGCCGTCTA
Source organism: Gemmatimonadota bacterium (assembly GCA_050257455.1). GTDB lineage: Bacteria > Desulfobacterota > Deferrimicrobia > Deferrimicrobiales > Deferrimicrobiaceae > JBLMWX01. Next base: position 25,926 of record JBLMWX010000004.1, on the reverse strand, counting down.
CAGGGCATTGGGGGAGACGCCCCCGGACAATCTCGATATCCCGATCATCCGGCCCGACAGGATGCCGGCGGGGAGGAACTACCTGGCCAGCCCGCGAAATTACATCCGTCCGACCATCGACGGGAAGGTCACCTCCTACTTCGAATGGAGCGCCGCCACGCCGTACCGCCCGAGCCCGGAATTCGGCGCGATGCACCGGTCCGGGTACGGGATGCTCGCAACGCTCTATTACGGGTTCGACGCGACGCGCCTCTTCCTGCGCGTCGACTTCCATGACAGCGTCTTCGAGAGCACGGTTCCGGTCAACATCGAGTTTATTTTCACAAGCAAAAACAGGAAGATAGGGGTGACGATCCCGCGGGACGCATCGCCCGTGTCGCTGTCGTTGCGCCCGATCGACGAGCCGCCGGATGGCGCGGGCGGGCCATCGGCACCCCAGGTCCCGGAGGGGCTCGAGGCCGCCTTCGACAAGGTCCTCGAAATCGGGATTCCGTTCCGGCATCTGGAATGCGCCGACGACGACAGGATCGAGTTCGTCTTGACCCTGAACCACGTCGGGTCGATCGGGGAGCGGTGGCCCATGTACGGCATCTTCACGGCGGAGCTTCCCGGGAAGGACTTCGAAGAGCGCATGTGGGAGGCCTGACGCCCTCACCGGCGGCCCGGCGCCGCCGCGATTCCCCCCCCTTGCCGGACGCGGCAATGCCGCCGGAATAAATCCATATATCTAAAGTTTTGTGAATATCCGTCGATAAATCCTGCGATGTGATCGTCGACGATCACCACGCGGGAGGTCGCCGGATATGGAAACAGGCGCCAGGGAAATGCGGACGGCCAGGAACGATGCCCCGAAAACAGCCAGGGCCGGAAAATATCTCTCGTTCCTGCTCGGTTCCGAGTTTTACGGGATCGATATCCTCAAGGTCCAGGAGATCATCGGGATCATGCCCATCACGCGCGTGCCGCGAACGCCCGACTTCGTCCGCGGCGTCATCAACCTGCGCGGGAAGGTCATCCCGGTGATCGATCTCCGCCTGAAGTTCGCGATGAACGCGACGGCGCAGACCGCGAGAACCTGCGTGATCGTCGTCCAGATCTTCCGGAACGACGCGAAGTTCACGACGGGGCTCATCGTCGACGAGGTCTCGGAGGTGCTCGACATCAGGCCGGACCAGATCGCGGACTCCCCGTCCTTCGGGGAAAACGTCGACACCGACTACATCCACGGCATGGGAAAGTGCGGCGAGAAGGTCATGCTGCTCCTCGATATCGACCTGGTGCTCTCGCGCGACGAGATCTCCGCCGTAACCCAGGCCGCGAATTGAGCTGATCGGGACTTGACTCGGCAAATCACGCGGGAGGTCAAGGCGTGTCCAAGAGCGCAAGGGCGACCATCAAGCTGATCGTCGGATTCTCGATCCTGCTCCTGATCCTGGGAACCGCACTGTCCCTCTTCAAGTATTCCAGCGTGGACGCGAACCGGAAGATCCGGAACCTCCTGAAGACCGATGTCGCCATCGCGGCGGCGGCGCGGACGGCGGCGCTCGCGGGGGCGAACGGCACGATCGCCGAGAAGGAATTTCTTCTGACGCGGAACGGGAAGCACGCCGCGGACTTCGACCGGTCCATCGCCCGGCTGAGGGCGGCGACGGACGAGATCGCCGGACTGGCCGGCCCCGCCGGAAACGCCGACATCGCCGAAATGGCCTCGAAGGTCGCAAGACTCGCTGCCGACTACCGCCAGGATTTTCACGCGGTGGTCGCCGCGACGGAGACGAAGGCATCCCGGGACCCGGCCACGGGCTTCCGGCTCGCCGAGCCGGCCCGAAAGCTCGCGGAGGCGGCCGGCGACCTGGAGGCGACGGCCGAGAGGAACGCGGCCGCAAGAGGCGAGGCCGTCCTGTCCACGGCGACATTCCGCGCCGATGCCGCCACGATCCTGGGGCTGGTGGCCCTCGGGGCCGGCGTGCTCTTCGGCATCATCGTGATTCCGTCGATCGTCCGCTCCGTCATCCGGCCGATCACGCGCGCCGCAGACGCCTTGACGACGGGTGCCGAGCAGATCGCCTCGGCCTCCTCCCAGGTCGCGGAGTCGAGCCGGCAGATGGCGGAGGGGGCCAGCGAGCAGGCGTCATCGCTGGAGGAGACGTCGGCGTCCCTCGAGGAGATGTCCTCGATGACCAAACAGAACGCCGACAACGCCCGGAGGGCCAGTTCCATGGCCAACGATGCCCGCGGATCGGCGGTGAAGGGGCGGGACGCGGTGCTGCGGATGACGGACGCCATCTCCCGGATCAAGGATTCGGCCGACAAGACCGCCAAGATCGTCAAGACGATCGACGAGATCGCGTTCCAGACCAATCTCCTGGCCTTGAACGCCGCCGTGGAGGCCGCCCGGGCAGGCGAGGCCGGCAAGGGTTTCGCGGTGGTGGCCGAAGAGGTGCGCAGCCTGGCCAGGCGGAGCGCCGACGCCGCCGGGACCACGGCGGCCCTCATCCAGGATTCGCAGAAGAACGCGGAAAACGGGGTCGCGGTCTCCGGCGAGGTCGCCGCGATCCTGAAGGAGATCGCCGACGACGTGGAAACGATGACAGCGCTGATCGGCGAGGTGTCCGCCGCGAGCAGCGAACAGGCGCTGGGGATCGACCAGCTCGGCACGGCGGTTTCGCAGATGGACAAGGTGACCCAGTCCAATGCGGCCAACGCGGAGGAATCGGCTTCGGCCGGCGAGCAGCTCACCGCCCAGGCGCGTGAGCTCGCCGAGATCGTGAAGATCCTGAACGGCATCGTCTTCGACGCGGCGGCTGGGCCGCCGGACGCGGATGCGGGGGAGAGCGGCGACATCGCCGACGCGACCTGCTCCGCGGCCCCGCTCGCGGAAGAGCCGGTTCCTGACCCCGTGGAGAGGACCCCGTTCCCTCCGGCCGCCTGGACCGGCGCCGCCAACGGGGCGCCGCCGGCCGCGCGCGAGCGCGCCCGCCGCCACCGGAAGCTCGTGCGCCCCGAGGAAGTCATCCCGCTCGACGAACACGAGCTCAAGGACTTCTGACATGCCCGGCAAACTCATCCGGAAGACGATCGAGGAGCTCTGCGCCGCCGTCGTGGTCGCCGACGCGCGCGACGGCAAGGCGCTTGCGGGGATCGCGACCCGTCTCGACCTGATCAACAGGTGGGCCGGGAAGAGGGGACACGCGGAAATCGAGCGCTCGACGCGGAGGGCGTGCGGCCTCGTTCGGGGAATGATCGAGGGGCGCATCACGGGCGCCGACGCCGAGGTCTCGCTGGATTCGGTGGGATCGGTCGTTTCCGCCGTTCAGAGGACGCTCCTCGAACGCCCTGAAGGGGATTCCGGATGCGCTCCCGGCCCCCCGCTGGTCGACGCGCATCTCGTCTCCGGGTTCGTCGACGCCCAGCGCGAGGTCCTCGAGCGCCTCGAGCGACTGGCGCGCGGGCCCGAATCCCCGGAAGGGGAAAGCCGGTCGGAACAGCTGCGACGTCTGTTCCACACGCTCAAAGGGGAATCGGCGTTCCTCGATCTCAAGGACGTCGAAAGGCTGTGCCGCGCCGCCGAGAACTTCGTTCAGGAGACGCCGGCGGACGCGGCCGGCGACATCCTGCTCAAGGTCAGGGACTGGCTCGCCCGGGCGTTCGACGCCTGCACCGGGAAGGGAAGCGCGCCGGAGCCCGTCGACGGGCTTCTCGGTCTCATGGCGCCACCCGCCTCCCGGGAAGACCCCCGCGACGCGTCCGCGCCCGACGCGCCGCCGAGCGCGGGCGGCGGTTCGCGGAAGCCCGCGGACTCCTCCTTCTGGGGGGGCGACACGAGCCTGCTCGCGAGCTTCATCGCCGAGGCCAAGGAGCACCTCGACACCGCGAACGTCCATCTGCTCACCCTCGAAACGCATCCGGACGACAGGGAGGCCCTCGACGCCGTTTTCAGGGCGTTCCACACGATCAAGGGGATCACGGGGCTGCTCGACCTCGTCGACATCAAGAACCTGGCGCACGAAGTGGAAAATCTCCTCGCCCAGGCGCGCAACGGAAACCTCCTGATGTCGGGAGCCCCCGTCGATATCGTCTTCGAATCGATCGAACTGCTGAAATCCATGGTCAACGAGCTCGCCGATACGCTCCGCACGGGACGGATGCCGGCCGGCAACGACTCCCTCGCGGACCATATCAAGCGGATCGAGGCCGTGGCGACATTGGCCGTCGGCGAGGGCGAAACGCGGTACCAGACGCTCGGCGGGAAGCTCGGCGACATCCTGGTCGAATCGGGCAAGATCTCGCGCGATGTCGTGGACACCGCGCTCTCGCGCCAGAAGACGACGTCCGAGAAGAAGAAGCTCGGGGAGATCCTGATCAAGGAAATGGGGATTTCCGGCAAGGATATCGCGCACGCGCTGCGCAGCCAGAAGAAACCTCTTGCGGTGAAGGAGCAGATCAAGGTCGATCACGAGCGGCTCGACAGCCTCGTGGACAGCATCGGGGAGCTCGTCATCGCGGTCTCCATGGTGTCGCAGCACGCGCGGTCGACCGAGGGCTTGTCGGCGGACCTGTCCCGCCACATGGGCCACCTCGAGAAGATCACGCGGGAGCTCCAGGACATGGGCACCTCCCTCCGCATGGTCCCGGTCCGCCCGACGTTCCAGAAGATGGCGCTGCTCGTCCGCGACCTCGCCAGGAAGGCCGGCAAGCCCGTGTCGTTCGAGACCTCCGGGGAGGACACCGAGCTCGACAAGAACATCGTCGACAAGATCGGCGACCCGCTGACGCATCTCATCCGCAACGCCGTGGACCATGGACTGGAGGACACCGCGGACGAAAGACGAAGGGCGGGCAAGGGCGACGCGGGGCGCATCACGCTCCGCGCCTTTCACAAGGGCGGGAACATCTGGATCGAGGTCGAGGACGACGGGCGCGGCTTCAACAGGGAGGCGATCGTCGCGAAGGCGATCGAGCGTGGTCTCATCCGGGACGGGGAGGACCTGTCCGACCGCGAAATCTGGAACCTGACCCTCAAACCGGGATTCTCGACGGCGGAAAAGGTCACGGAGGTCTCGGGGCGCGGCGTCGGGCTCGACGTCGTCGCACGGAACGTCGATTCCCTTCGCGGCGAAATCTCGATCCGGTCGGAGGAGGGGAGGGGGAGCGTCTGCAGCATCCGGCTGCCGCTGACCCTCGCGATCATCGACGGGATGGTCGTTCGCGCCGGGAACGAGCGCTACATCATACCGGCGCTGTCCGTCGTGAGGTCGGTCCGGCCCGAACCGGGCGCGATCTCGCGCGTGCTCGACAGGGGCGAGATCCTCTCCCTCCAGGGCGGTCTCATCCCCATCTTCCGGCTCGGAACCCTGTTCGACATCGAGGGGGTCGAGCGGGACCCCGGCAATGCGGTCGTCGTCATCGTCGAAAACGGCGGGATGCTCGCGGGCCTGCTGACCGACGAGCTGCTGGGCAAGCAGCAGACGGTCATCAAGCCCCTCGGCGACAACCTGAACGGCATCGCGGGCATCGCCGGAGGCGCGATCATGCCGGACGGGCAGGTAGGACTCATCCTGGACGTGGGCGAGCTCGTCAGGTTCGCCCACGCCGCGGCGTGATTGCGGCGAACATGGACAGGCGGGTGTTCGACAAGCTCCGCTCGATCATCTACGAGAAGAGCGGGATCGCGCTCCACGACGGAAAGGAGGCGCTCGTCTCGGCGCGGATCCGGAAACGGATGCGCGTGCTCGGCATCCAGGACTACCGCGAGTACCTCCGGCGCGTCTCGAACGACGGGGACGGGGCCGAGACGGTCGGTCTCATCGACGCCATCTCGACCAACGTCACGAGCTTCTTTCGCGAGCCGGCGCATTTCGAGTTCCTCGGGAAGCTGATGACGGACTGGATGGCCGCCGGGCAGGCCCGGTTCCGGTTCTGGTCCGCGGCGTGCGCGAGCGGGGAGGAGCCGTACTCGATCGCAATGACGCTGCTCGAGGCCATGAATGGCCAGGCCGTCGACATGAAGATCCTCGCCACGGACATCTCCACCCAGGCCCTCGCGAAAGCGATCCGCGGGAGGTACGACGAGCAGAGGATGTCCTTCGTGCCGGCGCTCTGGCGGAACAAGTACTTCGACCGCGTGAAGGGCGACGACGGCGTCTCCTACCTCGTCAAGGCGGGGCTCGCGAAGCCGATCCTCTTCCGGTGGTTCAACCTCACCGCGGTGCCGTTTCCCATGAGCGGCCCGCTGGATGCGATCTTCTGCCGCAACGTCCTGATCTACTTCGACCAGGCCACGCGGAAGCGCCTTCTCGACGAGATGCACCGCCTGCTGAGGCGGGGCGGCTACCTGATGGTCGGCCACGCCGAGAGCCTCACGGGAATGATCAGCGACTTCAAGTCGCTGAGACCCTCCGTCTACATCAAGGAATGAGCATTGGCCAGCAAAGGGGGACATGAGGTGATCTTCACCGTCGGAATCGCGGACATGGCCGTCTCGGGCAGCGAAGAGGACACCCTGGTCACGCATTCGCTCGGCTCCTGCATCGGGATCTCCATCTACGATCCCGACATCCGGGTCGGGGGACTCGCTCACTGCATGATGCCCGTCTCGAAGCTCGATCCCGTCAAGGCGGCCGCCAATCCCCTCATGTACACCGACACGGGCGTCGCGTGCCTGCTCAAAACCCTGTTCGACCGCGGGGCGAACCGGAACAGGCTGATCGTGACGGTCGCCGGGGCGGCATCGTTGCTCGACGAAAGGGGATTCTTCAAGATCGGCGAGAAGAACTACGCGATCCTCCGGAAGATCCTCTGGAAGAACGACATCCTGATCTCCGAGGAAGACGTGGGGGGCAACATCGTGAGAACGATGTACCTTTACATGAACACGGGGAAAACCGAGATCCGGCGCAAGATCGTGAACGGGAGCCCGGTCCCGAACGACGGCGCGCAGCGCACCCGGTGCAAGGAGGAAGCATGAGCCTCAACGTTCTCATCGTCGACGACTCGGTCACCATCCGGACGGTCATCGCCAAGGCGATAGGCCTGTCCAACGCGCCCGTGAACGAGATCCAGTTCGCGTCGAACGGCCAGGAGGCGCTGAACATCCTGAACAAGTCCTTCGTGGATCTCGTGCTGGCGGACATCAACATGCCGGTGATGAACGGCGTGGAAATGGTCGAACAGATGCAGAGCCAGGACCACCTGAAGAAGATCCCCGTGGTCGTGGTCTCGACCGAGGGCAGCTCGACCCGCATCGAGGATCTCAAGTCGAAGGGGGTCAAGGCCTTCATCCGAAAGCCGTTCACCCCGGAATCGATCTGCCAGGTGATCCTCGAGGCCACGAACGCGAACAGGCCCGACGCCGAGCAGGGCCGGAAGGCGCCGCAGGCGGGCGAGGTGCCGCGAACGGACGCCGACCGGAAGCGGGTCATCGGGGACGTTTTCGAGAGCGTCCTCCAGAACCTGGCCTTCATGTTCGTGGAGAGCGTGGACAAGGACACGCTGCGGAGCACCGACTCGCCTCACGACATGCCGGAGAATTTCACCAAGGCGAGCATGGCCTTCTCGGGGCCGATCCAAGGCCGGGTCAACCTCATGGTCCCGGACGAACTCGCCAAGGAGCTCGCGGCCAACATCATCGGGAAGGAGCTCGACAGGAACATCTCCCAGAAGCACCTGCAGGACGCCCTGAAGGAGGTCCTGAACGTCACGTGCGGCAACCTGCTGTCGGCCGTCGTCGGCAGCACGCAGGTCTTCGATGCCGCACCGCCGACCCTCACCGAGCACGACGAGGCGGGATGGAGCGCGTTTCTGGAGGAACCCGCGAGCATTCCCTTCATGATCGAAGATTGGCCGGCATTGCTCCAGTTCCTCGTCGAGGAACGGAATACATGACGGTCCGCCTGCTCATCGTCGACGACTCCGCGATCGTCCGGGAGCTCCTGAGCCGGAATCTCTCCCGCGACCCCCAGATCGACGTCGTCGGCACAGCCCCGGACCCTTACGTCGCCCGGGACAAGATCGTCGCGCTGAAACCGGACGTCCTGACGCTCGACATCGAGATGCCGCGGATGGACGGGATCACCTTCCTCAGGAAACTGATGTCCTATTACCCCCTTCCCGTCATCATCCTGTCCTCCCTGACGCCCAAGGGCGGCGTGCTGGCGATCGAGGCCCTCGAAGCCGGCGCCGTGGACGTGATCTGCAAGACGGCTTCGGGCAACGGCTCCCCCGATATCTACGCGGAGCTGGCCGCCAAGATCAAGGAGGCGGCCCGCGTGAAGCCGGCCACGCGATCCGCGCCGGCCCCGCGACGTCTCCCCATGCTTCGCGCCGCGCACAAGCTCGTCGCCGTCGGCGCCTCCACCGGCGGCACCATCGCGCTCATGCAGCTGCTGTCGGCGATGCCGACCAACGCCCCGGGATTCGTGATCGTCCAGCACATGCCCAAACATTTCACGCGCGCGTTCGCGAACCGCCTCAACCAGGTTTGCGACATCGAGGTCAAGGAGGCCGAAAGCGCGGATGCCGTGGTCCCGGGCAGGGCCCTGATCGCCCCGGGCGACCTCCACACGCTGGTCCGCCGGGCCGACTCCCAGTATTTCGTCCAGGTCAAGGACGGGCCCCTCGTCAGCAGGCACAGGCCCTCGGTGAACGCGCTGTTCCGCTCCGTGAGCCAGTCGGCCGGCCGGAACGCCGTCGGCGTCATCCTGACCGGAATGGGAAGCGACGGTGCCGACGGCATGAAGGAGATGAAGGATCGCGGCGCCTACACGATCGCCCAGGACGAGGCGAGCTGCGTCGTCTTCGGAATGCCGAAAGAGGCGATCGCCCTGAAATGCGTCGATTCGGTTCTCCACATCGACAATATTCCAAGCAAGATCCTGGAAGTAGCCCAGAAACCATAAACAAAAGCATTAGAACTTCGGGCGTTCCTTCCGTCCTCAGCCAACGTCTGGTAATGTATATTATGTCAAATAATGGAAAGGACGCGGGGGCGCTCAGCCTCGACGCGAGATCACGAACTTCCACCCCATGAAGACCGGACTCACCTTCTCCGTCAGTTCCTCGCACAGCCCCCGCACCATCGGGATGCGCTCGATGTACGGAACCTTCGGGAAAAGCCCGGCCGACTGCGCCGGGATCGACAGGAAGTCGAACAGGAACTCCCGGGCGACCTCGAACCGGTAGTCGACCTCGGTCGTCCTGAACTCCCGTTTCCCTTTCAGGCAGTCCAGAAGCTCGTGGTACGAAACCGCCCCGTACTGGTATTTCATCCCCGGAAACGCCCGCGCGAGCGCATCCCGGTCGTTGCGGTCGAACAAGCCCGCGTAGAAGCTGATCGCCAGGACGCCGCCCGGAACGATCAGGCGGCACGCCTGCTCGATGGATTCGCGGAAATTCGGCAAAAGGAAGATGGAGGCCGTGTAGAAAACGCCGTCGAACGCCTCGTTGAAGTATTCCGACAGGCGCTCGGCGTCCCCCCGTACGAAGTAGAGCCCGGGAATTCCCTTGCACCGTTCACGCGCCTGGACGAGCATCGACTCCGAGATGTCGATCGCGTAGATGACCGGGGAATATGGAAGGTGTTTCTGGAGCGCGAGGGTCGAGATCCCCGTCCCGCATCCCACGTCGAGCACCCGCGCCGGCGCCTCGGGCGCGATGAGCTCGCACAGCCGTCGCGTCAGCGTCTCGAAGAGATGGTGCCGGTCCTCGAACGCGTCGTAGACTGCGGCGCTCTGGTCGAAATTCCTCGCAACGGCCGCCTTGAACCTTTTGCTGAACTCTGGTCGGTCAGGCACTCGATATCCTTAAACCTTTTGAAGCGGATCGAACAGTTTCCGGTACTCTTCCATCGCGTACCGGTCCGTCATTCCCGCAACGTAGTCGCAGACCACCCTCTTCACGCTTTCCGCGCGGATCCGGCGCTGGATGTGCGGCGGGAGCTGGTCGGGCCGCGCCGTGTAGCTCCCGAAGAGCTCCGACAGGATGCGGCGGGCCTTCTGCTCCATCCGGATCACCCGGTAATGCGCGTACATCTCCTTGAGCAGGAACTTCTTGAGCTCCGAGTTCTTTTCGGCCGTCTCGCGGTCGAGCGACACGTTCCGGTCCCGGCACTTCCTCGCCTCGTCGGGGCTGCGGATCCCGCTTTCCTCGAGCCTCCGGAACGTCGTGCGGATGAGGTTCCGCGTCAGCGTCGAGATGATGAAGGAGATCGACACGGATCTGAGGGTGTCCTCGTCCACCGCGGTGTAGCTGCGCCTGGCGTGCGCGGTCGCGTCGCGCCAGAGGGCCACCGATTCCAGCGACTCGAGGGAGAGCATCCGGGACCGGATCCCGTCGTCGACGTCGTGGTTGCTGTACGCGATCTCGTCGGCGATGTCGGCGACCTGGGCCTCCAGGGAGGGATACCCCGGATCGCCGAACTCCGGCACCGCCGGAGGCGCATCGTACGGCGAGCTGTGCTTGCAGATCCCCTCGCGGACCTCGAACGACAGGTTGAGCCCGTCGAAGTCCGGATACCGCTTCTCGAGCACGTCGACCACCCGAAGGCTCTGGAGATTGTGCTCGAAGCCCCCCTCCCCTGCCATCAGCTCGTTCATCATCCGCTCGCCGGCGTGGCCGAACGGCGTGTGCCCGAGGTCGTGGGCGAGGACGATCGCCTCCGTCAGGTCCTCGTTCAGGCAGAGCGCCCTGGAAATGGAGCGCGCGATCTGGGACACCTCGATCGTATGCGTGAGGCGGGTCCTGTAATGGTCTCCCTCGTGGTTGACGAAGACCTGGGTCTTGTATTCGAGCCGCCTGAAGGCGGCCGTGTGGATCACGCGGTCGCGGTCCCTCTGGAAGGCCGGGCGGAAGGGGTCCCCCGGCTCGGCGTGCTTCCGGCCCCTCGATTCGCCGCTCTTGACGGCGTACGGAGCGAGCCGGGCCGCTTCCTGGCGCTCGAACGCCTCCCGGTCAAGCATGGGCCTTGACGACGACGCGGTTCTTTCCCGAGTTCTTTGCCAGGTAGGCGGCTTCGTCCGCCACGCCGACCATCCGGTCCTCCGAGATCGCGCCCCCCTCCACGGAGCAGATCCCGACGCTCACCGTCAGGCGCACCCCGCCCGACCCGTCCGGGTCGAAGTCGCACCGGGCGATCTCGGTCTTGATCCTTTCCGCCAGCATGAGCGCTCCTCCCGGGGTCGACTCGGGGAGAATGATGCCGAACTCCTCGCCGCCGTAACGCGCGACGATGTCCGTCGCCCGCGCGCAGCTCTGGAGAAGCGCGGCGACCTTCTTCAGGGCCCGGTCCCCGGCAAGGTGTCCATGGCTATCATTGTATTTCTTGAAATCGTCCACGTCGATCATCAGAAGTGAGACGGTGTGCCGGTACCGCCTGGCGCGCTCCAGCTCCCTCCTGAGGCAGTTGAAGAACTCCTTGTGGTTGACGAGCCCGGTGAGGCCGTCGGTGATCGACATCCGCCGGGCGTTCTCGTAGAGCTCGACGATCTCGAGGGCGAGCGCCGCCTCGTCGACGAGCGTCGTCACGGACCGCATCGTCTCGGGCGTGAACGGCCGCGCGTCGCGCCGGCCGCGCACCGCGAGCAGCCCCGAAATGCCGAACATCGGGCAGCGCGCGCACTCCCTCATCTTCTCGAGGCGGGACGCGGCCGTCCCTCCGGGCCCGGTCACCGCCCAGCAGGCGACGGCGTCGTTCGCGAAGGCCGGGCACTCGCGCATGCCGCACCCCTTGGCCTCGGAGCACCTCGTCGCAAGCTTGCGGCGCAGGGGGACGAGAAACGCCGGCCCCTCGCCGAGGACGAGGCGGTCCTCGAACCGGTGCGGGTGCTCCCGGATGGACGCCAGGAGGACCGTGTTTTCGGCCCACGCCGTCCGCGCGATCAGGGAGCCCTCGTCCCAGGACGGCACCCGCACCGAGGGTCGCCCGTCGAGGGCCCCTTCGCCGCGGAAGACGAGGTCGCCCGCGCCGTCGCTCAGTCCCAGGACGGCGCCCCGGAACCCGAAGCCGTCCCGGATTCCCTCGATCAGCGTCTCGAAGACGTCGTCGGAACGTTGGGACTGGAGCATCCTCTTCGTGTACCTGTGGTGCGTGGCCAGGTCGGCGTGGGCATCCGTCAACTCGGCGATGCGCATCTCCTGGAGCCTGTGGACGTCGCGCACCGCGCGGCGGGCCTCGGATTGCGACGATGCCAGGGTACGGGCGACCGCGCGCGCGACCGCGACGAGGTCCGACCAGACCGGCGGCTCCTTCGTCCCCCCCGGCTCGGCCAGCGACCGGGAGAGCGCCAGGACCGCCTCCTCGACGTTACGAATGTATACCCCGGCCATCGAGGCGAAAATTCCGCACAGGAGGACGGTGGCGCCCGCCAGGGCACGCAGTGCGGTCGCGCTTCCCGACGGCGGGACGGCGGTGCCCGTCCCGCGCCCGGCCGGCCATAATGAGAGGACAATCAAGAGGATTCCATCCGCGACGAGGAAGGCGCCGGCGGCGCGGACGGCCAGGCTCCGCCTGCGTGACATGCGCGCGTTCGAACGGACTGTCCCCCCCCGGGCGCTCATCACTATACATTACGCAGAATCCATCGAAAAGTTTATGGAAAGGGCAAAAACGGGCGCGCGCCGGCATCGAGGAGCAGGCCGCCGAAAAAAGCCCTTTATTCCACACCGCGATTTCCGTAGCATCTCCTTGGGGCGCAATCTCCTCCCGTCCGAAGAAAGGAGTCCGCATCGATGAGCCGCCCGGCCGCCGTCGCCGCATTCGCCTTGGGGTTGATTCTCGTCGCCGCTCCCGCCTACCCTCTCTGCGTGGAAGTCGGCAAGCCGATTCCCGAGGTCTCGCTCCCCTCGCTCGACGGGGGAACGGTGGCGCTCTCGTCATTCAAGGGAAAGATCGTCATGCTGGCCTTCTGGGCCTCCTGGTGCCCGCGGTGCGAGCAGGAGCTGACGTTTCTCGAGGGCGTCTTCAAGACGAGCCCCGACATCGTCGTCGTGGCGATCAACCAGGAGAGCCAGAACGTGTCGAAGACGCACATCGACCACATCCGGCAGACGCTCAACGACTGGAAGATCGAGTTCCCCGTGCTGATCGACAGGAAACTCGACGCCTGGAACGCCTTCTGCATGAACGCCCTGCCGACCAGCATCATCCTCGACAAGCAGGGCATCGTCCGCTACGCGGAAGCGAACTACTACTGGGCCTCCCAGGACAAGGTCGCGGACGTGATCCAGGACATCCGGCTGGGCCGGTAGGCGGCGGCGCCGGCGCGGCGGAACGCTAGAAACGCGACACGACAAGTCGAAGCAGGCGCCGGGCCGTGGCTTCGGAGCCCGCGAACCACGTCCCGTACGCCGCCCCGGCCCCCCGCCATCCCGCGGCCACGCCCGGCGCCATGAGACACGGAACCCAGAGAAGCGCGACCAGGAGCACCAAACCCGCCGAGAAAACGCGGCCGCTCCGCTTGACGTCCGGCTGGCCCGAGACGAATCCCTCGGCGGCGAAGAGCAGGTGCATCGCGTAGAGGAAGGACGCGACGGCGAGATAGACGTCCGGAACCCAGGGAGACGCCTTGCGGAACACGATGGCGGCGACGAACGCGGCAAGGCTGTAGAGCGGCACAAGGTAAGGGGCGAGATCGATCACGACATTGGTCCCGTCCATGACGACCTTGCCGCCGTCGCGCGACGAAATGTGAAACTGATGGATCCGGCGGAAGAAGAGCTTCGCGGCGACGAGGTGGGCGAATTCGTGGGCCCACAGGTACATGCGTTCGGGCTTGCGCACGAGAAAGTGAACGAGAACGTAGGCGCCGCTCCCCCCGAGAACGATCCATCCTTCGTCCCGCGACGCGAGGGCCGCGACCGGGGCCGGAATGTTGTAAAGGAGCATCCCGTCGGCCAGCAGGATCGGTATCCCGGCAAGAGTAAAGAGGAAAACCCTCAACGCCCCATCTCTTTGCCGCGAGGGACCCGAGCCGCGGCGTCAAAATAAAATGGCGGATCAGAAATTTTAAAAAACCTGTTTACAGGACTATAACCGTGTGCTATTTTTCTTGGCGGACGGTTGCCTCGTCACAGCGCGCGCCAAGGCCGGCTATCGTGACCGAATCGGAAACCCTGCCCAATATCCTCAAGACGCGCGACCTCGCCCTCCTGCTCGACATGAGCCCCGACGCCGTCAACGACCTCGCGCGCAAGGGGATCCTCAAGGGGTACAAGAGCGGAAACCAGTGGCGTTTCCGCCGGAAGGACGTGGAGCGGTACCTGGCCAGGGAACCGAGGAAGCAGGCGCCCCCGGGGTGACATGAACACCCCGCCCGAGGTTGCCGCCCCGTTGCCAGGGCGGGCCATCCTGTCCGACGCCCCCTGCTGAAGCCACGCAGCCACATTCCGCGCAGTTTAACCGGAAACGGCTCTCGCAGAAAGCAAAATCCCGTGAGCCCGGGGATGTCACGGGAGCGAGCCGGGCGGAACACCCGCGCGTCTCACCCTGCCTTGCGTTCAAAGCGCCCGGATCGGCATGACGACCATGGGGAGCCCGTCGAACACGAGTCGTCTCTGGGCCAGAAAGGCCGTCTGATTGTGGAGCAGGCGGTCGGTGAGCCGCTCTTCCTTGAAGACGAGTTGCCCGGCGTAGAACATGATGTTCGTGAAATCCCTGGCTGCGTCCCGGGCCATCTGATCGATGACCTGGATGACGTCGGTTCCCACGTTCACCCGGGCCTCGGCGTAGTACCCGTGCCCCTGCGCAAACGCCACGTACCGGCTCATCTGCTCTTCGAGGTCCTTTCGCAAATTGACCACCTCGTCGGCGCCCTTGAACCGGCTGGTGTCCACGATCCCCGCGGAAAGAAAGATGAAATTCCGGAACAACCCGGGGAAATTGCGGATGACCGAGAAGAAGACGTGCATCCCCAGCCCGTTGTACCCGGAGACCATGATCGCCGCCGTGGGCGCGTTCCTGCGCAGGACGGGTTCCGGGTGGGCCGAGGAAGCCGGAGGGGGCAGTATCGTCAGGAGGTCGTCGAGCCGCCTGAGCTTTTGCTGGACCATCCCGTAGTGGCGCTTGATGAGGAACGCCACGACGATGAAGGCGCCGGTGATCAGGAGGGTGATCCAGCCCCCTTGGGGAAACTTGATCACCACGGTGACCGCCAGGATCGTGGCGGTGAGCAGGAACCCGACCCCGTTCATGACGAGTTTGGGCAGCCAACCCGCTTCCGCGTCCCGGTCTTTCCACCAGTGGACGCACATGCCGGCCTGGGAGAGACTGAACGTCAGGAAGACGTTGATCGAGTACATGACCACCAGGTAGCGGACCGAGCCTCCCGTGATGTAGAGCATCAGGAAGGCCATCCCCCCCATGAAGTAGACTCCGTACTTGCGCACCAGCCGTTCGGAGAGGTGGGCGAACCGCCGGGGGACGTAGGAGTCGATCGCCATGTTCGAGAGGACCTGCGGACCATCGATGAACCCGGTCTGGGCCGCCACGAAGAGAAGCGCCGCCTCCGAGACGAGCACGACGGCAAGGGTCACCGACGCCGTGTCGCCCGGCCAGAGATCCGTGAGCAGCCGGTCGAAGAGCACCGCGTTGAGCGTCCTCCCGTTGACGGGTGAAACCCCGTTGAGAAGGTACCCGAGGGTCAGCCCCCCGGCGATAAACGAGAGCGAGACCGCCATGTACAGCATGGCCTTCTTGGCCGTCTGGATCCGGGGCTCGCGCAGCGTCTGCACCGAGTTGGACACGGCTTCGATCCCCGTGTAGGTTCCCGCTCCCATCGAGTAGGCGCGCATCAGGAGCGCGCAGACGCCCCACCATCCCATTGTCCCGACGGCGGACGACAGATCCCGGGACACCTGCGCGGTGACCCGGGGCAACTCCGGCACATGCCGCAGCACGGCGTAAAGAACGAGCAGAACGTGCGTCACGATGAACGTCATGAAGATGGGCGTGAGGGCAATCACGGACTCCTTGACCCCCCGCAGGTTGAGCCACACGAGCAGGAGCAGGACGGCCGCGACGGACGCGAACTTGTACTGTGCCACGCGCACGGGGAGGAAGCTGAACAGCGCATCCGCCCCGGCGGCCACGGAGATCGTGATGGTCAGGACGTAATCGATGACGAGGGCCGAGCCCGAGACCACTCCCGCGTGCTCCCCCAGCAGCTTGGAGGCGACGTTGTACCCCCCTCCCCCGGTCGGGAACGCCTTGATGATCTGGGTATAGCTTCCCGAAATGATGAAGATGGTGACGACCATCGCGATGGAGATGAAGATCGCCAGCACCGAGTGGCGCCCGAGCGTGAGAAAGGTTTCTTCGGGACCGTAAGCAGACGAGGAGATCCCGTCGGCGCCCAGACCGACCCAGGCGAAAAAGGCGATCAGCGAGACGTGCCGGAACACCTGCGGGTCGAGGATGTCCCGGGGCGCGCCGAACAGGAACCGCCTGGCCCGGTCGTAGACCGACTTCCGCTCTTCCATCTCCGTCCCCTCTTCCAACAACGCAGGCCGGGCCGACGGCCTTCGGAGCCGGTCCCGTGGGGGCAGGCTCACCCAGAAGTGTACGCTCGGAATCGGGCGCGGGTCAAATACCGGCGGGACAGGCGGAGCCGAAAGCCCCGGCTGTTGTCCGGAATGGCGGCGGGATCGAAGGCGAGGAGTTAAGGCGATACATTACTTTTACAGGCCTAACTATTCAATTAAATTGGCGCCCCCGGGGTGACTCGAACACCCGGCCAAAGGTTTAGGAAACCTCTGCTCTGTCCGCCTGAGCTACGGGGGCGCACTCCCGCGACGACGTCCCTCCCTACTCCGCGAACTTGAGCAGCGAAAACACCTTCTGCCCCTTCAGCCGGTCCCGGCCCCGGAGTCCGGAGAGTTCCGCGAGAAACGAGCATTCCACTATATCCGCCCCGAGGTCTTTGAGCAACCCCACGACCGCGGCCACGGTGCCACCCGTCGCCAGGATGTCGTCCGCCACCACGACGCGCATTCCGGGACGGATGGCGTCCGCGTGAATCTCGAGGCGGTCCTTCCCGTACTCGAGGTCGTAAGACGCCGAGACCGTCCGCGACGGGAGCTTTCCCGCCTTGCGGACCAGGATCACGCCCACGCCGAGCCGGTACGCGAGAGCGGCGCCCATCACGAACCCCCGCGCCTCGATCCCGACCACCCCTTCCACCCCCCGCCCCAGGTAACGATGGGCCATGAGGTCGATGGCGCGCTGGTACGAACTCGCGTCGGCGAGCAGCGTCGTGATGTCCTTGAACTGGATCCCCTTCTTCGGAAAATCGGGGATGTTGCGGATGCTCTTCTTGAGGGTCTTCATCGCGTCCCGCCTTCCTCCCCCACGTATCGTTCCGGGTCGAGCGCCTCGTCCTCCAGCCGCAGCTCGAAATGAAGGTGGCTGGTCGTGGCGTTTCCCGTGCGGCCCACGGTCCCGATCACCTGCCCGGCCGCGACGGCATCGCCCGATTCTACACGAAACTCCTTGAGATGTCCGTAGAGCGTGGTGATCCCTTCCCCGTGATCGAGCACGATCACGTTGCCGTATCCCCGCAACCCGTTGCCGGCATAGAGAACGAGCCCGTACTCGGACGCGCGCACGTCGGAGCCCTCGGGCGCCAGGATGTCCACCCCCCGGTGGAAGCCGGCGTTCCGCGGGCCGAAGGCGGACCCGATCTTTCCCCGGAGGGGAGGACGGAAGGCCCGCCGCGCGATCGGCGAAAGCTGTTCCCCGAGGTCGTCGGCCCGCGGCACGGGGCGCGTCCCGGTCGCCCCGGGGACCCAGACCCACTGCCCGGGACGAACGAGGCTCGGGTCGGCGATGCCGTTCGCGTCGAGGAGCTCGACCAGGGGGACGTCGTAGGCGCGCGCGATGCGGTACGCCGACTGCCCCGGCTCCACCCGGTGGTAAATCCCGAGCGGCGCGGAACATCCCGCCGCCAGCGCGAGGACCGCCGCCGAGACCGCGAGGAGAGCGCATCGGACGCGCGCGGTCAGTCCGCGAAGCCCCATCGCCCCAGAAGCGGCACGAACCGGCAGCCCCCCATCATCTGTTTCCGGAGCCTTCCCGACTCCTTCCGCACGACGCAGAGATCCTGCTCCCATCGGCCGCCGACGGGAATCACCATGATGCCCCCCTCCACGAGCTGCTCGAAGAGCGGACCCGGAACGTCGGGCGAGGCGGCCGTCACGATGACGCGGTCGAAGGGGGCATCGTCCGGGGATCCCAGCGTGCCGTCGCCTACCCGGAACACGACGTTCGCCGCCCCGAGAGCGCCGAGGATTTCCCGCGCCCGGGCGGCGAGCGCCGGAACCAGCTCGACGGTCACGACCTCGCGCGAGAGACGGCAGAGGATGGCCGTCTGGTAGCCGGACCCGGTCCCGATCTCCAGCACCTTTTCCGTCCCGGACAGCTCGAGCAGCTGGGTCATCTCCGCGACGATGAACGGCTGGGAGATCGTCTGCCCCTCGCCGATGGGGAGCGGCGCGTCGGCGTAGGCCTGGTGGACGAGCGACGGCGGCACGAACCGGTGTCGGGGGATCTCGCGCATCGCCGCGAGCAGCCGCTCGTCGCGGATTCCCCGCGGCACGAGCTGCTCCGAGACCATCCGGAACCTGTCGCGCGCGAGGGAGTCCTCGACCTTCAACGCGTTCCCTTTACCATTTCCAGCGCCGCAGCTTGCGCATCGACGCGTAGTTCGTCAGGTCGAGGTGGATCGGCGTGACCGAGATCAGCCCCTGCTCGACGGCCTCGAGGTCCGACCCCGGGATGTCCTGCCGGTTCTGGGCGTCGCCCCCGATCCAGTAATATTTGCGGCCCCGGGGATCCCGCTTCTGCACGATGGCGTCGCCGTAGATGCGCTTCCCCTGCCGCGTCACCCTCACGCCGCCGAGCTCCGGCTCCGACAGGTTCGGGACGTTGATGTTGAGGAGCGTGTCCTCGGGAAGCCCGTGGCGGAGGATCCGGCGGGCCACCCGCGACGCGAACGCCGCGGCGGCCCCGAACCGGAAATTGTTCCGGGACGCCAGGGAGACGGCGATCGACGGGATGCCGAGGATCGTCCCCTCCATCGCGGCGGAGACCGTCCCCGAGTAGGTGATGTCGTCCCCCATGTTCGCGCCCTTGTTGATCCCGGAGGCCAGGAGCGCGACCCGCTTGCCCCGGAGGATCCCGTTGACCGCGAGGTTGACGCAGTCGGTCGGGGTGCCGTCGACCGCGAAGACCCGGTGCGCGATCTTTTCGACCCTCAAGGGCGACGTGAGCGTCAGGGAATGGCCGGCGGCGCTGCGCTCCCGGTCCGGCGCGACCACCCAGACCGTTCCCACGGCCCGGAGCGCCTCGGCGAGCGCGACGATTCCCTCGGACCGGACGCCGTCGTCGTTGGATACGAGGATGATCGGAGGAGTCTTCGTCAAGGCCCGCGACGATTACGGAAGATGAAAATGGTCGGGGCGACTGGACTTGAACCAGCGACCCCTTGCACCCCATGCAAGTGCGCTACCAGGCTGCGCTACGCCCCGACCCGCAAACGAACACTATACCGGCGGATCGGCCCGTTGTCACGCCAAATGTTGGCAGCCGGGGGCCCGAAGGTCACGCACGGCCGAAATCGTCCTCGAGCCGCTCGATGTCGTCCTCGCCGACGTAGTCGCCGCGCTGGACCTCGACGATGACCAGATCCCCCGGGCCCAGCGACTCGACCCGGTGGATCGCCCCGAGCGGGATGTCCACCGACTCCCCGGCCGCGCGGCGGATCGTCTCGGCGTCCCGCGTGACGAGCGCCTCGCCGCGGACGACGAACCAATGCTCCGAGCGCCTGCGGTGTCTCTGCAGGCTCAGGCGCTTCCCGGGGCGCACGACGAACTGCTTGACCTTGTATCCCCGGTCCTCGTTGAGGACGAGGTAGTATCCCCAGGGCCGCTCGCCCCTCTCGCCGACCCACCGCCACGGCGCGGCGGCGCTCATTTCTCGAGGATCTCCCGGAGGTTCGCGAGGTCCTTCTTCACGCGGCGGAGAACCGCCTTGTACCGGTTGTCGGGGAGTCTCAGGTCGAGCTGCCTGTTCCGTTCCTTCAGGCGTTCCTTGAGCTGCTTCCGGGCGCCCTCGATCGTGAAGCGCTCGGTGTGGAGAAGCTGCTTGATTTCGAGGAGGGTCTCGACTTCCTGCCGCCTGTAGACGCGGTGCCGCGAGCTGTTCTTTGCGGGCGCGAGGCCGAACTCCGTCTCCCAGAAACGGACGACGTAGGGCTTGACGCCCAGGATCGCGCTGACTTCGCCGATCTTGAAGTAGAACTTGTCCGGGATGACTGGCGGCGACACTCCTGCCCCCGGCTGATTGTCAGGCCTTTCCTTCGTTGATGTAGGCCTTGAGGATCTGGCTCGGCCGGAACGTCAGGACGCGCCGCGCCGTGATCTGGATGTCGTCTCCCGTCTGGGGGTTGCGCCCTTTCCGGGGACGCTTGTCGCGCAGGATGAAATTCCCGAAGCCGGAAATCTTGATCTTTTCTCCGTCCTTCAGGATTGTCTTCATCGTGTCGAAAATCGCTTCGACGATGTCCTGCGCCTCCTTCTTCGAGAGGCCGCCGACTTTCTCGTACACGATCTCGACCAGGTCCGCCTTCGTCATGACGCCCTCCACTTCGAGCTGGTCTTACGAGGTGCGAATCGTGCCGCCGAACCGATTCTCCAATAATTTTACTATTTTGGTATGTATACTATGGACGTCGGCGTCCGTCAAGGTTCTGTCTTCGGCCTGGAGGGTCACCCGGAACGCAACGCTTTTTCGCCCTTCCCCGATCTTTTCGCCCGTGTAGACGTCGAAGACCGACGCCGACGCGATCTCGCGCGACGTCTCCCGGGTCATCGCCAGGATGTCCGCGACCGCGACCGCCGATGGCACGACGCACGCGAAGTCCCGGAAAACCGGCGGAAATTTCGGAACCGGGGCCGCCTGGACCGGCGGGCGCTCGGCCGCCGTGACCGCCCGGAGCCGGATCTCGGCGTACTGCACGGGGCCGGGAATGTCCAGGGCGGAGAGCAGCTCGCGGCACACGGTCCCGACCCAGCCGACGACTTCCCCATCCATGAGGATTTCCGCGCCCTTGCCTTCCGCGAGATACGGGCGCGACGCCGCGGGCACGAAGTGGGCCGGCGCGGTGCCGAACAGGCCGAACAACCCCTCGACGACGCCCTTCGCGTCGTAGAAATCGACCGGGTCGCCGCCGGTCCAGCCGCCGGGCAGGCGGCGGCCGTACATGGCGAACGCGAGCCGCGGCTCCTCGAAATGGTGCGCCTCGAGCGACTTCCCGAACGATTTCCCCGACTCGAAGAGCCGGATGTCGTCGATGAACCGCCTGACGTTCGCCGCGACGTTGCGCAGCAGCCCCATGAGGAGGTGGGGGCGCATCATGGTGCCTTCGTCGGAGATCGGGTTGGACAGGCGGAGCGCATCGGCGGCGTCGAAACCCAGGATCGCGGCGTGACGCGCCCACTCCTTCTCGGAGACGAAGGAGAAGTTGATGACCTCAGAGAACCCCTGGGCCCGCAGGAACTCCGCCCCCCGCTCGGAGACCGCGACGAACCGGTCGTCGGGCGAGAAATCCGGTGCGCCGGACTCCGGGTACGAAGTCGGAATCTCGCCGTATCCCGAAAGGCGCGCGACCTCCTCCACGAGATCGATCTCCCGCTCGATGTCGAACCGGCGGGAGGGAACCGTCACGGTCCAGAGGCCGGGCCCGCTCTCCCGGTACGGAAACGACAGCCGCGTGAAGATGTTCCCGCACTCCATCTCGGAGTATTGCTTCCCGATGATCCGTTCGACGCGGGAGGGCCGGAACGGCACGGTCCTCGAAAAATCCCGCCCGCCGCCGGCGTCGACGACGCCTGCCGCCGCCGCGAAGTCGGCGAACCGGGACAGGAGCGAGACGGCCCTGTCGGCGGCGTAGAGCGTGCCGGCCGGGTCGACGCCCCGCTCGAAGCGGTACGACGACTCGCTCGACAGCCCGAGCCTTCGCGCGGTGGACCGGATCGAGACCGGGGAAAAGTGCGCGCTTTCGAAGAGGACGCGCCGGGTGGACGGAAGGACCTCCGTGTTCTGCCCCCCCATGACGCCCGCCACGGCGACCGGCCCTTCCCCGTCCCAGATGAGGAGCATCTCGGGGGCGATCTCACGGTCCACCCCGTCGAGCGTGGTGAACCTGCGCGGAACTCCCGATCGCCGGACGTCGATCCGCGCGCCGCGGAGGCGATCGAGATCGAACGCGTGCATCGGCTGCCCGAGCTCGAGAAGGAGGTAGTTCGTGATGTCGACGATGTTGCTGATCGGCCGGATGCCGCACAGCGAGAGCCGCCGCTGCATCCAGCCCGGCGACGGGCCGACCGTCACGCCGGTGATCACCCGCGCCGAGTACCGGGGGCACAGGTCGGCGTCCGTCACCGCGACCGCTGCAAGGGTCGACGCGGCCGGCCCGGTTTCCGGGACCGTCGCGTCCGGCAGGACGACCGTCTCGCCCGTGATGGCGGCCAGCTCCCGGGCGACCCCCAGGACGCTCAGGCAGTCGCCCCGGTTCGGGGTGATCTCCACCTCCAGAAGCCAGTCGTCGAGCCCGATCGCCGCCGCCAGCGGACGGCCGAGCGGCGTGTCGGACGGCAGGATCATGATCCCGGCGGATTCCTCGGAGAGTCGAAGCTCCTGCTCGGAGCAGAGCATCCCCTCGGAGACCTGTCCCCGGATCTTCGCCTTCCGGATCTCCATGCCGTTGGGCAGCGTCGCCCCGGTCTTCGCGAGGGCCACGACGTCCCCCGCCTTCATGTTCGGCGCCCCGCAGACGATGCCGTACTCCGCGGTCCCGTCGGTGACGCGGCACAGCGAGAGCTTGTCGGCGTTCGGGTGGCGCCCCTGCGCGACGATCTTCGCCGTCACGACGTCGTCGAGGCCGCCGCCGAGGAACCGGCACGACGAGACCTCGACGCCCGCCATCGTCAGCGCGTCCTGCACCTCGGGCGGCGACAGCCGGGTGTCGACGAACTCCTTGAGCCATGAATAGAGGATCTTCAAGGTCTGCGGTCCCCCCGGGCCCGGATCGTCCCTAGAACTGCGACAGGAAGCGGATGTCGTTCTCGAAGAAGAGCCGGATGTCGCTGATGCCGTGGCGCAGCATCGCGATGCGCTCCACGCCCATCCCGAAGGCGAACCCGGTGTAAGCCTCCGGGTCGTAGCCGACGAAGCCGTAGACCGCGGGGTCGATCATCCCGCAGCCGAGGATCTCGAGCCAGCCGGACTCCTTGCAGACCCGGCAGCCCGATCCCCCGCAGATCACGCACCGGATGTCCACTTCCGCCGACGGCTCCGTGAAGGGGAAAAAGCTCGGCCGGAAGCGGAGCGGCTTCCCCGCGCCGAACATCATCCGGCAGAACTCGGTCAGAAGCCCCTTGAGATCCGCCATCGTGATGTCCCGGTCGACGGCGAACCCCTCCACCTGGTGAAACATGGGACTGTGGGTGATGTCGGAATCGCAGCGGTAGACCGCGCCCGGCGCGATGACGCGCACCGGCGGCCGCATCGACTCCATGGTCCGGACCTGGATCGGCGAGGTGTGGGTGCGCAGGACGAGGTCTCCCCCCGGCCAGTCCACGTAGAAGGTGTCCTGCATGTCCCGGGCGGGGTGGTCCTTCGGGATGTTCAGGGCCTCGAAGTTGTAATAGTCCTTCTCGACCTCGGGCCCTCCGCGAACGGAAAAGCCGAGGCGCTGGAACACGGCGATGATCTCCGCCATCGTCCGCGCCACCGGGTGGCGGGAGCCGACGGGAGGGAACCGCCCGGGCAGGGTCACGTCGAGGCGCTCCAGCCCTTCGCGCGCCCTCGCCCCGGCGTCCCGGATTGCGGCGAGCCGCGCCTCGAAGGCGGTCTCGAGCGCCCGGCGCGCCTCGTTGGCCGCCTGGCCGATCCGCTTCCGCTCCTCGACGGGCAGCGACGCGACGTCCTTCAGGAAGTCGGAGATCGCGCCCTTCTTCCCGAAGTACCGCCCCTTGACGTTCAGGAGGTCGCTTTCCGTCCCGGCGTCCGCCAGGGCGCGCAGACCCTCTTCGGAGAGCTCGCGGATCCTGTCTGTCGCCCCGGCCAACGGAGGCCCCGTCCCGCCGTCAGGCGAGGGCCGCCTTGGCCGCGTCGGCGAGCGCGCGGAACCCTGCGGCGTCCTCGACGGCGAGCTCCGCGAGCACCTTGCGGTCGATCTCCACCCCGGCCTTCTTCAGCCCGAACATGAGCTGGCTGTACGAAATGCCGTTCTCCCGGGCGGCGGCGTTGACGCGGGTGATCCAGAGCGCGCGGAACTCGCGCTTCCGCGTCTTCCGGTCCCGGTAGGCGTACCGCAGGGCCCGCGCCACCGCCTCCTTGGCGGAGCGCAGCAGGCGCCCGTGCCCCCCGCGGAACCCCTTGGCGGCCTTCAGGACCTTGCGGCGTTTCTTGTGCGAATGGACGGCTCTCTTGACGCGCGGCATCTTCCCTGTCCTCTTTCTCTCGAGTGTCGTTTAAAGGTACGGCAGCAGGCGGCGGATCGAGCGCTCGTTGGTCGGGTGGACCAGCGCGGACTTCCGCAGGCTGCGCTTCCTCTTCCGGGTCTTTCCCGTCAGGATGTGGCTCTTGCCCATCTTGGCGTGCTTGACGCCCCCGCCGCCCGTCGCGGCGAAGCGCTTCTTCGCGCCCCGGTTGCTCTTCATCTTCGGCATTACCGCTCCTCCTGTTTCTGCGCCGCGGGACTTCCCTCCTGGCTCCCGGGGGCCTGCCCCCTGGGCGCCTTCGCGCCGGCCTCCGCGGGCTGGGCTTTCTGCGCGGCCGCCTTCCTCTTGGCGGCCGTGGGCGCCAGGATCGACATCATCGTCTTCCCTTCCATCTTCGGCGGGCTCTCGATCTTCGAGAGGTCGGCCACCGCGTCCACCACGTGCTTCAGCACCTCGAACCCGCTCTGCGACGCGTAGGAGAGCTCGCGCCCGCGGAAGCGGACCGTCACCTTCACCTTGTCGCCTTCCTCGAGAAACCTCCGGATGTGCCGGATCTTCACGTTCAGATCGTGCTCGTCGGTCTTCGGCCGGACCTTGATCTCCTTGACCTGGATGACCGTCTGCTTCTTCCGGGCCTCCTGCTCGCGCTTGCTCTGCATGTATTTGAACTTGCCGTAATCCATGATCCTGCAGACCGGGGGATCGGCCATCGGGGCCACCTCGACCAGGTCGAGCTCGATGGCCCTGGCCTTCTGCAGCGCCTCCGCGATCGGGACCACCCCGAGCTGCTCCCCTTCGGCCCCGACGAGCCGGACCCGCGGCACGCGGATCTGTTCGTTGATTCTCGATTCCTTGCTGATGGTGTCCTCCTTTACGTCGGCGGGTTGTCGATCTCGTCCCGCAGGATGCCGAGGAACTCCTCGACCGGCATGGACGGGAGCTGCTCCCCGCCACGCCGCCGCGGGGTCACCTGTCTCTGGGCCGCCTCGCGATCCCCGACGACCAGCGCGTAGGGAACCTTCTGCAGCTGGGACTCGCGGATCTTGTACCCGAGCTTCTCGTTCCGGAAATCCCCCTCCGCCCGGATCCCGGCCCCCCGGAGCGCGGCGACCGTCTCCCGCGCGTAATCGGCGTGCCTGTCGGTGACGGGGAGCACGTCCACCTGGACGGGGGCGAGCCACGTCGGAAACGCCCCGGCGTAATGCTCGACGAGGACCCCGAAGAACCGCTCGAGGGAACCCATGAGCGCCCGGTGGATCATGATGGCGCGCTGGGCGGACCCGTCGGCCCCGACGAAGACGGTGTCGAACCGGTCGGGATTGTTGAAATCGACCTGGATGGTGGAGCACTGCCACGACCGTCCGAGCATGTCCTTGATCTTGATGTCGATCTTGGGGCCGTAGAAGACCCCCTCCCCCGGATCGACGGCATACG
>JBLMWX010000003.1:0-24321 GCA_050257455.1 Gemmatimonadota bacterium | reverse complement strand
CGGCGATCCCCCGGTCCCGCATGAAGAAAAGGGCTACGGACCAGGAGCCCGTAACCCCTTGATTTCATGGTCGGGATGACTGGATTTGAACCAGCGACCCCCTGGTCCCGAACCAGGTGCTCTACCAGGCTGAGCCACATCCCGACGGAAACCGGTATGTTAGCAGGGACGCCGCCGGGCCGTCAATATCCCCGTAGCTGAGCAGGTCTCCCCGTCAGGGTCGCCCCCGGCGCCCGATCATCCCGCCTTTCCGAGAAGGAACGAGGTCACGACGACCAGCAGGACGAAGCTCGTGATGGCGACGAAGCGCCAGTTCCTCTCGACCGTGAAGCCCACGACGGAGGCCGCGACGCGCGCCACGGGGGTGAGGATCAGGAACAGCAGCCCCGCCGTCATGACCGCGCGCCCGCGCAGCTCCAGGAGCTCGCGGCCGATGTCGGGAAGGGTTTTGGGGAAGTCCGCGCCGAGGCGCGTCAGGCGGGCGAGCGATTCGCGGTCCGCGAGGTAGTCCGGGTGCCGCGACAGCGTCACGGCGATGCCCGCGACGAGGAACGCAACGCTCACGGCCACCCCGACGCGCAGGAGGTTCCCGAGAAACGTTTCCATGCGCTCCATCCCGGGTTGGCGGACTGGCCCGGCGGGTGTCGTCGGCGTCCGGCTCATCCTGCGAGCCCTTTGCGCGCCATCTGCACGGCCACGACGGCGAGGACGACGGCGAACGCCACCCGCAACGCCGAGGCGTTCACCCGGCGCATCAGACGCGCGCCGGTCACGGACCCCAGCAGCACGCCGACCGCGGTGGGGGCCGCGATGTACGGGTTGATGTCGCCGCGGGCGAAGTACACGCCGGCGCTGGCGGCGGCGGTGACGCCGATCATGAAGTTGCTCGTGGCCGTCGCCACCTTCATCGGGACCCGCATGGCGAGCGCCATCGCCGGCACCTTGATGACGCCGCCGCCCACCCCCAGGAGCCCGCTCAGGACACCGGCGGCCCCGCTGAGGAGAAGCCCCGGCCGGCTGCCGCAGACGCGGTAGGCGATCTCCCGGCCGGTCGCGTGGTCCGTGAAGGAGCCGTGCAGGTCCAGGGCGTCGGCCAGCGCATCGGGCCGCGGCGGCCGGGGACCGCCCCGGCCGTCGTGCCGGAACATCGCGACCGCCGTGTAGGCGAGGACCCCGGCGAAGACGAGGTACAGCCAGCGCCCGGCGACCACCCCCGCCACGAACGCACCGCCGAGGGCGCCCAGCGTGGTCCCGGACTCGAGGAACATGCCGACGCGGATGTTGGCCAGGTGCTGCCTGACGTAAGCGGCGCCGGCGCCGCTGGAGGTGGCGATCACCGACACGATGGACGCGCCGATCGCGTACCGGATGTCCACGCCCAGCCCGAGCGACAGCGCGGGCACGACGATGATGCCGCCGCCCAGGCCCAGGAGCGCGCCGAGGAGCCCCGCGGCGGTCGACGCGCCGAACACGAGCCCCATGAACAGGAGCGGCGTCACGGGGCCTTTCCTTCCCCGGGACCGCCTAAAGTCCCATCGGCTCGCCGCAGACGAAGACCGTGATGTCCGAGTGCGGCGGCTTCCGCTCGATGATCGAGTAGACGCGGCAGATCCTCTGCGGGGAATCGCAGTTCTCGCAGAATCCCGACGTCGCGCACGGCGTGCCCAGGTTCAGCCGGTGCGTGTTCCGGGGCGCCGACACCGACTTGATCCGGCGGATCGCCTCCGGGACGTCCGCGACCACCTTCTGTCCCCCGGCCACGACGATGATCTTCTTCGGCCCGAACGTCATCGCGTTCGTCCGGTTCCCGTTCATGTCGAGGTTGACGAGGCAGCCGTTCAGCGTCACGGCGTTCGTCCCGGTGAGGAACAGGTCGCACGTCAGCTGCCCGAGCCGGGCGGCCGCCTTCGCCTCGGCCGGCACCCGGGAGTGGTCGAAGAGCTTCTTCCCGCTCCCCGCCAGCGCGTCGTAGATCCCCATCTCCGAGATCGAGGCCGACCCGCCGAACCCGATCGTCTCCGCGGCGTCGCACGCCAGGAGCAGCCGCTCCCGGACATCCTCCTGGTGCGGGAAGTACTCGGCGTGGAACCCGTTCCTGCGCAGCGCCTCGACGCATTTCTTCCCGCGCACCTCGAGCTGCCAAAGGCCTATCTCGATCCGGCTCATCGTCTCCCCCTGGAAAGATTCGCCCGCCCCGCCGTCCCTAGGCTTGGGCGGAAGCCGCCTTCTGGATGTTCTTCTTCATGGCCGCGATCGTCTTCGCGTAATCCTTCGTCCCGAAGATCCCGGAGCCCGAGACGATCACGTTGGCCCCGGCCTTGACGATCTGAGCAACGTTGTCCTCCTTGATCCCCCCGTCCACCTCGATGTCGACCGCGAGCCCCGACCGCTGGAGCTGGGACCGCAGGAGCTCGATCTTCCCCGTCATCGACGGGATGTACGCCTGTCCCCCGAACCCCGGGTTCACCGTCATGAGCAGCACCATGTCCGCGTCGGTCAGGACCCACTCGACCGCCGACAGCGACGTCCCCGGGTTGAGCGCCACTCCCGCCTTCTTCCCCAGCTCCCGGATCCGCGCGAGGGCCCGCTGGAGGTGCGGGGTCGCCTCGGCGTGCACGGTGATGACGTCGGCGCCCGCGGCCGCGAACGCCTCGAGGTACCTTTCCGGCTCGACGATCATGAGGTGGACGTCCAGCGGCAGCGTCGCCACCTTGCGGATCGCCGCCACGACGGGCGGGCCGATGGTGATGTTCGGGACGAACCGGCCGTCCATCACGTCGACGTGGAGGAGGTCCGCCCCGGCCTTTTCCGCCGCCCGGATCTCGTCCGCGAGGCGGCCGAAATCCGCGGACAGGAGCGACGGCGCGATGTAGTAGTCCATGTCCGCCCCTTTCACGACGCGTGCCGGACGATTTTACCACGCGGCGGCGCCGCGGACGCTATCCCCTTTTCCGGAACAGCGCGGCGAAGAAGCCGTCGGTCCCGTCCCGGTGGGGCGAGAGGCGGATGAAGCCGTCCGCCGTCCGCGCGCCGGGGGGGCCCGGCCAGTCCGGCGGGGGCGGGGCGGGCGCCGCGTCGCGCGCTTCCGCGAGAAACCGGGCGGCCACCTCCTCGTTCTCCTCCCGCAGCGGGGTGCACGTTGCGTACGCGAGCACGCCGCCGCGCGCCACCGACGCCCAGGCGTTCGCGAGGATCGCGGCCTGGAGCGCCGCCATCCGCGCCGGGTCCTCCGGGCGGAATCGCCACTTGGCGTCCGGGTTGCGCCGGATGACGCCCGTCCCCGTGCACGGCGCGTCCACGAGGACCTTGTCGAACCGCCCCGCGCTCCCCGGGAGCGGGCCGGCGGCCAGATCGTGGGCCGCCGTCTCGACGCCGGGGGTCCCCGCCCGCGCTAGCGTGGCCGCGAGGACCCGCCGCCGCCCGGCGGACCGGTCCGCCGCCACGATGCGCGCCTTGCCCTCCGAGAGCGCCGCGAGGTGCGTCGTCTTCCCCCCGGGCGCGGCGCACGCGTCGAGAACAGAATCGCCCGGCCGCGGGGACAGGAGCGGCGCGATCAGCTGCGCGCCTTCGTCCATGACGAGGTACTCCCCCGACAGGAACCCCGGGTCGGCGTGCACGCCTCCCGGCGCGCCGAGGACGACGCCGTCCGGCGCGAACCGGCACGGCGACGGCGCGAACCCCGCCGCCGCGAGCCGGGCGACCAGCGCCGCGCGGGACACCTTGAACGGGTTGGCGCGGACGGTGAACGGCGGCCGCTCGAGCGATGCCGACAGGAACGCCAGGCCTTCCGGCTCGCCCAGCGTCCGGACGAGCGCGTCGAACAGCGGGGCCGGGACGGAGAGGCGGGCCTCCTCGCGGTCCGCGTCCTCCGGCGCCGCCGGAAGCGGCGCCTTCCGGGACCTCGCGACGGCGCGCAGCACCGCGTTGACGAAGCCGGCGACCTTCTCCCCGCGCGCGCCCTTCACCGCCTCGACCGTCTCGAAGAGCGCGGCCCGCTGGGGGACCCGCGTGTAGAGGAGCTGGTAGGCGCCCAGGCGCAGGGCGTTGCGGGCGACCGGGTCCGTCCCGGCGAGAGGTCTGGGAAGATGCGCGGAGAGGACCCGGTCGACCGTCCCGCGGCGGCGCAGCGTCCCCATCACGAGCTCGGTGAGAAGCGCCCGGTCGCGCGCGTCGCGGTAGGCGCCCTGCCGGAGGGCGCGGTCGAGCAGGATGTCGGCATACGCCCCGCCCCGGTCCACGCGGGCGAGGATCCCGAGCGCCGCGGCCCTCACCCGGGAGATAGGCGGTCCCCCTTCGCGATCCGGCGGCCCTGCGCGTACGCCCAGCCCGCCATCGCCTTTCCCCCCTCGGGCTGGACCTGGACCAGGCGCACGGCGCCGTCGCCGCACGCGACGACGATCCCGTCCCTGCCCACCGCGACGATCTCCCCGGGCGCGCCCGCGCCGTCGGCGACGGCGGCGGCGAGGACCTTGAGCGTCTTCCCGCCGTGGACCGCGCAGGCCGAGGGCCACGGCGTCATCCCCCGGACGAGGTCGCGCACCTCGCGCGCGGGCCGCCCCCAGTCGATCAGGCCGTGCTCCTTCTTAAGCATCGGCGCGTAGGTCGCGAGCGCGTCGTCCTGGGGGGTCTCCGTCAACGTCCCGTCGTGGAGCTTCCGGAGCGCCTCGCGGAGCGCCTCGGCGCCCAGGGCCGCGAGCTTCGGGAACATCGTGCCGGCCGTGTCGTCGTCGCCGATCGGGATCGCGCGGACGTGGAGCATCGGCCCGGTGTCCATCCCCGGGTCCATCCTCATGATCGTCACCCCCGTCTCCGTCTCCCCGCGGGCGATCGCCCAGTTGATCGGGGCGGCGCCGCGGTACTTCGGCAGCAGCGACGCGTGCACGTTGATGCAGCCGTGCTTCGGGATGGACAGGATCGACGGCGGAAGGATGTGGCCGTATGCGACGACGACGATGAGATCGGGGCTCTCCGCCGCGATGCGCGCCACCGCCTCGGGCGCCTTCGCCTTCTCGGGCTGGAAGACGGGGATGCCGCGGGCTTGCGCCTCGGCCTTGACCGGGGGGGCGGCGAGCGCCTGCCCGCGCCCGGCGGGCCGGTCGGGGTTGGTGACGGCGAGGACGACGTTTTCGGAATCGGCGAGCGCGGCGAGGGACGGCACCGAGAACTCCGGCGTCCCCATGAAGACGACGCGCAGCCGCGGCATTACTTGGTGGTCGCCGCCGCGGCGGAGAGGCGGTCGATGAACAGCACCCCGTCCAGGTGGTCGATCTCGTGCTGCACGGCGCGGGCGAGCAGCCCTCCCGCCTCGAACTTCACGGGATCGCCCAGCTCGTTCAGCCCCTTGATCGTGACGAACTCGGGCCGGGCCACGACGCCCTCGACCCCGGGAACGCTCAGGCACCCCTCGGTCGCCTCGCACAGTCCCCGGCGGGAGACGATCTCGGGGTTGACGAGCGCCATCGGCGGGACCTCCTTCTCCACGGGGGAGACGTCCACGACGATGACGCGCCGGCTCTCGCCGACCTGGGTCGCCGCGAGCCCGACCCCCTTGGCGGCATACATCGTCTCGAACATGTCGTCGATGAGCCTGCGGACCTTGTCGTCCATCCGGGCCACGGGAGCGGCCTTGACCGACAGGAACGGGTCAGGATATGTCAGGATCGTTCGCACCATTTTTCTTCGCCTTTTCCGGCGGGTAGAAGCGCACCGCGTTTTTGCCGCTCTCCTTGCCCCAGTATAGCGCCCGGTCCGCGTTCCCGACAAGGTCGTCCGCCCGGAGTTCCATTCCGGGAACGAGGGACGAAACGCCGAAGGTGGCCGAGAGCGTGATCGCCCCCGTCCCGGTCCGGAACGGGCTCCGGAGGACGATGTCCCGGACCCGGCCCGCCGCCTGGAGCGCCTGCCGGGGATCCGCGTCGATGAGGAGCCAGCCGAACTCGTCCCCGCCGAGGCGGGCCACGGTGTCGTACGTCCTCTTCGCGCCGTCCACGATCTCCCCGAATTGCCGGATCACGCCGTCCCCCGCCTCGCGGCCGTACGTGTCGTTGACGGCCTTGAAGTCGTCTATGTCCATCAGGATGCACGACAGGGGGCGCCCGATCCGCCGCGCCATCTCGACGTGGCGCGCCAGGTCGAGCGAGAAATGCTTCCGGTTGGGCAGCCCGGTCAGGGAGTCCCGCAGCGACTGTTCGCGGAACTCCTTGTTCGAAGAGGCGATTTCCTGGTAGAGGGCGCCGTAGCGGAGAAGGGGACGGATCTGCGCGAGAAACTCCTCCTCCGGGATGTCCGCCGGCAGCACCACGTCCGCCCCGGCCGCCCGGAACCGTTCGGCCCGGTACATGGCGTTCAGGCCGCCAACGAGCACCACGGGGACGCCGAGGGCCCCGGTCCTGGCCCGGAAGCGGCGCAGGATCTCGACCTCGCCGTCCGTGTCGCCGTGCTCCCCGAGGAGAACGCCCGACAGGTCGGGGCAGGAGACCCCGTTGTCCAGGAGCCGGTTCCAGGCCGGGACCTCCACGACGCCGTACCCCGCCGACGAGAGCAGGGCGCCGGCCCGGCGCAGGAGGGGCCATGGCGACTTCGCGATCAGGACGATGTTTCCCACTGGGATTCCCGGAGTCGTTGAAACGTTTGACAACGGTGTCTATTATGATGAAAACCACGCGCGAGGGGAATTCCTTTTGGCGGGACGCGCCAGGACCGCGCTTGTCGCGTACCTCCTCATCATTGCGGCGGCCGCGCCGGCCGCCCGCGGCGCGGACCACCGCGCGCCGTTCCGGGACCTGCCCGCCGGGATCGAGGTGCTCTACCTCCCGGCAAAGTACGGCGCCTGCATCCCCTGCCACCCGAGACCGGTCTTCGAGGACGAGGACTTCAACGTGGACACGTATTTCCGGGACACCCGGCTCGGGAAGAACCTGCACTGGATGCACGTCTTCCGCCAGCCCCAGGGAACGAACTGCTCGGCGTGCCACCGCATCGACGAGGGGACGGGGGCGCTCGGGTACCAGCCCGGCGTCCGGTTCGAGCCACGCCCGGACGGCGGGAGCTGCGCTCCGGCGTGCCACCGGCCGAAGGAGTACCGGAACGCGGGCCGCCCGAAAGTCCAGGGACGTTCCTGAACCATTCGCCGCCCGCGAAAGACCGGCGGCTCCTCCCGGCAGGCGGAAGAATAGTCGGGGAACGTCCCCGGACTCTTACGGGAACGCGCCCGGCTCGCCCCCGCCGACGATCTTGGCGTTGCGGAGCGCGACCGCCGCGGCATTGGCGAAGGCGCCCAGCAGCTCGAGGTCCTCCTCCGCGAACGCCCCCGCGTGCTGATGATCGAGGTTGATGACGCCGACGACGTCGTTGCCCCACTTGACCGGGACCGCCATCTCGGAGCGCACGTCCGGGTTGGCCTCCACGTAGCGGGGCTCCTCGCGCACGTCGGGAACGAGGATCGGCTCGCCGTCCCGCGCGACGCACCCCGTGATCCCCTCGCCGATCCGCAGGCGCATCCGCTCCTTGACCTCCTCGCCGAGGCCGCACTCGGCCTCGATGCGCAGGACGCCGGATTCCCGGTCCACGAGGATCATGGAACCGCTCGTGGCCCCCATGAGCGCCGTGGCCCGGTCGACGATGAGCTGGAAGAGGACCGAGGGGGCGTGCTCCTGGTTCAGGGCCTTGCTGACCTCGAAGATGGCCTCGAGCTTTTTCGCCTTCTTGTCCAGGCGCATCACGAGGTGGGCGTTCTCGATCGCGACGGCGGCGAAGTTGGCCATCACGGAGAGGAGCTTGAGGTCCGCCGACGAGAAGTTCCGGCCGTCCAGCGGGGTCGCGCCGACGAGGACCCCCACCGTCCCCGACGGGACCTGGACCGGGGCGACGACGAATCCCTTGACGTCGAGGCGCCGCATCAGCCGCAGGATCTTCCGGTCCACGCCCTGCCGGCCCTCCGAGATGACCATCCCCTCCCCGCTCTCGAGGACCTGCGCGAAGATCGAGTCGTGGACCTCCTGCCGGTACCGGTCGAACTGGCGCGGGCGCGGGATCCCCGCGAGCGACCTGAGGTGGAGCTGTTCCTGCCCCGGCCCCTTGAGCAGCAGGACGCACCGCTCGATCCGCAGGATGGCCGCGGCGGCGGAGACGATGAGGTCGAGACTGTGCTGGAGGTCCCCCGCGGGCGTGCTCATCGCCTGGGACACCTCGTAGAGGCCCGACGTCAGCACCCCCGCCAGCGACGTCTCGCGGGTCGAGCCGGGCGGCTTCTTCCCGCGGATCGCCTCGTAGAGAATGGAGAGGACCGTCATGCTTCGCCCAGGAGCCTGCGCACCGTCTCCTTGAGCTCCGTCGTGTCGTGGGACTTGACGATGTAGGCGTCGGACGCCCACGTGTTGAAATCCTGACGGAACTCGCCGAAGGCGGTCAGGAGCACCACGGGGAGCGAGCGGTTCTTCTCCCGGATCCGCCGGAGCACCTCGATGCCGTCGATGCCGGGCATCTTCACGTCGAGCGTGACGAGGTCGGGGACGAACGTCTCGATCTTCGCGAGCGCCTCGTGGCCGTTCGCCGCCAGCTCGACCTTGTACCCTTCCTCGGCCAGCTCGTCCCGGTACAGCTCGCGGATGTTCTCTTCGTCGTCGACGACCAGGATCTTCCTCATGGCGGCGGCTCCTTCCTTTCCTCCCCCCACCTCGGGTGGAGGTTCGCGTCGATCCCCAGCCGGGCGAGGACGCGGGAGACGACGAAATCGACCAGCTCCCGCGCCGTGGCCGGGCGGTGGTAGAAACCCGGGCACGCCGGCAGGATGTCCGCCCCCGCCCGCGACAGCGCCAGCATGTTCTCGAGATGGACCTGGGACAGCGGCGTCTCGCGAGGGACCAGGACGAGCGGCTTCCGCTCCTTCAGGGCGACGTCGGCGCACCGGGTGAGGACCGACGACGCGGTCCCGTGGGCGATCCGCCCGAGCGTCCCCATGGAACAGGGGGCCACGATCACGGCATCCGGCGGGTTGGAGCCCGAGGCGAACGGGATCCGGAAGTCGTCGTCCGCGTAAAGACGCGCCGGGCGGCGGGCCTCCATCGCCCTGCCGAGCCAGCGTCGCCTCGCGGCGAGCGACCCGGGCACCTTCCCGTCCCCCACCTCGGCGGCCAGGATGTCCCAGCCCGTGGGGGTCACGACGACCGACACCTCCATCCCCCGGGACAGCAGCTCCGCCCCGGTGCGGACGCCGTAGACGGCGCCGCTGGCGCCGGTGATGCCGAGCAGGACCTTCATGGAGTTCGCCCGCTCCTCGAAAAAAGGCGATTCCGACCCGGCCGGGTCAGAGCACGAGGTCGAGATAGGTGAACAGGCAAAGCGCGATGCTGATGATCCCGTTCAGGTTGAAGAACGCCACGTTCAGGCGGGACAGGTCGTCCTTGCGGAGGATGGAGTGCTCGTAGACGAGAACCGCCGCGCACAGGCCCCACCCCGCCAGGAACCAGCCGCCCATCCTGAAGACATGATATCCCAGCAGCAAAAGGGCCGCCATCACGAAGTGGAACGCCCGGGCCACCCAGAGCGACTTGCCGACCCCGAGGAGACGGGGAATCGAGTGGAGTCCCTCCGTCCGGTCGAAGTCGATGTCCTGGAGGGCGTACAGGACGTCGAACCCCGCGACCCAGAAGACGACGGCGAACGAGATGTACAGGATGCGCGGGTCGAAGTCGCCCCGGACGGCGATCCAGGCGGCGGCCGGCGCGGCGCCCAGGCACATCCCGAGCACGACGTGGGACGCCCACGTGTACCGCTTCGTGTAGGAGTACGAGAACAGCAGGAGCAGGAGCACGGGCGACAGCAGGAGGCAGAGCGGGTTGAGCTTGGCGGCGGAGAGCTCGAGGAGCAGGACCGACAGGAAGATGAAGACGCCGGCCATCGGCTTGCTCACCTGCCCCTTGGGGATCGCGCGCTCGCGGGTGCGGGGGTTCCGCGCGTCGATCTCGGCGTCGACGAGCCGGTTGAATCCCATCGCGGCGCTCCTCCCGCCGATCATCGCGAGGACGATGTAGAAAATGGTCCGTCCGGACGGGAACCCGCCGGCCGCGAGGAACGCCCCCATCAGGGCGAACGGGAGCGCGAACACGGTGTGCGCCACCTTGATCATCTCGAGGTAGACCGCGAGGCGCCCGAGCATCTAGAAGCCGTACTCCTTCCAGCGCTTCGTGACGAGGGCGGCGATCCCGGGGTCCATCCGGATGTCCTCGGGCCACTCCCGCGCGAACCCCTCCGACGCCCATTTCCGCGTGGCGTCGATCCCCATCTTGGAGCCGTAGTGCGGCAACGGGGACGCGTGCTCGAGGGCGTCGACCGGCCCCTCCACGATCATCGTGTCGCGCCGGGGGTCCACGTTGTTCCCGATCCGCCACAGGACTTCCGACATGTCCTGGACGTTGACGTCGGCGTCGAAGACGGCGACGAACTTCGAGAACATGAGGAGCCCCATCCCCCAGACGGCGCTCATCACCTTGCGGGCGTGGCCGGGATACCGCTTGTCGATGGCGAAGAAGGCGAAGTTGTGGAAGATTCCCTCCACCGGCAGGTTCATGTCCACCACCTCGGGGAGAATCTTCTTCAGGAGCGGCAGGAAGATCCGCTCCGTCGCCTTCCCGAGATAGACGTCCTCCATCGGCGGCTTCCCCACGATGGTGGCGGGGTAGATCGGGTCGCGGCGCCGGGTCACGCACGTCAGGTGGAAGACGGGGTAGCTGTCGGCGAGCGAATAGTACCCCGTGTGGTCGCCGAACGGCCCCTCGGTGCGCACCTCGTCCGGGTCGACGTACCCCTCGAGGACGACTTCCGCGTGGGCGGGGACCTCGATGTCCGACGTCCTGCACCGGACGAGCTCGACCGGCTGCTTCCTCAGGAACCCCGCGAACATCATCTCGTCGACGTCCTCGGGCAGCGGCGCCGTGGCCGCGTAGATCGTCGCCGGGTCGCCCCCCAGCGCCACCGCCACGGGCATCCGCTCCCCCTTCCTGCGGAATCCGCGGTGATGCTTGGCGCCCCCCTTGTGGACGTGCCAGTGCATGCCCGTCGTCGTCCCGTCGAAGACGTGCATCCGGTACATCCCCACATTGCGGCGGCCGGTGGCCGGGTCCTTCGTGAAGACGAGCGGGAGCGTGAGGAAGGGCCCGCCGTCGCCGGGCCAGGTCTTGACGACGGGGAGAAACGAGAGCGACGGCCGGTCCGTCTCCACGACCTCCTGGCACGGCGCCGAGGACACGGTCCTGGGGACGAAGTCCGCAAGGCGCGCGAGCTTCGGAAGCATCTTGAGCTTCTCGACGAGGTTCGTCGGGATCTCGGGCTCGACGATCTCCATCATCCGCGCGCCGATCTCGTCGAGCGACGAGACGCCCAGGGCCAGGCGCATCCGCTCCATCGTCCCGAAGAGGTTCATCGCCAGCGGAACGGAGCTCCCCGTCACGTTCTCGAACAGGAGGGCCGGGCCGCCGGACTTGACCGCCCGGTCCGCGATTTCCGCCGCCTCGAGCTCCGCCGAGACGGGGGCCGCGATCCTCAGGAGCTCCCCGCGCTTCTCGAGGGCCGCGAGGAACTCCCGCAAGTCCCGGAACGCCATCCGTCCTCCCGCGTCCGAAATGATTGGAGAATCATAACATATCGCTCCCGGGGACCGTCCCGTCGAGTCCGGCCGCCAGCAGGTCGAGCTCCGCAAGGGCGTTCCGGATCCGCGCCCGCCGGTCGCTTCCTTCCGAGACGAGCCGCTCGATCGTGGAAAGCTCGTTCCCGATGAATGCGACGGCCTGCCGCGCGACCGCCTCGATCGATGCGTTGACGGCGTCCGCCCATTGGCCCGAGAGCCGGGACAGGTTCTTCTCGACCTCCCAGGGGACGAGCTTGAGGAAATGACGGCGGACCAACGGCCGGACGACCGCCATCGGGATGACGAACCAGAGGAGGTCGACATGCATGTCGAACGTCCGGCCCACCCGCACGTCGGGCCGCCCCGGCGGGGCGATCCGGGAATCGAAGTCGGCGCCCGAAAAGGCGATCCCGAGGGCACGCTCGATCTCCCCGGCAAGCCGGTCCTGGAACGCCCGCACCGTCCGCTGCAGGCTCGCGCGGGCCTTGAACGGGAAGCCGCCCAGGTGCGTCTCCCCGTGCTCCGAGACGCGCCCCAGCTCCTCGGCGAGTGCGGCGGCGAGCCACTCGCGGAACGCCCGCGTCGTCTTCGAAAAGTCGCCCGTCCACCCGGGCATCCTGGCCCGCAGCTCGCGCCCGAGCCGCGCGGCGACCTCGCCGTGATACGCATGGAACCGCTCGGCGGACGCCGTGCGGACGCGGGACGCGAGGTCACGAACGAGGAGCCCGATCTCGGCCGCGACCGCCCCCGCCTGCCCCTTTTCGCGGCGCACGACCTCCTCCAGGTCGGCCCGCGCCCGCTCGGCGGCGTCGGCGGCCGCCAGCGCCAGCAGCAGGTACTGCCGGCAGCCGGCGGCGGCCCCGCGGAGCTTGTGCGCGACGATCCCCGCCCGCGCCTCCTCCCGCCGCGCGACGATGCGGCGGAGAAGATGGTCCCGCACCCCGTCGCGCAGGCCCGCAAAGCCGGGGAGGACGGAGCAGGGCAGGATCGGCAGCTCCCGCCCCGTGTGGCGGACGACCTGGCGG
The DNA here is from genome assembly GCA_050257455.1 of Gemmatimonadota bacterium. GTDB lineage: Bacteria > Desulfobacterota > Deferrimicrobia > Deferrimicrobiales > Deferrimicrobiaceae > JBLMWX01. The sequence goes on along the minus strand of JBLMWX010000003.1, from coordinate 11,673 downwards.
TGGAGGAACTCGACGACCGCGTCGCGTTGCGCGTCCGAGACGAGGTCCGCCTTGGTGAGCAGGACCGCGACCTCGGGAGTGTGCCTGCAGACGTCGCGGAGCAGCGCGACGTCCTGCCCGGAGAGCGGGTGGCTGACGCTGACCGCGAGGAGCGCCCCGCCGACGCGCGGCAGCCAGTCCATGGCGGCCTGCGTGTTGTGGACGAAGGCGCTGCCCAGGCCCGGGGTGTCGACGAACCGGACGCCCTCGTAGTCGCGAAGGGCGGCGAGCTCCACGTCGACGAGCGCCACCCGCTTCTCGTTCCCCGGGTTCAGCCCCTCGGTGACGAACTCGGCCAGCCGGTCCGGCGGCACCTCCTCGACGGCCCCGGAGAGACGGCGGACGACGACCCGGTCCCTCGGGCCGCGGGCGACGCGCGTGACGACGGCGGTCGCCGGGAGGACGTCCACCGGCATCAGGTCGCGGCCGATGACGGCATTGAGGAAGGAGCTCTTCCCGGCCTTGAACGCCCCGAGAACCGCCACGTCGACGACGCCCTGGTCCCGCAGGGCCTCGGCCGCGCCGGAGAGCTGCGGCCGCAGCGGGTCGATCCCGAACTCCGCGCAGAGCGATTGCAGGCGTTCGAGGCTGCCTGAATGGTCCATCATGGCGGCTCCCGTCCGGACGCGGATACGAAAAACCCGCCGGGACGCCTCCGGCGGGCCGCGCTTCGCGGGATTCGTGCCCGGGCGCCTCCCGGCGGGAGACAAGGTCCCCGCGGTCAGGAGTCATCAGCCCCGGCGGGCGGTTCAACCCGCATCGCCGCGGGGGACAGCCCCGGGGGGACGATGCGGGTCCAGGCGAACTCCATCGCCCTGGAACGGTTCAATTATAGGGGGGACCGCCGGGAAAGGGAAGGATCGGCTCCCGCGGAGCGCCCCTGCCGCCTTCCGCGCTGCTATAATTGCCCAGGCGCCGGTCCCGAAGATGCGCTCCTCCTGCGGGCTCCGATTCCGCCCGGCGGGCCCCCTCTGCACGGGCGGGCAGGATCTTCGCACCCCGGGAGGGACCGTTCGGGAACGCCGGCGTTCGTCGACCTGACACGGAGGGTGCGACCCCATGGACCGTGGAACCGCGATCCTGTTCACCCGGAACGGCCTCGGCGATGCGCCGGCCGCGCTCGGGCGGGCGCTGGCCGCGAGCTTCGCCGGGCTGCTGGCGCAGGACCCGGAGCCGCCGGGACGGCTCCTCTTTTACGGCGAGGGGGTCAGGCTCGCCTGCGCCGGCTCGCCCATCATCGAGCCGCTGCGGCAGCTCGCCGAGCGCGGGACGGACATGATCCTTTGCCGCACCTGCCTGGACTACTTCGGACTGCTCGACCGGGTGGCGGTGGGCACGGTCAAGGGGATGCCCGACATCCTCGCGGCGATGCGCGAGGCGGACAAGGTCTTGAGCGTCTGACCGGCGGACCCGGCCCCGCGCGGGCGCTCAGCCCTTGACCAGGTTGACCGTCGTGTCGTAGAAGGAGGCGCTGCCGCCCACCGGGTCGACGAGGCACGTGTTGCCCAGGTGGGGGTCGGTCCACATCGCCGCGTTCGCGTTGAACCCCGTGGCGCGCCGCGGGTCGCCCTTGATCACGGTCCCGTCGATCTCGATGTCGGCCGCGCCGCCCGCCCAGTGGCCGTGGCCGATCGTGAAGGTCACCACCCCGGGGCGGATCGTCTCGGTCACCCTGACCCGCGCCCGCATCTCCTTGCGGCGCCCGTTCCCCAGGTCCCACGCCCCGGACGGGTTGGTGGCGGAAACGATCCGCACCATGTCCCCGCTCCGGAGCCGCAGCCGCTCCGCGTCGGCGGGACTGACCAGGACGTCGTTCTCCGGGCGGATCGCGAGGAGCCAGTAATTCGTGATCGTCCGGGACTTGGTCTGCGTGACGTCCTTCTGGGTGATGAGGCGCAACGGGTATCCGGCGGAGAGCCCGGCCGCTTCCGGCGTCTTGCCGAGGGCGTCGCAGACAGGAACGTACGTCGCGTACCCGGGGTTCGGCTTCCCCGTGAACGCGCTCCGCGTCCCCGCCGTCTTCTCCTGGTAGATGTTGACGAGCCGCCCGTACCGGTTCGCGGCCCAGTCGCCGTGGTACGCGTCCCGGTAATCCTGGTGCCGCCCGCCGCGGTTGAGGAGAAAGACGACCTTGCGCCAGCCGGGGCCGGCGATCCGCTCCCACCGCGCCGGATCGAAGACCGTGCGCGGCAGGTGCCGGCGCGATTCGAGGAAGAGCGCGACCTCGTCGTCCCCGGCGTCGGGGACCGGCTCTCCGTCCGTGGCGACGTTGGCGACCATCCGGATGTAGTAATCGTCCGGCCGCACGAGATCCTGCCCCGGGCCGAAGGCGTCCTTCCCGAATCCGGGGATCCCGAGCCGCTCCGCGAGGGCCAGGAGCAGCGCCTCGTAGGAGCAAGGCATTTCCTCGCCGAAGACGGACACGGTCTCCGGGATCGGGGCGATCACCGGCTGCCGGATCGGCTGCACCTTCGCCGGCATGTTCGGGTGCGACCCGTGCATCTCCCACCGCTCCAGGTAGGACAGGTCGGGGAAGATGTAGTCCGCGTAGGCCGAGGTCTCGCCGACGAGGATGTCGCTGCAGAAGTAGAGGGGAACCTTCGCGGTGTCGCACAGGATCCCGATCGTCTTGTGCCCGGCGGGAAGCGAGTACGCGGGCGCCCCCATGTAGGTGAAGAGCGCCTTCGCCGCGTACGGGTAGGCATCGCCGATCGACGGGATGACCTCCTCGTAGACGTCGGACGAGAGGGGCCACCAGTTCCGCCGGGCGGGGTATCCCGCAAAGAGCGTCGAGTCCTCGTAACGGATGTCATGCCGGATGACGCTGATCCCGAAACGCGTGGTCCTGCCCGGGTTCATCCGGGCCAGATCGAACGGCTGCCCTTTCCCGCCGCCGACCGCGTTGTACGCGGCCGCGGCGATCATCCCCCCCTTCCAGTCGAAGTTGCCGAGCAGGAGGTTGATCGTCATCGCGCACGTCACGCTGTAGAATCCGTTGGTGTGCTGGGACACGCCGCGGTGCACGTCGACGACGGCGCGCTTGCCGTACGACGTGAGCTTGCGCGCCGTCTCCGCGATGTCGTCGACCGGGATCCCGCAGAGGCGCGCCCACTCCTCCATCGTCCGCGCGCGCGCCTCGTCGGCGACGATCCGGAGGCCGCTCTTCACGCGGAGGCCCGAGATCTGCGTGTCCACCAGGATGTCTCCGGTCACCGGCGTCACGTCGTCGTTCGGGTCGACCGCCACGGGGCGGCCGTCCCGCATCGCGACCAGCAGGTCGCCCGGCCGCGCCCCGCCGCTCCCCTTGCCATCCGGGGCGAGCCCGATCTCCGACGCCCGCAGGAACCGGCCCGGGGTCCCGTCGGGCCCGATCGCGACGAGCAGGACGGCGTTGGTCCACGTCGGCTCGCCGGCGGCCCGCGCCGCGGCGCGGTTGGCGCAGGCGAGATAACGGGCGTCGTACTTCCCGTTGTCCACGATCCAGCGGATGATCGCCTGGAAGAACGCCGCGTCCTCGCCCGGCTTGACGGGCAGGTACCAGTTCGCCTTGGCCGCGAGCTTCGAGAACCGCGGATCGACCACCGTGATCCGCGTCTTCCCCTCGACCAGGTTCCGGGTGAGCCGGGCCGCCCGGTTGGGAGGGCCGTAGTTCGCGTCGAACAGGTTCGCGCCCGCGAACAGGACGTACTCGGCGTTCTCGATGTCTCCCTGCCAGTAGAATTTCTTCCCCCCGTCGAAGGCGCCGCCGCGATACTGCTCGCTCATCGCCTTGCAGGTGAAGTAGAGCGACCCCTGGCACACGGTCGTGTGGCCGTGGGTATTCACCGTGCCGAAGCCGTCGGCGAAGAAGCGGGACGCGAAATCCGCGCGCCCCCCCTTCTTGCGCCCCCACATGTAGACGAGCTGGTTGTTCCGGGGGCCAAGGTCCGGGTGGTCCGGGTCGATGAGGAGATGAAGGTGCGCGGCGTGTCTTTCCCTGAACGCCGCCACGGCCGTGCCCTTGTCCGCGGCTCCCCGGATCGCCTTCGCGTCGGCGGCCATCGCCGCGGCGGCCCCGGGGTCCCTGAGCGCATAGAGCTCCTTCAACCCCGGGACGACGCGGCCTTCCTCCCCCGGCACGTGCCCGAACAGGACCCCGCCGGCGACGATCTCGTCGACCGCCCGGTCGAACGGGATGGTCGTCCACTTCCCCTCGCCCCGCTTCCCCGCCCGCTTGAGGACCTTCGTGATCCGGTACGGGTCGTAGACCGTCTGGATCCCCGACTGCCCCTTCGGGCAGATCGCGGCGTCGATCCCGGCCGCCTCCCCGGGAGGCACGCTCATCGGGACGCTCGGCACCAGCGTGAACGGGCTGTAAGGACTGCCGTCGATCTTGACCGCCAGCCCTTCGTACAGCTTCACCTTGATGCCGCACCCGGTGTTGCACTGGAGGCAGGAGGTGTAGAGGATGTTCTCCGCCCGGGAGAGGGCGTACGCCTCGTCGGGGGAGAGGGTCCCGGCCTCGGCGCGGCGGACGAGGTCCAGGGCGCGCGCGGCGTGGGAGGCGAGCATCGCCCCCCCGAGGACCGCCGCCGACCCCTTGAGAAAGCTCCTCCGGCTGATCCCGTCGCCGCGCCGCGTCCCGCCGCCGCCGGCGCCCCGCGCCCGCCGAGTCTTCTCCATCGCCCGCTGTCCCTTCCCGTCAGAGGATGTAGTAGACCCGGGGCTCGGTCATCGAGCCCCCGAAGATCACCTTGCCGCGCGCCGGGTCCGGGTCCGTCACCTTCCGGATCGTCTTCGCCCCGGCCGACTTCGCGACCCTGGCGACCAGGCTCTCCGGGTCGGAGATGTCGCCGAAATGGGTCGCCCGCCCGTTGCACGTGGTGACGCACGCGGGGAGCAGCCCGGCCTTCAATCGATGGAGGCAGAACGTGCATTTCCGGGCGGTCCCGGTCGGGATGCTCTGCGGCTGCCGCGTCCACGTCCTGCCGTACTCCCACTGGGGACGCGTCTCGTACGCCGGGACGAAGGGCGCCCGGGCCGAGTAGTACCGGGCCTCGTCGCGCCCGCGCGCCCTGTAGGGGCAGATGCGGACGCACTTGTCGCACTGGATGCACTCGGCGTAGTCGATGACGACCATGCCGGCCGAGACGCCCTCCCGGCTCTTGTAGGTGGCCTTGTCCGCCTTCGGGCAGATCCCCACGCAGGGGGGGCGGTCGCAGTGCATGCACGGCCTCGGGATGAACCTCCTCGCGACCTTCGGGAACGTCCCGCTCTCCTCCTCGAAGACGGGCCGGTACACGACGCCGGGCGGGGAGACGTTCTCCGCCACGCACCCGGCCGTGCACGCGTGGCACCCGACGCACTTCCGGAGATCGATGAGCATCGCCCACCGCCGATCCCCCGCGGGCCGCTTCAGGGCCCGGAGGAGATCGTCCCGCATCGTCAGGATGATGTCGGCGCCTTCCACGCCCGCGGTCTCCCCCGTCACTCCTCTTCCGGCGCGTTCCGGCCCGCGGCGGCCTCCAGGTTCCACGGCATCCATTTCACGAACTCGCGGATCTGGTTCCGCACGGACCGGAACTTGGCGAGGACCTCGCTCGCCGTCCCGGTCGCGTGGACCGGGTCCTCGAACGGCCGGTGGATCCTCTTGCCGTGGCCGGGACGGCCCGGACACTGCGCGTCGGCGTAGTCGCACAGGGTCACGACGAAGTCGAAGGCGATCCCGTCGAGGTCGTCCACGTGCTTGGAGTACTGGCCCGAGATGTCGACGCCCGCCTCCCGCATCACGCGGACGGCGGTGGGGTGGACGAAACACGGCGCCACGCCGGCGGAGAACGCCTCCAGCTCGTCTCCCTTGAGCGCGCGGACCCACCCCTCGGCCATCTGGCTCCGGCAGGCGTTGCCGGTGCACAGGAAGAGGATCTTCCTGCGCCGCTGCGGCGGATCGCGCGTCTCGGGCATGCCCGAAACCTCCCTTTCCCGGCCGGCGCCGCCGCGGACGGCCGGGTCGACCCCCGCTTGACCGCGCGGCGCCTCGCGGATTAATTTATAATATTACCCGGGGGGGTGAGACTCACTTGAAAAAACCCGCAAAGCTGTTTAAAGCCCTGTCCGACGAGACGCGGCTGCGGATCCTCAAGATGCTCGAGAGCCGGCCGCTGTGCGTCTGCGAGATCCAGTACGTCCTGAAAGGATCGCAGCCCAACGTGTCCCACCACCTCAAGACGCTCTCCGAGGCGGGGCTCGTCGAGTCCAAGAAGGACGGTCTCTGGATCGCGTACCGGCTTCCCGACAAGGCGGAGACGCCGCTCCACGCCGCCGCGCTGGCCATCGTCCGGAAATCCCTCGGCTCCGAAGAGATCGTGAAGAAGGACCGCTTGGTCGTCAAGAGCGTCGACCGGATCGAGATCACCTGCCGGAAGTAGGGTTCCCGGCGCGGCGCAGTCGGACGACGGTGGCGCCCCACCCCCCGGCCTCGGGAGGAGCGTCGGCAAACGCCTGCACGAGCGGATGGCGGGCGAGCGCGGCGCGGACCGCGTGCCGCTGCACGCCGGTCCCCCGCCCATGGATGATCCGGACCTCGCCAAACCCCCGCCGGACCGCCTCCTCGAGATAGTCGGCGACGACCGAGACCGCATCCCGCGGCGCAAAGGCGTGGAGATCGATCGAATCCCCGATGGGGATCCGCCGCGGTCTCGTCCTGCCCGGGACCCCCGGGTCCTTCAAGCCCTCGTCCGGGGAGACGCGATCGCGCGGCCGTCGGAGGCGATCGCTTCCCAGTCGGAATATGGCACCCGTTCAAAGCATTGCACGATTCTCGGATCGAGGTGGGTGCCCCCTTTTTGCCGCAGGATCGCGCTCGCGCCGGCGTAGGTGTCGGGGGTCCGGTACGGCCGGGCGGTGGTGATCGCGTCGAAGACGTCGATCACGGCGAACAGCCGGGCGCCGAGCGGAATTTCCTCGCCCTTGAGTCCCTTGGGATATCCCCGCCCGTCGTACCACTCGTGGTGGTAGAGGACGATCTCGGCGGGCTCCTGGAGGAAACCGACGCCGGCGAGCATCTCGAAACCGACCTCGGTGTGCCGCCGCATCAGCTTCCACTCCGCCTCGTCGAGCGCCCCGGGCTTCAACAGAATGCTGTCGGGGATGCCGATCTTTCCCAGGTCGTGGAGGAGCGCTCCCTTCCGGATCACGGCGAGCGTGTCGCGATCGTCGATCCCCATCTCCTCGGCCAGGCGGATGGCGTATCCGGCGACCCGGCGCGAGTGGCTCCCCGTGTTCTCCTCCCGCACGTCGAGGGCGGACGCAAGCACGTAGAGCGTGTTCTCGTTGGCCGTCTCCAGGTCGCCCAGGTGCTTCTTCTGCTGCTCGAAGAAGTTGGCCGCCAGGGCGCCGACGAGCCAGAAGACGCCCACCTCGCCCATGCGCTCGATCTGCGCGCCGGGGCTCACCCGGCTCGCGACGATCAGCCAGACCGCGACCGCGGTGACCGTCAGCGTGGCGGCGACGGCGCCGCGGACCCCGAACCAGGCCGCGGCAAGCATCAGCGGAAGGAAGTAGAACTTCTGGACGAGCCCCCCGGAGCCGTGCCAGCCGTCGCCGTTCTCCGGCACCGAAAGGAGGAACGCCGTGACCGCGGCCATCAGGACGACGACGGCCGCCCCCCGGGCGACGGGTGTCGAAAACCCGAAGATCGTGTCCCGCGCGGGCGACGACATCGGCACCATATTACCGCATCCGCGCAAATACAGTAAGATGACTCCATGTCGAAACGGGTGATCGTCGGGACGGCCGGCCACATCGACCACGGCAAGAGCGCGCTCGTCCGGGCGCTGACGGGAATCGACCCGGACCGCCTCAAGGAGGAAAAGGAGCGGGGGATCACCATCGAGCTCGGCTTCGCCCACCTCGACCTCCCGTCGGGGACGCTCGCGGGGATCGTCGACGTTCCCGGGCACGAGCGGTTCGTCCGCACCATGGTGGCCGGCGCCGCGGGGATCGACCTCGTGCTGCTCGTCATCGCCGCGGACGAGGGGATCATGCCCCAGACGCGCGAACACCTCGACATCTGCCGCCTTCTTTCGGTCCCGTCCGGGATCGTCGTCCTCAACAAGTGCGACAAGGTCGCGCCCGACTGGATCGCCCTGCAGGAGGACGAGATCCGCGCGTTCGTCCGGGGGACGTTCCTGGAAGATGCGCCCGTCGTCCCCGTCTCCGCCGTGACCGGGGACGGGCTGCCGCGGCTCGTCGCGGAGATCGACCGGCTCGCGGCCGGCATCCCGGGGAAGGATCCGTCGCTCTTCTTCCGCCTTCCCGTCGACCGCTCCTTCACGATGAAGGGGTTCGGGACGGTGGTGACGGGCACGATCGTCGGCGGCGCGGTCGCGGCGGGGGACGAGGTCCAGGCGCTGCCGGGCGGAATCGTCGCCCGGGTCCGGGGGCTCCAGGTCCACGGCGGACCGGCGGAGGCGGCCTCGGCCGGGACGCGCACCGCCGTGAACCTCCAGGGCGTCGAGAAGGAGAGCGTCCCGCGGGGATCGGTGCTGTGCCATCCCGGGACGTTCGTGCCGACCCGGGCGGCCGACGTCTTTCTCGAGCACCTCGCCGTCGCCCCGCGCCCCTTGAGGACCCGGGCGCAGGCGTCGTTCCACGCGGGAACCCGCTCCTGCCGGGCGAAGATCGCCCTGTACGGCGCGGACGAGATCCCGCCCGGCGGCTCGGGCTACGCGCGTGTGGTCCTCGATGAGCCGACCGTCCTCGGGGGCGGGGACCGGTTCATCCTGCGCGGCTTCTCGCCGCTGGAGAACTTCGGGTACACGATCGGGGGCGGCCGGGTGTTGAACCCGTACCCGGCGCCCGCCCGCGCGCGGGGAGCGGCGGTGCCGGGGCCGCTCGCACGTCTCCGGGCGCCCAGCGCGGGGACGCGGGTCCTCGCGGCGGCGGAAGACGCCGGAACCCGCGGCATCGGGGAGAAGGAGGCCGCCGTGATCGCGGGGATCGGGCCCGCGGCGGCCCGCGCCGAGATCGACCGCCTCGTCTCCTCGAAGTCGCTGCGCGCGCGGCCGGGCGGAGCGCGGGCCTGGTCCGCCGCGGCGGTGTCCGAGGTCGCCCGGCGGGGAGCGGAGGCCCTCGCCCTTCTCCACGACCGGTTCCGCGACAGGGACGGGTTTCCCGCCGACGAGGTCGCCGCCCTCCTGCCGGGAGCGCCCGCGCCGGAGCTCGTGGCCCTCGCGCTGGCCGAAACGGCGGAGGCCGGCCGGTCGGCCGACCTGTTCTTCCTTCCCGCGAGGCGGCCCCGTTCGGTCGAGCTCTCGTCGCCGCTGGCGCAGGCCATCGCGGAGGCGGTCCGCGGCGCCGGGCTCGCCGCCCCGACGAAGAACGAGCTCACCGATGCACTGCGCGCCGCGGGGAACCGGGAATTCGACCGCACGCTCGAGGGCCTCGTGAAGACCGGCGCCGTCGCGCGCGTCAAGGAGCTTTACTTCGACCCGGGCGCCGTCGCGGCCCTCAAGGACAAGCTTGTCGCCTGGCTCGAGAAGAGGGGGGAGATCTCGGTCCCCGAGTTCAAGGAATTGACGGGCCTGTCGCGCAAGTACGTCATCCCGCTGCTGGAATACTTCGACCTCGCGAAGGTCACGCTGCGGGTCGGGGAAAAGCGCATCCTGAGAAAAGGGAAGTAGGAAACCCGATCAGGAGGCGGGGAAGAACGGCGGGCCGCCCGAGCGGGCGGCCCGCCTTGCGCCGGCGATCTTCTCAGTAGTCGGACACGGTCCTCTCGGCGTTGTCGTTCCGTTCGACCAAGTCCGGCCGCATCATCTCGTTGTCCTCGTGGTCGACGATGTGGCAGTGCCAGACGTACGCGCGGTCCCCGGCCCTGGGATCGAACGGGTAGAACGCGTTCGCCGGTGTCGTGCTCGCCGGCAGGTCGGTCGGCGCCCACCGCACGGCGATGCGCGTCACCTGGCCAGGGTACATGATGACCGTGTCCTTCCACCCCGCCTCCTGCGGCAGCGGCGGCTGGATCGCGCCCTGGAGGTACGGGGTGATGTCGGGGTTTCCGCCATCCTTCCCGCCCGAGAGCGCGTTGTTGGCCGCCCGGTAATCGAGCGGCGGCCCGAACGCCGGGCAGAACACCCCGCCGATGCACACCGGGTCGCCCGCGACCTTCGGGAACGCACCGTTGTAGGCACCCGTGTACTTGTTGACGTTGTAGTTCTGGCGGTTGATGAGCTGGAACTGCACCAGGTGCAGGTGGATCGGGTGGGCGTCCGCGGTGAGGTTGACGATCTCCCACACCTCGGTCTCGCCCTCCTTGGGCACCTCGGAGTAGTACGTCGTGTTGCCGTTGAGCGAGGAAGGCGTGAAATCGCCGTAGGGCCTGGGCGACATCCCGGACCACTTCGTGTTGTTGACCAGGATCTCAAGCGGTCCACCGGGGTAATTCGTCAGTACCCCGGTCACCGGGTCTGTCGCGGTCATGGGCATGCCCATGACCTCGTTCAGCGAGAGCAGCCGGGTCTTCTGGGCCGTCACCGCCAGAGTTCCCGTCGCCGGGTTGACGAGCCGCACCATCGGCGTGCGGAGCGCGCCCCCGAGGGCCGGGTTGTAGCTCGCGTCGGCCGGGCATCCCCCCGCCGGGCAGGCGGCGACCCGGAACTGCATGAGCTGGCCGACCGAAGTCCCCTTGGGCGGGGCGCCCTTGGGATATGGGGTCCGGCCCGTGTTGCGCAGGATCAGGTTGGTCCCGCCGAAGCCGACGAAGTCGATGATGACCAGGTACCGCTCGCCGGGTTGCATGACGAGCTTCTGCCCGAGCGCGGGGTCGATCTTGACTGGCTTGTCGAGATACCCCCCGTCCGTGCCGATCACGTACAGGGGCGGCCCCATCGCCTTGGTGACCGGGTTGACGAGGAACATCTCGTAGGTGCGCGCGTTGGAGCCGTTGAGGAACCAGAACAGGTACCTCTTCGGCTGGACGGCATGGTACGGCCACGCCTTCCCGTTGATCACGACGGCGTCGCCGACGAACTCCGGCACCCAGTACGGATGATCGGGATTCGGGGTCCAGAGGACGCCTCCCGCGCTGTCGGCCGGGAAGAAGAGCTGCCCGTTGGTGTCGAACATCCGGTCCTGGAGCACGATGGGGACGATCTCGGCGGGCCCGGGCAGGCTCGACGGGGGCGGGTTGTCCGGGTCGACGATGAGGTAAGCGCCCGCGAGCCCCGCGTAGACGTTCAGCCGGGTGGCGCCCAGCGTATGATCGTGGAACCAGATCGGCGACGCCTCCTGGGTGTTGGGGTACTTGTAGATCGCCTCGTTGGCGGCGGCCCCGGGGAAGGTGTAGTAGCCGTGCCCCCGGTACGCGCCGTCGCTCGTGAACCACGTGTCCGGCCCGCCGTCCAGTACCGGGGGAACCTCCCCGCCGTGCAGGTGCGGAACCGCCGGAACCGGCCCGGCGTAGTTCTGCGCGCAGGGCGACAGATCGGCCGGGATCATGCCGCTCATGTTGCACATGTTGGCCTCGTCGCCGAGCGGGTCCGCCCAGTGGAGCGTCTGGTCCGTGGAGTACTTGTAGGCGAGCACGTTGGTCGTGGCCGCGCTCCCGAGGTCGTTGATGAACGTGATCGGGGTCGCGCTGCCCCGGTTGTTCAC
>JBLMWX010000002.1:0-19575 GCA_050257455.1 Gemmatimonadota bacterium | reverse complement strand
TGCACGCGGACGGGCTTCTCGGGCAACGCGCCCCGCGGCCCCGGGATTGACCGGCCGGGAGAGCGACGCCGGACCGCGAGAACCCGCGCCGGGGAACGGCATGGATTCGGGGAGCGTGCCTTGCGGTACGCTCCCCGTTTCTCGTCCGGCCATGCCGGTGTCGTGCATCCACGCAAATTGATCGGCGCCGGTTCCCCCGATGGAGATAGAATATTCGCGGGATTTCGCGATGGAGGGGGAAGCCATGCCGCCCGCCGGGAAGAAGGAACCGCCGGAAAACCTCAAGGAGGTCCTTCGCTCCCTCTTCGGCCCCCGGGAACCCGGGAAGCCGGCGAACGACCTGCCCCGGAAGGTCCATTTCAGCATCTGGTACGTCCTGATCGCGTTCCTCCTGCTGTCGTACGTCCAGCAATACTATCTCTCCCGGAAGGTTGAGACGATCTCCTACAGCCAGTTCAAGCAGCAGGTGGCGGCGGACAACGTGAGCGACCTGACCATCGGACCGGAAGTCATCGTCGGGACGCTCAGGGGGAAAGGCAAGGAGCCGGGGCAGGAGTTCACGACGGTCCGGGTGCCAGATCCCGGCCTCGTCAAGGACCTGGACGACCACAACGTGAGCTACTCCGGGCATTACGAGAGCAAGTTCCTGACGACTGTGCTGTCCTGGATCCTCCCGATCGCCCTGTTCTTCCTGCTGTGGCGGTTCATCACGAAGAAGATGGGACCCGGAACGGGCGTCATGTCGTTCAGCAAGAGCAAGGCCAGGCTCTTCGCCGAGAGCGGGACCGGGGTCACGTTCGCCGACGTGGCCGGGATCGACGAGGCCAGGGAGGAGCTCCAGGAGGTCGTGGACTTCCTGAAGAACCCCGGGAAGTACCAGAAGCTCGGGGGGAGGATCCCCAAGGGGATCCTGCTGGTCGGCCCCCCGGGAACCGGCAAGACCCTCCTGGCCCGGGCCGTGGCCGGGGAGGCCAAGGTCCCCTTCTTCAGCATCAGCGGGTCGGAGTTCGTGGAGATGTTCGTCGGCGTCGGTGCGGCGCGCGTTCGCGACCTCTTCTCCCAGGCCACGAGCCAGGCCCCCTGCATCATCTTCATCGACGAGCTGGACGCCCTGGGGAAGGCGCGTGGAATGAACATCATGGGCGGGCACGACGAACAGGAGCAGACCCTCAACCAGCTCCTGGTGGAGATGGACGGGTTCGAGGCGAACAAGGGGGTCATCATCATGGCCGCCACGAACCGCCCCGAGATCCTGGATCACGCGCTGTTGCGCCCCGGGCGGTTCGACCGGCAGGTCCTCGTCGACCGTCCGGACATCGACGGGCGGGAGGCGATCCTCACGATCCACGCGGGCAGGGTCGTCCTGGATCCCGACGTCGATCTCCGCAAGATCGCCGCGCGCACCGCGGGGTTCGTGGGAGCCGACCTGGCCAACCTCATCAACGAGGCCGCCCTGCTGGCCGCGAGGAAGAACCGGGAGACGGTCGGCGCGGCCGATTTCGACGAGGCGATCGACCGCATGATCGCGGGCCTGCAGAAGAAGCACCGGGTCATGAGCCCGCGGGAGAAGGAGATCGTCGCCGTCCACGAATCCGGGCACGCCATCGTGGCCGAGTCGGTCGCGCATGCCGACCCGGTGCACAAGATCTCCGTGATTCCCCGGGGGATCGCGGCCCTCGGATATACCCAGCAGCAGCCCGTCGAGGACCGTTACCTTCTGACCCGGTCCGAGCTGCTGGACCGGCTGGCGGTCCTGCTCGGGGGCAGGGTCGCGGAAGAGCTTGTCTTCGGGGAGATCTCCACGGGGGCGCAGAACGACCTTCAGCGCGCGACGGAAATCGCCAGGTCCATGGTCGCCGACTACGGCATGAGCGAGCGCCTCGGGCTCGTGACGTACGAGCGCCCGCGCCAGCCGCTGTTCCTCCCGGGAGGCGGGTCACCCGAAAGGAGCTACAGCGAGGAGAGGGCCTCCGAGATCGACGAGGAGATCTCCAGGGTGATCGAAGAGGCCCACCAGAGGGTGAGGCGCATCCTCTCCGATCACAGGGCCGTGCTGGACGACCTGGCCCGCCTCCTGTCCCGGAAGGAGATCGTTCAGGGCGAGGAGCTCAGGGCGATGCTCGGGAAGATCCCGCCGAACTGACGCCGCATCGCGACGGACGCCGTTCGGAAATTCGCGCGACGCGGCACCGGCGCCGCGGACGCGATGCGATCCGCGGGTCGGTCAGCGGGCGGTCACCTCCACGGTGCCTTCCTGCCCGCTGCGGTGGTCGACCGCCAGGAGGGCCACCTTCTGCCCCGGGTGGAGGCCGCCGACGAGCGCGTCGAAATCGGGCGCGCCCGCCACCGGCTGCCCGTTGACGGCCAGGATCAGGTCGCCGGCCTCGAAACCGGCCTTGCCCAGGGGCCCGTTGCCGTCGATCTTGAGCAGCTCGACGCCGTGACCGGGATCCAGGCCGTACTTCGCGGCGGTCTTCGCCGTCATCGTCCGGAACGTTGCCCCCAGCCGTTGCCCGGCCGATGCCGCGAGCAGGCGGGTCGCCTCCTCGAAACCGCCCACCGTGACGTTCAGGCTCAACTCCTTGCCGTCGCGCAGGACGGTCAACGGCACCGTGCTGCCGACGGCCGCCTCGGACGCGCGGTTGCGCAGGTCGGAGGCGCTCTCCACCGGCTTCCCGGCGAAGCTCACGACCGCGTCTCCCGGCATAAGTCCGGCCTTCGCGGCGGGCCCCTGCGCGACGATGTCCGCGACGAGCGCTCCCCGGCGCTCCTTGATTCCCGTCGACCGGGCGAGGGCGGGCGTCAGGTCCCGGATCGTGATCCCGAGCCAGCCGCGCTCGACCTTTCCCGTTGCGATCAGCTGCTTGGCGATGCTGAGCGCCATGTCGCTGGGGATGGCGAAGCCGATCCCCTGGAAGCCGCCGGAGGTCGACTCGATGGCCGCGTTCACGCCGATCACCTCCCCGGCCAGGTTCAGGAGCGGGCCGCCGCTGTTGCCCGGGTTGATGGCGGCATCGGTCTGGAGGAAATCCTGGTAGTCGGTCGGATCCGTGATGCCGGTCCGGTGCTTGGCGCTGATGATCCCCTGGGTCACCGTCTGGTCGAGGCCCCGCGGGTGGCCGATGGCTACCACCCACTCGCCGACCCGCACCCGGTCGGAATCGCCGAACACGACGTAGGGCAGCTTGCGGCCGGCGCGGATGCGGATCACCGCGAGGTCGGTCTTCGGATCCGCGCCGACCAGGGTGGCCGGGTACCGCTCGCCGTCGGCGAGCTGGACGTCGATCCTGGTGGCGCCCCCGGCGACGTGGTTGTTCGTGAGGATGAAGCCCTGCTCGTCCATGAGCATCCCCGTCCCGAGGCCCCGGAGCACCCGCTGGAACTTGCGCGGCATCCTGCGATTGCCGAAGAAGTACCGGAAGAACGGGTCCTCGCTGAACGGCAGCAGGGGATTCGGGACCGTCGTGCGCTCGGTCACCTCGATGTGGACCACCGCGGGGATCGTCCGCTCGGCGACCCGCTCGATGGCCGTCTCCAGGTTGCCCGCCTTGCCGGGGGGAGCTTCGACGGGCGGCGGCGACGTGGCCACCGTCGCCACCGGCGCCTTGTCCTGCTTCGAGCAGCCGGACGGCGCGACGAGGATCAACAGGCCCAGGACGACCGCCGCGGCGCGCAACGCGCCGGGGGTCCGACGAACGATCTTCCGCATGGGGGCTCTCCTTCCGTCGAGCTGTATTCGTTCGCGTCATCGGATGCCGGGCCGCCGGCTTGGCGCGGTCGAACGTCACGCCGGCGGGTTCTCCCAGCCGCCCGGGGGCGCGAGGTCCGCAGCCGCTTCGCCGGGCCCCCAGGTGCCGGGCTCGTATTCGTGGACCGGGGTGTCGGCCGCGAGCACGGGGTCGACGATCCGCCACGCCTCCTCCACGTAGTCCTCGCGGGCGAACAGTGTCGCGTCTCCCTGCATGGCGTCTCCCAGCACCCGTTCGTACGCGCTCACCTCGTCGGGGAGAGGGTGGCGGGTCCCGACCATCTCCACGACCTCGCTGACCGTCTCCCGCCCGGGCGCGATGACGTTCGCGCTCATGGCGAACGCGATGTCGGGGCTGAGCCGCAACCGGCAGGAGTTCGCCTTCAGGTCGAAGCCCCGGTACATCGTCGGCGGCCGGCGCAGCCGGACGACGATCTCCGCGCACGTGACGGGCAGCCGCTTCCCCGCCCTGATGTACATCGGGACCCCCCTCCATCGCCAGGAGTCGACTTCGAGCCTCAGCGCCGCGAACGTCTCCACCCGGGAGTCCGGCGCCACGCCCTTCTCGCGGCGGTATCCGGCGTACTGCCCGCGGACGAGGTTCCCCGCGCCGAGCGGCGGCATCGCTTTCAGGACCTTGACCTTTTCGTCGCGGATCGACTCGCTGTCCTCCCGGACCGGGGGCTCCATGACGAGGTTGGTCAGGACCTGGAACAGGTGGTTCTGGATCACGTCGCGGATCGCGCCGGTCCCGTCGTAGAAGGCGCCCCGGCTCTCGACCCCGAACGCTTCCGCCAGGGTGATCTGCACGCTCTCGACGTGGTTGCGGTTCCAGAGCGGCTCCAGGAACGCGTTCGCGAAGCGAAAGAAGAGCATGTTGTGCACGGGCCGCTTCCCGAGGTAATGGTCGATGCGGAAGATCGCGCCCTCGTCGAATGTCGCGAGCAGGATCCGGTTCAGCTCCCGCGCGGAGGCGAGGTCGGTCCCGAACGGCTTCTCGACGATGACGCGGCCGCCTTCCGCGCAGCCCGACCCGGCCAGCTGCTCGACGACCGGGCCGAAGAGCGCCGGCGGGATCGCGAGGTAGTGCGCCGGCCGCCGGGCGGCCCCGAGCTCCCGGCGAATGGCCCGGAAGGTCGCCGCGTCCCTGTAGTCGCCGTCGACGTAGCGCAGCAGGCCGCACAGCCGGTCGAACGCGCCGGGATCGATCCCCCCGTGCTCCGCGACGCTGTCGCGCGCCCGGGCCTTGAGCTGGTCGAGGCCCCAGCCGGACTTGGCGACGCCGATGATCGGCGCGTCGAGGCGGCCGCGCTTCACCATCGCCTGCAGCGCCGGGAAGATCTTGCGGTACGCCAGGTCGCCGGTGGCGCCGAAGAAGACCAGGGCATCCGAGGGAGGACCGCTCATCGTCGGCTCCTGCCGCCGCGTCAGCCGCCGGCCTTCTTCTCGACGTGCCCGCCGAACCGGAAACGCATCGCCGAGAGCAGCCGGTCCTGGAAATCCGCCGCGCCGCGCGAGGCGAACCGCGCGAAGAGCGCCGTCGTGAGAACGGGGGCGGGAACGCCCTCGTCGATGGCGGCGTCGATCGTCCAGCGTCCCTCTCCCGAGTCCGAGACCCGGCCTGTGAACCCCGAGAGGGTCGGGTCCTCGATCAGCGCGCTCGCGGTGAGGTCGAGCAGCCACGACGCGATGACGCTGCCGCGGCGCCACACCTCCGCGATGTCCCGCAGGTCGAAGTCGTACCGGTAATGCTCCGGGTGGCGCAGCGGCGCCGTCTCGGCGTCGGCCGCGTGCCCCTGCTTGCCCACGTTGGCGGCGCGCAGGATGCCCATCCCTTCGGCGTAGGCGGCCATGATGCCGTACTCGATCCCGTTGTGGACCATCTTGACGAAGTGGCCCGCGCCGCTTGGCCCGCAATGCAGGTACCCGCGCTCCGCGGTCCCGCCGATCGTCGCGCGCCCGGGCGTCCGCGGGATGTCGCCCGCGCCGGGGGCCAGCGCGGCAAAGACCGGGTCGAGGCGCCGGACCGCCTCCGGGTCGCCTCCGATCATCAGGCAGTACCCCCGCTCGAGGCCCCAGACGCCCCCGCTCGTTCCGACGTCCACGTAATGGATCTTCCTCGCCGCCAGCTCGTTCGCGCGCCGGATGTCGTCCACGTACCGGGAATTCCCCCCGTCGACCAGGATGTCCCCCGCGTCGAGGTGGGGCAGCAGCGCGGCGACGGTGTCGTCCACGGCGGCCGCGGGCACCATCAGCCAGACCGTCCGGGGCGCATCCAGCTTCGCGGCGAGGTCCGCGAGGGTGGAGGCCCCGACCGCCTTTTCCCGGGCAAGGCCCTCCACGGCCTTCGCCGACACGTCGAACACCACGCATCGATGGCCAGCGTTCATGAGGCGCCGCACCATGTTTGCGCCCATCCTCCCGAGACCGACCATTCCGACCTGCATGCGTCGCTCCTTCCTTCCGGCCGCCGGGCGTCGCGTCCCCGGAGGCGCCGTCCCGCCGCCCGGCGGCTCACGCCGTTCGTTCGCGGCGTTCACGGGGCCGGCCGCAAGGGGCCGCGTCCCCGATCGTTCCAGAGCCGGATCGCCGGCTCGGACAGGTCGTGCTCGTAACTCAACTCGGACAGGCTCGCCGTGTCCAGCAGGAAGCGGCCGCCCGCCCCCGGCGCGAGGCCGACCCAGCGCGCGGAGAGCACCCGGAGGAAGTGGCCGCTCGAAAAGATCAGCACGTCGCCGCGGACGGCGCGCACGCGGCTCACGACCCGGTCGGCGCGCGCCCCGACCTGCGCCGGCGTCTCCCCTCCGGGGCAGCCGTCGCGGAACAGGTTCCAGCCGGGGCGCTCCCCCCGGATCTCCGCCGTGCGGCGTCCCTCGTAATCGCCGTAGTTCCACTCGACCAGGTCCGGGTCGATCTCGGCGACGGCTCCGAATCCCGCCAGCTCGCACGACCGGGCGGCGCGCCGCAGGGGGCTCGTGAGCACCCTGGCGAAGGCGAGCCCCTCGAGCCGCTTGCCGAGCCGGCCCGCGTCGCGCTCTCCGCGCGCCGTCAGCGGCACGTCGGTTGTCCCCGTATGCCGCCCCGAGAGCGTCCATGCGGTCTCCCCGTGGCGCGCCAGGCAGACGACCGGGATCGGGATGTTCATCGCGGTCCGAACCTCCCCCGCCTACCCGCCGGCTTCGGAGAGCCGCAGGTCGAGCTGGTAGGCGGCGCTGATGAGCCCCAGGTGCGTGAACGCCTGCGGGTAGTTTCCCAGGTGTTCCCCGCGGGGACCCAGTTCCTCGGCGTACAGGCCGAGGTGGTTCGCGTACCCGAGCATCTTTTCGAAGAAGAGTCTCGCCTTGCGCACTTCCCCCGCGCGGCACAGGCACTCGACCAGCCAGAACGAGCACATGGTGAAGGTCCCCTCGCCGCCGTGGAAGCCGTCCGGGGCCGCCCCGTCGGATTCCCTGTACCGGTAGACGAGCGAGTCGTCGACGAGGAGCTTCCCGATCGCGCCGAGGGTGGAGAGCCACCGGGGATCGACGGGACCGATGAACTTCACCAGCGGCATCAGCAGGGTCGCCGCGTCCAGCGATGTCCCGCCCTTGTACTGGACGAACGTCCCGCGGCGCGCGTCCCAGAAGTTCCCGAAGACGTCCCTGTAGATGGCGTCGCGGGTTTCGTGCCACCGGTCGAGGGGCGCGGGGAACGAGCGCTTCCGCGCGATGCGGATCCCCCGGTCGACCGCCACCCAGCACATGATCCGCGAGTACAGGAACTCCCGCCTGTTCCCCCGGACCTCCCAGATGCTGTCGTCCTCGCGCCGCCAGTTCGCGCAGACCCAGTCGATCAGCCGGACCAGGTCGGACCACAGGTCGTACGAGATCGGCTCCCCGTACTTGTCGTACAGGTACACCGAGTCCATGAGCTCTCCGTAGATGTCGAGCTGGAGCTGGTTGTACGCCTCGTTGCCGATGCGGACCGGCGACGACTTCATGTACCCCTCGAAATGCGGGAGGGGCTCTTCCGCCGTCTCGTGGCGCCCGTCGATGCCGTACATGACCTGCAGCGACCCGTCGGGGCGCAGCTCCCGGCAGCGCGCCTCGATCCATCTCATGAACGCGGCCGCTTCCCCGGTGTACCCGAGCCGGATCAGGGCGTAGAGGGTGAAGGAGGCGTCGCGGATCCAGGTGTAGCGGTAATCCCAGTTCCTCTCCCCCCCGATCGCCTCCGGGAGGCCGAACGTCGGCGCGGCGACGACTGAGCCGTGGGTCCGCGACGTGAGCAGCTTGAGCGTCAGGGCGGACCGGTTGACGATCTCCCGCCACCGTCCCCGGTAGTTCGACCGTCCCATCCACCGCCGCCAGTAATTGAGCGTGTCCCTGAAGGAGACGGAGACGTACTCCTCGCCCGACGAGGGGGATTCCCCCGAGATCCTGGCCTCCTCGAGCATGAACGACGCCGTCTCGCCGGCGCGCAGCGTGAACTCGGCGGTCGCCGCGCCGTTCTCCACCCGGAGCGGGACCTCAGACCGCAGGCGGAGCGCGCAGAGCCGCCTGTCCGCCGGCACGAACCGGACCTCTCCGTTCCCCCGCTCCACGGCGTGCCCGGCGCGTCCGTAGTCGAACCTGGGATCGCACACCATCCGGAACCGGACTTCTCCCCGGACGGTCTTCACCCGCCTCACCAGGTCGTGCCAGGGCTCCCCGGCTTCCTCGATCGCCATGAAATCCGAGATCTCCGCGACTCCTTCTTCTGACAGGAAGCGGGTCAGCAGGATGTTCGAGTCCGGCAGGTAGAGCTGTTTCCGGCGGGCCCCCGGCAGGACGGGCGAGATGCGGAACCGCCCCCCCTTCTCGTGGTCCAGCAGGGCGGCGAACACCGTCGGCGAGTCGAATTCCGGGAAACACATGAAATCGATGGAGCCGTCGATTCCGACGAGCGCGACCGTGTGGAGGTCGCCGATCACGCCGTAATCCTCGATCGGGCGGTAACGGGTCTCGGAATCCGTGTGTCGGGAAGCCGGGCGTCTCACATCAATAACGATTCCGGGGGGGCACCGGCGGTTTCGCCGCGTTTCCGGAGCCCGCCGCTTCACTCCTCCTCTTCCCCCTCGGCCGCGTCCAGCGGGTGCTCCTCGCGGTACAGCTCCCGGGACATCCTTCCGTCCCAGAACGCCCAGTTCAGCGGATAGACGTCGGGGTCGAGGATGACCATGTAGAGGTGCCAGACGACGATGGCCAGCGTCGCCAGCACGGCCTCGTAGAAGTGGATCGCCAGGGCCACGTCCACCGACCAGCCGGGAAGGAACCGTGTGGCGGTGACCTTGAACCAGGCGATCAGCCCGGTGGCGCTCATCAGGATCCAGCCCCAGACCAGGGCCCAGTACTCCGCCTTCTCGGCGTAGTTGAAGCGGCCGAATTCCGGCTTCCGGGGCGCCCGCCCCAGGAAGTAGCGCAGGTTGTCGCGGACGTCGAGGACGTCCTTCGGCGTGGGGGTCATCGCGACGAAAGCCCGGCGCCCCTCCCCGGTGGCGACGACGTACCATGCGTGGTATGCGCCGACGGCGAGCAGCAGGATCGCCGCCGCCCGGTGGCCTTCGCGGCGCACGCTCTCGCCGAAGACCAGCCCCAGCCATGAGTCGGGGTAGGCCAGGGCGAATCCCGTGACGACCAGGACGGTGAAGCTTGCGAGCAGGCACCAGTGCTGGATGCGTTGGCGCCGCGTGAGGCGGACGACGGAGCGGTCCTGCCGGTCGCGGATGGCCACCGCTTTCCTTCGCCAGATGAGGAAGTTGTGCAGCAGCATGCTGCCGATCACCGCGAGGATCACGGGGATGTAGATCCGCCGGACCCACCCGATGATGACGCTGCCGGTGTCGGTCGCCCCGGCGGCGCCCAGGTGCACCCGGACCTGGGCGAACGCCGCGGTGGCGCCGGGGTGGCAGCGGCCGCACGTCTTCACCAGGTTGTTCTTGTTGATCGTGGAGCGCGGGTCGTCGGACGGCAGGATGTCGTGCGCCCCGTGGCAGGATGCGCAGTTGGCCACCACGGTGGAGCCGAGCCGCGAGGCCAGCCCGTGATAGCTCGCCATGTAGGTGGTGATGCGCCCGCCGGGGATGCCGAACTCCTCCGCGAGGCGCACGCCCTCGTGGCACCTGGCGCAGGTGAAGCGGGCCAGGTTCTGCCCGTAGACCGAGGAGGCGGGGTTGCTCGGCGCCTGGATCGTGTGGATGCCGTGGCAATCGGTGCACACGGGCGCCTGGAAATTCCCCCGCCGCACTTCCTGCCCGTGGATGCTCGCCGCGAATTCCCTGTCGATCTCCGCGTGGCAGCGGCCGCAGGTGGCGGGAACGTTGAACTTGTAGATGGCGGAGCGGGGGTCGCCCGGCCCCAGGATCGCGTGGCTGCCGTGGCAGTCGGTGCAGACCGCTGCCCGGATGTCGCCCGACGCGACCGCCCTGCCGTGGACGCTCTCCTCGTAGTTGATGTAGGTGGTCGGGCTGATGCCCGCGCTCTCCATCACGAATTTCTGGTTGTGGCAGGTGCCGCACGTCCGGGGGACGTTGTGGTGGTTCACCGGCGAGGCGGGATCGTCGGGTGGAAGGATCTCGTGGGGGTCTCCGTGACACGAAGCACAGGTCGGAACCCTCTCCGCGACCACCCCGCCCTGCCTGATGGCCGCGGCGTGCACGCTTTGGCCGTAGGCCGTTTCGGCGGTCTCGTGGCACCTGGCGCACGAGACCTTGGCCGGCGCGGCGGCGTGCGGCGCCTCCTTGACGTCGTCGTGGCAGTCCACGCACGCGAACATCCCGCCGTGAACCGAGGCCTTGAACTTCTTCCCGTCCACGACGGCCAGGCCGACCTGCCGTCCGCCGACCACCTTCGTCAGTCCCGGCTCGCCGTGACACGCAAGGCAGTCGGCGTCGCCGGGAGCGGCGGCCCGGGCATGTGCCGCCCCAAGCAGGAACGCCAGCAGGATCGGCCCGCAGATGCGCCGGCCGCGGCGGCGCGGATTCCCGGCTGCGCGTGTCCCCGTCATGGTCGTCTCCCGTCGTGGCCCGGTCGTTCCCGCGTCCTCCCGCTCTCCCCGTACCATCGGACGAACAGCCCTCCCGCCGTGCCCGCGTAGACGAGACCTCCCGGGATCCACATGAGGAGTCCCCCGAGCTGCTGATCCGCGAGCGGGGAAAGCCCGAAGACCCGCGGCGCGGAGCCGTACGAGGCATACAGGACGCCGGGCGAGAACACCAGGACCGCGGAGAGCAGGACCATCGGGGCGCACGAGACCGCGAGATAGAGGATTTTCGACGGAGTGGCGAGGCGCCGCAGCTCCGGCACGCGCCCGAGGACGGGCCACCAGCCCACGACCGCGGCTGCCAGGAAGGACAGGTGCATGAAGGCGTGCCATCCCTCGCTTTCCAGGGCGAAATCGTAGAGGGCGGGCAGGTGCCAGAGGAGGAAGGTCCCGTTGAAGACCAGGAAACCGGGGACTGGGCCGGAAAGCGCTGCCGCGGCCGGACGGATCCACTTCTTCGCGAGCAGAGGCGCGAGCATCCAGCCGGGCGATCCCGCGACGAGGAGCGGGGCCGCCGCCAGCACGAGCAGCATGTGCTGCAGCATGTGGGCGCTGAACAGGTACCGGTCGGCGAGGCGATCCAGGGGCGAGACGAGCGCAAGGAGGACGATGGCGTCCCCCGCGAGGAACATGGCGACGTCGCCCGGGGGGGGCGGCGCCGGCGACCATCCGTACCTCCGCCGAAGGGGCCCGGCGGCGCTCAGGTAGAGCGCGGCGAGAAGGGCCGTGCCGGCCAGGACCGTGGGGTAGGGGGTCCACCCCGTGTCAAGCAGCGGCCAGGGAAACCGTCCGGGATGAGGCGCCGCGCCCATCGAGGCGGCTCAGAGCAGGTACAGCGCCGCGAACAGGGCGACCCACACCGCGTCGACGAAGTGCCAGTAGTATGCGGCCGACTCCACGAGCCCGCGCCCCCCCGGCGTCTCCGCGCCGCGCAGGGTGCGCGCGAGCACCAGGAGCAGCAGGAGGATCCCGCCCGCCACGTGGGCGCCGTGGAAGCCGGTCAGGGTAAAGAAGGTGCTCCCCATCAGGCCGTCGGCGATCCCGAATCCCACGTGCCGGTATTCGTAGGCCTGCCCGGCGAGGAACGCGCACCCGAGCGCCGCGGTCGCGGCCAGCAGGACGCGGAATGCCCCGAGGCGTCCCTTCCCGAGCGCGCGGGCGGCCAGGTGCATCGTGACGCCGCTCGCCAGGAGCACGACCGTGTTCAGCCCGGCGAAGCCGGCCGGCAGGCGCGCGAAGCCCTCCGGGGGCCACGCGCCGTTGCGGATCCTCAGGTACAGGTAGGCGGCGATCAGCGACCCGAAGAAGAAGCCCTCCGACAGGAGAAACAGCAGCATGCCGCGCGGGGCGGCGGAGGCGCCCTCCGCGTCCCGGCGCCGCTCCCGGCTCCAGCCGACGACCGAGACGACGGTCCCCGCGGCGCCGGCGGCCGCGACGCCGGGGTGGAGCAGGATGCCCCCGGCGGCCAGCAGGATCCCCGCGGCGGTGGCGATCGGCCACGGGCTCGGCTCGGGCGCGTGCATCGACGGTCCGGTCATCGCGTTTCCCTCCCGTCCGCCATGTCGGGGTGCTTCCGGTCCCAGAGGGGCCTCGGCCCCGCGACCGCGGGGATCTCCGCGAAGTTGTACGGCGGGGGCGGAGACGACGTGGACCACTCCAGCGTCCAGCCGTCCCAGGGATCGGCCGGCGCCTTCTCTCCGCGCAGGAGGCTGAAGAGGAGGTTCCCGACGAAGAGCAGGATGGCGGCGGCGATCGTGTAGGCGCCGATCGTCGAGACGAGGTTCCACGCGGCCCACCCGGGGTTCGGCGCGTAGGTGAACACCCTCCGGGGCATCCCCAGGAGCCCCAGGATGTGCATCGGGAAGAACGCGAGGTTGAACCCGACGAACAGGACGGCGAAGTGCAGCTTCCCGAGGCGCTCGCTCATCATCCGTCCCGTCATCTTGGGGAACCAGTAGTAGACCCCGGCGAACACCCCGAACAGCGTTCCCCCGAACAGCACGTTGTGGATGTGGGCGACGACGTAGTAGCTGTCGGTCACCTGCCAGTCGAACGGGACCACCGCGAGGGTGACCCCGCTCAGGCCCCCGATGGTGAACATCCCGATGAACCCGATGGCGAAGTAGAGGGGGGTGCGCATGCGGAGCGCGCCGCCCCACATGGTGGCGAGCCAGTTGAAGATCTTGACCCCCGTCGGGATGGCGATGACCATGCTCGCCACGGAGAAGAAGATGTCGGGGACGATCCCCATGCCGACGGCGAACATGTGGTGCGCCCAGACCGTGAACCCGAGGAAGCCGATCGCGAGAAGCATGAACGCCATCGTGGTGCGCCCGAAAAGCGGCTTCCGCGAGAAGACGGGGACGATCTCCGAGAGCATCCCGAAGACCGGGAGGATGAGGATGTACACCTCGGGATGCCCGAAGAACCAGAAGAGGTGCTGCCACAGCAGGGGGTCGCCGCCGGCCGACGGGCTGAAGAAGGCGGTGCCGAGGTGCCGGTCCAGGTAGAGCAGCAGCGCCGCGACGGTCAGCGCCGGGACCGCCGCCAGGACGAGAAACGAGTTGACGAGCGTGGCCCAGCAGAACAGGGGCATGTCGCGGACCTTCATCCCCGGGGCGCGGAGCCCGAGCATCGTGGCGATGAGGTTGACCGCCCCCGCCATGGACGAGACCCCGAGGAGCGTGACCGAGAGCGACCAGAAATCCATCGCCCCTCCCGGCGACTGCGCGGTCTCGGTGAGCGGGGCGTAGCTGAACCAGCCGACGTCCGGCGGGTGCGCGAACGCGAAGGAGCTGTACAGGAGGAGGCCCCCGGAGAGGTAGAGCCAGTAGCTCAGGGCGTTCAGCCGCGGGAAGATCACGTCCCGGGCCCCGATCATCAGCGGGACGAGGTAGTTGCCGAAGCCGGCGAGCACGGGCATCGCGAACAGGAAGATCATCGTCGTCCCGTGCATCGTGAAGATCTCGTTGTACCGCTGGGGGGACAGGAAGGTGTTCCCGGGGACCATCAGCTGCGTGCGCATGAGCATGGCGAAAGAGGCCGCCACGAGGAAGAAGCCGAATGCCGTGACGATGTAGAGGATCCCGATCCTCTTGTGGTCCGTCGTCTCGAGCCAGTCCCGCAGCGCCATCCGGATCGCCCCCTAGTCCAGCCCGCCCAGGTATTCCGCCAGCTCCCTCACGGTATCCGGGGGGAGATGGAGGTCCGGCATCTTGTTGCCCGGTTTGTCCGCCTGCGGGTCCGCCACCCACCGGGCGAGGCTGGCGACGCCGTTCGGGAGGGTGCCGGCCGCGATGGACCGGCGGCTCGCGACGTGGGTGAGGTCGGGCCCCAGGGTTCCCGCGGCGGGCGTTCCCCGGACCGCGTGGCAGCCCATGCAGGGCAGGGCGAGGAATTTCCTCTTCCCCGCGACGGCCCCGGGCGTCTTCGGCTCACGGGCGGGCGACTGCTGGCGGCGCATCCATTCGGAGAACCGCTCGGGGGATTCCGCGACGACGAGAAAGTCCATGTGCCCGTGCTCCACGCCGCAGAACTCGGCGCATTCCCCCACGTAGCTCCCGGCCTTCGCGGCCAGGAACGCCTGGTACGCGGTGCGCCCGGGGATCACGTCGGTCTTTCCCGACAGCTGCGGGACCCAGAAGCTGTGGATGACGTCGAGGGAGGTGAGGGTCACCCGGACCTCGCGTCCCGTGGGGACGTGGATCTCGTTCGCGGTGTCGACGCCGGTCCCGGGGTACTGCACGCCCCACCACCACTGGCGAGCGACGACCGATACGGGAAGCGTGTTCGGCGAGGGCGGGCGGTCCAGGCTCATCCCCTTCATGCTGAGGCCGAACATGTACGCGAGGATGAAGGCGGGAACCGCGGTCCAGAGCAGCTCGAGCTTCCAGTTACCGTAGATCCTCTTCGCCACGTGCTCCGGGCGGCCCCGGAAGCGGACGATGGAGGCGACGAGGAGCGTCGCGACGAGCAGGAAGATGCCGCCGCAGATGAGGAAGATGATGGTCCCGATGTGGCGCGTCACCTCGACGCCCGGAGAGCCGGGGTAGAAGAAGGAGGGGCTGCCCTCGCAGCCGGAGAGGACCGCGGCCGCTCCGCACAGGATGGCTGTCCGCGCTTTCATGTGTCCCCCCGTGCCTGCCGGCAGGGTCCGACGGATGCGGCGATCTTCCCGTCACGCCATGACGGTTATGCTATCACGGATCGCGCGGCCGGGTCCGCCTGGCGCGCGGCGCGGCCGCGCGTCACGGCCAGGGGCAGCCGGGCCAGGGGCACCAGGAATCGTCCCACCAGGGCCACGGGGGATACGCCCGGTAGGGGGGGTAGGGCCAGTAGTACGCCGGCTGCGGGGGCGGCCACAGGTACGACTCGCGGATCTCGAGAACGGGGTAGGTGTATTCGGTCTCCCCCAGCGGTCGGGTCTCCTCCCCCGCGATCTTCCCGGCGACGGTGATCTTCCGTCCCTTGGCGTAGATCGCGGGGTCGAGGAACCGCGACGTTCTCGCGATGAAGCGGCCCTCGTAGGAATCCGGGTCGGCCGGCACGTCGCCGTATTCCAGCGGCGTCTCGAGGATGACGAGATCGGTGCCGCCCCGGCGGTTCCGCGTCTCGACGATCACGCCGCCCCAGGCGACCGTCGCGCCGACGAACGCCGGCGGATCGGCGAGAACCGTTTGAAACGTCAGATCCTTCCTGATGTCGGCCCGGATGTTGCCCGAAATGACGTGCGCGCATCCCGACAGGCCGACAAGGAGCGCGAGCGGCAGCGCCCGCGCGATTCGCCGCGGCATTCCCCGTCTCCCTTCCCGCCGGTCGCGTCCACCAACCGCCAGGGACCGGCGTCCGTGCCTGTTCTTAAGACGCCGGAAGCGGCCCGGGCGGATCGTGCCGGGGTCGGTCACCGGTTCGTCCCGGAAACGCCCGCGTCTACGAGAGGATCGGGGAGAAGTGCCTCGACAGCCGCTCCCACGCGCCCGGCGCCGTGACGACGAGCACCTGGTCCCCCTGGCGGAGCCGGAATCCCGAGTTCGGGAGGTGCGTTTCCCCTTCGCGGAACGCCGCGAGGACCTCCGCGTGGCCATCGACGTCCGCCGGGAACCTCTCCGGGATCGGCATCCCGGCCAGCGGGCTCTGCGGGCGCACGACCCCGAGGATGAGCTGCCTGCCGTCCGGGAGGGACACGGGAATCCCCGATGCCAGCAGCCCCTTGAGCTCCGCGTCGCCCGGGACGGACGGGAGGAGATCGCCCGGCCGCTCGCCGATCAGGCGCAGGGCGGCGCTCAGGTGCTCCATCCTGTGCGCGGGCGAGTCGGCGCGCCCGGGCACCTGGGCCTCGTACAGGCTCCGGTATTTCAGCGAGCGGGAGAACGCGGCCTGGGTCAGGTAGCACAGGACGACGCTCAAGGCGGCCGGGACGAGAAGGTGGTAGCCCCCGGTCATTTCGACGACCATCAGCAGCGTGGCGACCGGGACGTGCGCCGCGCCGGCGAAGACCGCCGCCATGCCGACGACGGCCATCGCGGCCGGGGGCTGATGGAAGAGGTCCGCCAACGCGGCGCCGAGCATCGCCCCGACAAACAGGCTCGGCGCGAAGACCCCTCCCGATCCGCCGGAGGAGACGGTCAGGGACAGCGCGAGAATCTTGGCGAACGTCAGCACGAGCAGGAGCTTGAGCGGGATCGACCCGTCGAACGCCTCCTGGATCCAGCCGTACCCGCCGCCCAGGACCTGGGGGAGGAACAGGGCGAGGATTCCGAGCCCCAGGCCGCCGACGGCCGGCCTGATGTGGGGAGGACCGGGAAGCGCGGCGAACAGGTCGCGGACGCCGTAGAACACCGGGGGCAGGATCGTCGCCACGGCTCCGGCGGCGACGCCCAGCAGCACGTACCAGCCGTAGTCATAGAAGGCCGGCGCCGACAGGTCCGGAGGGACGCGGAAGAGGGGAGCGTACCCGACGAACAGGCCGTTGACCGCGTACGCCACCACGGCGCCCAGGAGGGTGTAGAGGAGCGCGTCGGCGTCGAACTCCATGTCGCTGTAGAGCACTTCGATGGCGAAGATCGCCGTCCCGATCGGGGAGCGGAAGATGGCCGACAGGCCGGCCGCCATCCCGATCAGGACGAGCATCCGGCGCTCCTGCTCCGGCCGGCGCAGGATCGTCCCGTAGAGGGATCCGACCCCCGCGCTGATGAGCGCGGTGGGCCCCTCCCGCCCGGCGGCGCCTCCGGAGCCGATCGTGATGGCGGAGCCGATCATCTTGAGCGGAGGAACGCGGGCCCGGAGGAACCCCGCGGCCCGGTGGAACGCCTTCACGGCCGTGTCGGTGCCGTGTCCCTCCGCCTCGGGGGCGAACGTGTAGATGAGAAGGCCCGAGACCAGCCCGCCCAGCGTCGTGACGAGCGGAATCAGCCAGAGGCCGTGCGCGCCGATCGTCTCGCGGAGAGCCCCCCCTTCCACGGGGAGGCGCGGGGGCGAGTATCCCGCAAGCTCCTCGAGGAGAAGGTGCTGGGCGGTCCCCAGCATCCACATGAAGAGCTGGGCGCTGAGGGCGCCGACGACTCCGAGGAGGATCGCGTCGAGAATCAGGCGATTGCGCACCTTCCCCCGGTCGCCTGCTCCCGCCGTTTCCGCCGTCCCCATTTCGCTATGGCTCTCCCGCGGTTCTTCCTCGCCGGCCTGCCGGCGCCGAGGCCGTCCCCCGCGTCCCTTGCCCGGGACTCGGGAGGCTTTTCGCCCCCGCATTGTTGCCGATGCCGTCGGCCGCTGCGCGTTTTTCCCGAGCCGTGACGGGAAGATCCGGTTCCTGGGCCCGCGACTCTCCGATCCCCACATCTTAATGATGCCTTCGACGCCCACCGGATTCCCGGCGCGGGGGGAAACGGAACCGTGCCGTCCATGCATCGAAATTTCAAAGGATCATCGAGGATGATGCCGGCCGCGGGCCGGCCGGAAAGGAGAACCGTCCGATGGCGCACAATCTTCCGCCACTGCCGTATTCTTTCGACGCGCTCGAGCCGTACATCGACGCGAAGACGATGGAGATCCACCACGACAAGCACCACGGCGCCTATGTCGCCAACCTCAACAAGGCCCTGGAAGGCCACCCCGAGCTTCAAAAGCTTTCGGTCGAGGAACTGCTTGAACGGGTCGGGAAAGTGCCCGAGGCCGTCCGCACCGCCGTCCGCAACAACGGCGGCGGCCACCTGAACCATTCGATGTTCTGGAAGATCATGAAGAAGGGCGGCGGCGGCGAGCCGTCGGGGGATCTCGTCGACGCCATCAGGGGCGCGTTCGGCAGCTTCGCGGATTTCCGGAAGACGTTCACCCAGGCCGCGATGTCCCGGTTCGGCTCCGGCTGGGCGTGGCTGCTGGTCCGCGGCGGCAAGCTCGTCGTCGAGTCGACCGCCAACCAGGACAATCCCGTCATGGACGGCGGCAAGGCGGTCTTCGGTCTCGACGTCTGGGAGCACGCCTACTACCTGAAATACCAGAACCGGCGCGCCGAGTACGTCGAGGCGTGGTGGAACACCGTCAATTGGGCGCAGGTCGCGGAAAACTTCGCGCGTGCCAAAGTGTAACCAAGCGTCTGCAAAAAAGTCTTCGGGTCATCAGTCGGACAGGAGACGACGGCGGCGTTCGACCGCGCCGAGAGGTTCGCCGACAGCGTGTCGCGGATATAGCGCCCGCTCGAGAGCCGAGTTCGGGGAAAGATGACCGGGAAGGCCCGCGGGGAAGTCCCGCGGGCCTTCGACTTCTGGAGATCTCCACGCCCCGGATCGTCCCCGTCCGTCAGTGTCGGTGATGGAGGAGGATCTCGCCGATCTGCTCCATCGAGAACTTGTTCAGTCCCACGATCCGGGCCTGGCCGCGGAAGGCCGGCGGCAAGATGCGGCGCGCCTCGTCCTTGGTGTCCGCCTCCACGACGAGCCACCCCTTGTGCTCTCCGTCCATGCATCCCCAGTCCGTGTGGGTCACGAAATGGGATCCGGACTTGAGGAAAATCTCGACGACGCGGGCGCACGCCACCTCGTCCTCTTCATGCGGCACCTCGATCAGGAATCTCGCCATGGCGCCGACCTCCTTCCCGTATCGGCTTTTCGGGGGTTGATGCCGGGGTTGCCGACGCGCCTTGTCGAATCCTACTTCCTCACCACGTACCAGTGATTCCGGATGTCGTGCGCGAGCCGGTGCGTCAGCACGCGCCGGAAGCCGGCCTTGTGCAGGTACTCGCGGGTCCTTTCCTCGCCCCACATCGCCCCGACCCCTTCGCCTCCCTGCGCCAGCGACACGCTCATGCAGTGCATGGTGGAGACGGCATGGAGGAACGTCCCAATCGGGTGGCCGATGTTTTCGTGCACCCGGCTCGATCCCCGGAAGTCCTGCATCAGGTACCACCCGTCTGCCTTCAATGCGCGATAGATGCGCTTCAGGACGTCGAGCGGTCTTGCCTGGTCGTGGACGGCGTCGAACGTCGTGATGAAGTCGTACTCCTCGGGCTCCGTCGCCACGTCACAGCCGGCCAGGTCGCGGACGACGAACGCGACGTTCCGCAGCTCCCGCTGCGACGCCTCGGCGCGCGCCCTCCCGATCGCCTCCGTCGAAAGGTCGATCCCGGTGAACCGGCTCTCCGGGTACAGTTCGGCAAGCCGGTTCATGACGGGTCCGCTTCCGCAGCCGACGTCGAGGACGCGGATCCCCGCGGCGAGCCGCTCCACCAGCCCGGGAACCAGGGGAAGGATGTGGGACGTCAGCGACGAGACGACCGA
>JBLMWX010000001.1:0-8859 GCA_050257455.1 Gemmatimonadota bacterium | reverse complement strand
GGGCCGGTGGCGCACGACCGCATGCCGTCTCTCTACGCGGCCGCGGATGCCGTCGTGTGCCCGTCGCTCTACGAGTCGTTCGGCCTCGTCCAGCTGGAGGCGATGGCGGCGGGCGTCCCGGTCGTCGTCCCGGCCGGCGGTTTCTGGGCGGGCCGGATCGCGCGGCAGGGCGGCGGGCTGGTCTACGATTCCGGGAGCGAGGCGGGCCTTGCGGACGCGATGCGCGCGCTCCGGCGCGGCGGGGCGCTGCGCGCGCGCCTGTCGGAGGAAGCGGCGCGGGCCGCGTCGGCGTTCACGTGGGAAAAGTGCACGGCGTCGTGGGCGCGGCTCCTGTCGACGCTTTCCAGCCGCGGAAATCGGCCAGGAATTCCTCGAGCTCCCGCCGCGCCTCGTCGTCGGTGAGCTGGACGGCGGGGTGCTTCATGAAGTAGGCCGACGGCGCCAGGAGCGGCCCCGAAAGCCCCATGTCGCGCCCGAGGCGGCAGAAGCGGATCGCGTCGATCCCGACGCCGGCGCTGTTCGGCGAGTCGGTCACCGACAGCCGGAGCTCGACCTCGATCGGGAGCCCCCCGAATCCCTCCCCCTCGACGCGCAGGAAACAGATCTTGTTGTCCTTCTGCCAGGGGACGTAGTCGGACGGCCCGATGTGGAGGTTCTCGTCGGCGACCGGGTGGGTCAGGACCGAGGTCACCGCCTCGGTCTTCGAGATCTTCTTCGACTTGAGGCGCGTCCGGTTCAGCATGTTCAGGAAGTCCGTGTTCCCCCCGGTGTTCAGCTGGTAGGTCCGGAGCACGCGGATTCCCCGTTCGGAGAACAGCCGCGCCAGCGCCCGGTGGACGATGGTGGCGCCGAGCTGCGACTTGACGTCGTCCCCGACCAGGGGGATCCCCCGCGCGCGGAACCGCCCGGCCCAGGCGGGATCCGACGCGATGAACGCCGGGATGCAGTTGACGAGGCTCACCCCGGCGGAGAGGCAGATCTCGGCGTAGAACCGCGTCGCTTCCTCGGAGCCCACCGGCAGGTAGTTCACGAGGATCTCCGCTCCCGAGTCCCGTAGAACCGCCTCCACGTCGCAGGGCGCCTCCCCGGAGGGGGCGAACGTCCGGTCCTCGGGATACTCCCGCATGTGCGCGGCCACGCCGTCGAGGACCGGGGCCATCCGGACGACGGGTCCGCCGGCGGGCATGTCGGGAACGAAGGTCACGGTGCAGTTGGGGGGGGCGAAGATCGCTTCCCCGAGGGGGCGGCCGACCTTCCGGCGGTCGATGTCGAAGGCGGCGACGATCCGGATGTCGCCGGGGCGATACCCGCCGATGTCCAGGTTCATGAGCCCCGGGATGAAGCCGTCGTCGGGTGCCGCGCCCGCG
Organism: Gemmatimonadota bacterium; assembly: GCA_050257455.1. Lineage (GTDB taxonomy): Bacteria > Desulfobacterota > Deferrimicrobia > Deferrimicrobiales > Deferrimicrobiaceae > JBLMWX01. Next base: position 7,492 of record JBLMWX010000001.1, on the reverse strand, counting down.
TTCCTGTAGTACTCGATCCCCTGCGCGAGCGCGCTCGCGCAGTTGCCGACGCCGGCCACCGCGACCCGGATCTCAGGCATTCCTCTCCTCCCCCGGGGGCGTTCCGCCGCCGGTCCTCCTGTTCGATTCCCGGCCGTCGGGAACGGTTTCGCGGGGCATGGCGAGCACTTCGCCGCACTTCCAGCAACGCGGGGGCACCGAGGCGACCGCGCGCCGCTCCGCCGCGACGAAATTCTGCGCGCCGCACGCGTCGCAGGAGAGGATCATGCGCGACATTTTATCGTGTTTTCGGGGAGTTTGACAAAGAAGAATGCATGAAGATAATATGGCCCCATGCAGATCGAAAAGGGAATCGACAAGATCGTCAAGACGGTCCGCGTCATGATCCAGGACAAGCCCGGATACCTCGGGCGGGTCGCCTCGGCGATCGGCGCCTCGGGGGGGAACATCGGGGACATCCGGCTCGTCGCCACCGGCCTCGAGTACAACACCCGCGACGTCACCGTCTTCGTCGACGACGAGCAGCAGCTCGAGGCGGTCCTCGAGGCGGTGGGGAAGGTCGAAGGCGTCATCATCTCCGACATCATCGACCCCGTCCTGGAGCTCCACCGGCGGGGGAAGATCGCGGTGAAGTCGCGCGTGACGATCGACGGCATCTCGACGGTCCGGAAGATCTACACCCCCGGCGTCGCGAAGGTGTGCAAGCTCATCCAGGGGAAGCCCGACCTCGCCTACGACTACACGGCCATCGGCAACACGGTGGCGATCGTGACCAACGGGACGGCGATCCTGGGGCTCGGGGACATCGGGGCGGTCCCCGGGATGCCGGTCATGGAGGGGAAGGCGGTCCTGTTCGACGCCCTCGCAGGGATCAGCGGCGTGCCGATCCTCATCCAGTCCCACGACACCGAGGAGATCATCCGGACCGTGGCGTGCATCGCGCCGTCGTTCGGCGCCGTCAAGCTCGAGGATATCAAGGCCCCCGAGTGCTTCGAGATCGAGGACCGGCTGGCCGAGATGCTCGAGATCCCGGTCATGCACGACGACCAGCACGGCACCGCCGTGGTGGTCCTCGCGGCGCTCCTCAACGCGAGCAAGTACGTGGGAATGCAGATCAAGAACGACGTCGTCGGGATGGTCGGCCTCGGCGCGGCCGGGATGGGGATCTCGAAGCTCCTCATGGCCTACGGGGTGAGGAAGATGCTGGGGACGGACATCAACGCGACGGCGATGGAGATCTTCGCGAAGGGCGGGGGGAAGCCGGTCGCGTTGCCGGAGATCATGGCGGGCGCGGACATCGTCATCTGCACGACGGGGGTTCCCGGCCTCATCAAGAAGGAGATGATCCGGAAGGGGCAGGTCATCCTGGCCCTGTCCAATCCGCGTCCCGAGATCCTGCCGGAGGACGCCCGCGCCGCGGGGGCCTCCTTCGCCGCCGACGGGCGGGGCGCCAACAACGCGCTCGCGTTCCCCGGCCTGTTCCGGGGCGCCCTCGACGCGCGGGCGCGCAAGATCAACAACCGGATGAAGATCGCGGCTGCCAAGACGATCGGCTCCTTCGCCGAGGCGGGCGAGCTCGTGCCCTCCCTCCTGAACATGGCGATGCACCGGGCGGTGGCCGAGGCGGTCGAGCGGGCCGCATTCGAGTCGGGGGTGGGCCGCACGCGCGGCGAGGAGATCGAAGGGACCTGACGGTCAGCGCGTCCGGCGCCGGAGCAGCACGGCCGCGGCCAGCAGGGCGATCGCGGCCACTGCGCCCGCGATCGGCGCGACCAGGCGCGCGAACGATCCCCGGCGGATGGGGATGACGACCCGCGCGATCGGGACGTCGATCGTGCGGAGCTCCGGGGAGACGTCGGGCGTCGGGATCTCGTACGACAGCGACACCTCGGCCGCGGCGGGCGGCGACCCCGCGACCGGGAACACGTGCACGACCTCCCGCGTTTCCTTGGGAGCGATCCGGTTGTCCTTGAGCACCTCCCGCGCCTCGGTGAAGACCATCTCGGGATGCGGCAGGGGCTGTCCGTTCCCGTCCCCGAGCACCCGCTCGAAGACCTCGTCCTTCCGGCCGAGCGCCGTCCCGGCGTCGTCGTAGACGACGGAGGCGAGCCGGATCCGGTGCGAGGGGATCCCCGACGGCGTCTTGTGGCCGACCGTGTCGTTCTTGACGCGAATGGTCAACCGTGCCTCGGCGCCCGACAGGGTCAGGGCGGCCTCGAGCGGGATCGCCTTCGCGAGCCGGTCCCGCGAATGGCCCCCGACCATCGCGTGGTCGAGGGGCCCCTTCCCGCCGGACGCGGCGATGAAGTCGGCGCCGAAGAGCTGGGGAAGGTGGCAGAACTGGCACTGGACCCCTTCCCCGCGGTAGAAGCTCTCCTCCCATTCGCTGTAGGTCGACAGGACGGGGACGCCGTGCGCGTTGCGGAGCTCGTGGCATCCCGCGCAGAAGGTCGAGGAGAGGTGGAGGCGGGAAAACCGCGTCGTGTGCGGGCTCTTGCCCGATCGCCCGTCCCAGGGGCCGAACTTGACGCCGGGCCGCGCCCGGTACCGCGGGAAGTCGCCCCCGGCCGACGCCGACTCCACGGAATGGCAGAAATCGCACGTCACGCCCTCCTGGGCGAAGATCGCGGCCCGGGGATCTCCCGGCGCCAGGAGGAACCGCATCGGGTTGTGGCACCACTCGCACGGCGTCGTCCGCCCGGGTTCCGCGCGCCGGACCCGGTCGTACGCGAGCTGGAACGCCGGGTCGGTGAAGGCGCGCGCGTGCAGGGAGCCGCGCCACGTCCGGTGAATCTCCGGGTGACATTGCGCGCACACCGCGGCGGACTGGTAGACGGCCTCGTCCGGCGCGTTGGGGGCGGCGGAGGCCCGGCTGCCGGCGAGGAGCAGGGCGGCTGCGGCGAGGCACGGGATCGCGCGCGGGAGGCGAGGGGTCGGCACCACGGCGCCCATTCTAGCGCGGCGCCTTCTCCCCGTAAACGTCAATCCCCCGCGCGATTCTGCTAAAATGCAGCCGATGGACCCCTCACTCGCCCGCGGCGCCTCCATCGTCCTGTTTGCCTACTTCCTGGGGTCGGTCCCCTTCGGGCTGCTCGTGGCGCACCTGTTCGACCGGACCGTCAGCCTTCGCGACGTCGGCTCCGGCAACATCGGGGCGACCAACGTGATGCGCGCGGTCGGGAAGGCCGGCGGCATCCTCACGCTGCTGCTCGACGCGGGGAAGGGGATCTTCGCGATGGGGCTGGCGTACATGCTCATCGAGGGGCGGATCGATCACTGGCTCGCCCTCGTCGGGGGGGCCGTCTTCCTCGGCCACGTCTTCTCGATCTACATGCACTTCAAGGGAGGCAAGGGCGTCGCCACGGCGCTGGGCGTCGTCCTGTTCCTGTCACCCGTCACCGCCTTCGTCCTCGTCGTCCTGTTCGTCGCGGTCGTCTACTTCACGCGCTACGTGTCCCTGGCGTCCCTCTGCGCGGCGGTGGCGCTCCCCGTCATGATGGCTTTCCTCGCGACGTCGCGCCACTACGTGACGCTGTCGCTCGTCATGGCCTTCGTCGTCGTCTACACCCACCGGGAAAACATCAAGCTGCTCGTCGCCGGCCAGGAGCGGAAGTTCGGCGAACCGCGCCCCCCCGCCCCCGGCGGCTGAACCGGTCAGAGCTTCTTCAGGGTCCGGGCGCGGGCGCGCTCGGCCTTCTTCATCCGGCGCCCCTCGCCCCGTTTCGGCCTTCCCCGGTCCCGGCCGGCCTCTTCGTCGCCGGTTCCCTTGAGCGCGGCGATCCGGCACGCCTCGAGGCGCTCCGCGAACTCCGCGCACGACACCACGGTCACGGCGCGCGCGGACAGGGTCCCGGCCAGGCCACGGTCGGCCGTGACGACGACGAGGCCCGACGGGGCGTCCCGGGCGATCGCGCGGATCGCGTCGTCGGCCGTCTCCCGGGCGGAGGCGTACAGCGCCGTTCCCCCCTTGAACGCGGTCCGGGTCCGGTCGGGCCGGCCCGCCCCCCGGCCGTCGAAGACGACCGTCAGGCGGAAGCCCTTCGCGCGGGCGTACCCGGCGAGGAGCGCGCACAGCTCCTGCCGGCCGGCCTCGCTCGCCGGGTCCTCCGCGAGGAGGAGGGCCCCCGACCGGGCGAGGTTGTAACCGTCCACGACGAGGTGCGTGCCCACGCTACTTTCCGAAGTCGACCTTGGGGACCTCGGTCGCACGCGACTCGGCCGCGAAGAACGGCCGGGCCCGGAAACCCGAGAGGCCGGCGACCAGGCTGCTCGGGAACACGGCGATGGACTTGTTGTATGCGCTCACCGCCTCGTTGTAGCGCATCCGCTCCACCGCGATCCGGTTCTCGGCGCCGGCCAGCTCGTCCATCAGCCGGATGAAGGTCCGGTCCGCCTTGAGCTGCGGGTAGTTCTCGACGACCGCGAGCAGGCGCGCCAGGGCCGAGGAGACCTCCGCGTTCGCCGCCATCGCCTGTTCCGGCGTCTGGGCCCCGGCGAGTCTCGCCCGGGCGTTGGCCACGTTCTCGAAGATCTCCTTCTCGTGGGCCGCGTACCCCTTGACCGTCTGGACGAGGTTGGGGATGAGGTCCGCCCGCCGCTGCAGCACGTTCTGCACCTGCCCCCACTTCTCGTCCACCGTCACGTTGTTCCTCACGATCCTGTTGTAGATGCCGACCCCCGAGAAGGCGGCCAGGGCCGCAACGACCGCAACGCCGATCCAGAGCTTCTTCATCGGTTCCCTCCGCGTTTCATTTGGTCACCAGCCGCCGCCGGCGCCGCCGCCCCCCGAGGCGCCGCCGCCGAATCCCCCGAACCCGCCGCCGCCGAATCCTCCCCCGCCGAATCCGCCCCCGCCGAACCCGCCGGGGTACCAGCCGCCTCCTCCCCGCCTGCGGCCCCCGAACGGCCAGAACAGGAGGGAGCGCAGGATGAAGAATCCCACGACGAGGGCGAAGAAGAGCAGGGAGAAGGGAAGCCTCACGTGCGGCTTCTCCTTGCCGACTTCGCTCGCCGTCCCCGCGCCGAGGACCTGTCCGACGGCCGCCACCCCGAGATAGATCCCCTCCCCGTAGCGGTTCTGCCGGAACGCGGGGAGCATCACCGTGTCCCGGATCTCGCCGACCTTGCCGTCGGGAAGGACGCCCTCGACGCCGTACCCCGTGGCGATCCACATCCTCCGGTCGTCGACGGCGACCAGCACGAGGACGCCGTTGTCCTTCCCTTTCTTGCCGATCTTCCACCGGTCGAAGACTTCCTGGGCATACTGCTGGGCAGGGAGCGGCCCGGTCGTCCGGACGGTGAGGACGGCGATCTCCGCCGTCGTTTCCCGCTCGATCCCGCGGCAGAGCGCCTCGGTCTTCGCGGCCCATTCGCCCATCACCCCGGCGTCGTCCGTGACGTATCCCCGGTGCTCCGGCAGCGTGTCCGCGCCCGCCGCCGGAAGGACGGGCAGGCACAGCAGGAGGGCGGCCGCGGCCGCCCGCATCGCGCGGCGCGCGGGGCCGGCGGCGGGACGCGCCACTACGCGTCGTCTCCCGCCGGGAAGCGGTCGGACAGGGAGCACAGCCGGGCGGCCTCCTCGAGGTAGGGGAAGAGGATCTCCCGGGCGCGGGAAGGGCTCATCGTCCCGGCCTTTCTCGCGGCGAGGGCCTCCCGGACCGCGTGCAGCGAAACGGCGAACCGCTTCTCGATCTCCGCGACGATCTCTTCCTTGTCGTGCGGGACCGCCGCCGGCGGCGCACCCGGCTGCCGGGCCGCCAGCAGGAGGAGCCCCCGGGCCACGGACACGAGCGGGCCGACGGTCGAGAGGAGGAGCCGGGCCAGTTCCTTCCTGCCGAAGGTCTGCATGTACATCCGCCGCAGCGCGAGGAGCTTTCCCTTGAGCTCGAACTCGACCTGGTGCCGCAGGTTCTTCGTGGCGATCGGGATCTCCGCGACCACGTCCCTTCCGGACAGGACCCGGCGCCTCTCCGCCATTCCCAGGAATTCCAGCGGGAAGACGTCCGCCGACTCGCGCAGGAAGTCCTCCGTCAGGATCGGCGGGGCGGGGATCCCCCGGCGGGCGTACCGGTGGGCGATGCCGTGATACGCTTCGAGCGCCGCGGGCGCAAGCTCCCGGACGACGACGAGGACGGACGCCTCCGCGCCCGGCGACGGCTCCTCGTCCGCGTGGAGCCCGTAGAGGGTGAGCGAAACGAGGTCGCCGCCGAAGATCCTCTCCACGTCCGCGCGGTACTCATCGAGCACGCTGCCGCCCACGGCCCTTCCCCCCTCTGCCCGAACGGCGGGCACCCCGTGCCTGCGTCTTGGGCACCCATTTTATCACCCGGCGCCGCCGGCCGTCACCGCCGCGATGGGGGCGCACCGGGAACCGTTTGAAACGATGGACGATTCCGGCGCCCGGTCGGCGGCGGCGGGCCGGGCCGGCCGGCCTGGTACGCCCCTTGCTGGATCGACCCCGGGAGGTGACCCATGAAGAAGATCGAGGCCATCATCAAGCCGTTCAAGCTGGACGAGGTCAAGGAAGCCTTGAACGACATCGGCATCCAGGGGATCACCGTGTCCGAGGTCAAGGGGTTCGGCCGCCAGAAGGGTCACACGGAGCTCTACCGGGGCGCCGAGTACGTCGTCGACTTCCTGCCGAAGGTGCAGCTCTCGGTCCTCGTGCCCGACGACCGGGTGGCGCAGACCGTGGACGCCATCGTCGAGGGCGCGCGGACGGGACGCATCGGCGACGGAAAGATCTTCATCACGCCGGTCGACGAGGTCGTCCGCATCCGTACCGGCGAGCGCGGCCCCGCGGCCGTGTGACCGCGACGAACGTCCCGACCATGGCGCCGGAACCGATTCCGCTCGTCCAGCACCCGCGCGCAGCGCTCGAGCGTGCGGAGCGGGCGCTCGAGCGCGGACGGCTGAGCGAAGCGATCGATCTCCTCGAGCAGGCCGTCGCGCTCGAGCCGGCGAACGTCGAGGCGCGGACGCTCGCGGCAGACGCCTACGCGCGCACGCGCCGGATCGAGCGGGCGTTCGCGCATCTGGACGCGGCGCTGACGGCCGATCCGCACGCGTTCCGCCCGCGCTGCGCGCTCGGCGAGCTGTACCAGCGCCTCGCCATGCCCGCGGAGGCCCGACCGCACTTCGCGGCCGCGCTCGCGTGCGCGGCGACCCCGGAGGAGCGCGCGTACGTCCGGAGGATCATCCGCGACGACCGCGCCGGTGACCCGCGGCCGAACCCAGGGCGACGGCTCCGGATCGTGAGTCGCCGATGAGGACGCGCCTCGCCGCCGCGCTGTCCGCGGCGATCGTCCTGGTCGCCGTCGTCGGCGCGCCCGCCGTGCCGGTCATGATCGGTGCGACGGTGGCGTATGGATGGCTTCTCTGGAGGGCGGTGGCGTCCCGCTGACATCGTGCCACGCGAGGGCAACGGAATGGCCGTCCAGGGCCGGCTCACGGAGGCGACGGTGGCGGGTGAGACGCTGGAGGTGATCCTGGT